>CAZKNR010000534.1:0-9782 GCA_964553925.1 uncultured Acidobacteriota bacterium
CGCGGGCGGGAAGGATCGGTCGGCGGTGCTCATGGGGGGCAAGAACGCGGACGGCGCGTACTGGTTCGACGGTGAGAGCGGCCAGTGGGTGACGAGCCGGTACTACATGGATGAGTACCCCGCCTGGGTCAGGGAATTCCATGCGCGGCGGCTCGCCGACGGCTACTTCGGACGGACATGGGAGGCGCTTTGGGTCCCCGAAACTCTGCGCATCTCGATGAAGATCGAGGCCTCCGGCGCGGGCGCCGCGGATTCCGGTGTTCCCAAGGTCTTGGGCCAAGGCACGCTCTCGGAGGATTCCGGCTTCTACCACGCACTCTTCGAAACACCGTTGCTAGAGTCCTATCTCCTGGCGTTCGCGGAAACCCTGGTGCGCGAGGAAAAGCTCGGAGCCGATGATGCGACCGATTTTCTCGCGCTCGGATTCTCGAGTGTCGACTCCGTAGGCCACGATTACGGCCCCAACAGCCGCGAGCTCCTCGACGCCGTCCTGCGGCTCGATCGCGAGCTCGGGGCGTTCTTCCGCTTCCTCGATCGAACGATAGGGCTCGAGCGGATTGCGGTGGTGCTGTCGGCCGATCACGGCGTCGCGCCCCTACCGGAATACGAGGCTCGGCATGGTCGTCCCGGCGGACGGCTTAAGAGGACGGACCTCTCTTGCATCGCGCGCGCGGGAAAGCCGCGCTGGTTCCTGGCGCCGCTCCACTTCGACGACAAGGCCCTCGCGAAGGAGAACGTGAAACGGGAAGCCGCAGAGGCGCTCGTGGCGGAGGAGCTTTTGGCGTGCCCTGGAGTCGCTCGCGTTTTCACGCGAAGCGCGATCGACAACGCGAAAGGAGTCGTCGATCCAACGCTCCTGCAGTTCGTGCGGAGCTTCTACCCCGGACGCAGCCCCGACCTGTTCGTGCAGTTCAGGGAGGGGCTCATCGAGGATCACGACGGCACGACTCACGGCTCTCCCTACGAGTACGATACCCATGTGCCGGGAATCATCTTGTGGCCCGGAGTTCTGCCCCGGAGCGTCGAGGAGCGAATCGCGACCGTAGACCTCGCGGTGACGATCGCCTCGCTCCTCGGTGTGGAGTCGCCGGACGACGTGGACGGCGTCGATCGCTCCGCCCTCATGCGCTGAGAAGGCTTCCGAGCTTAGCGCTCGAAAATCTCCTTGGCGATGATGAGCCGCTGGATCTGGCTCGTCCCCTCGTAGATCTGGTAGATCTTCGCGTCCCGGTAGAGCTTTTCCACCGGGTACTCTCTGCTGAATCCGTTCCCGCCAAAGACCTGGACGGCGTCGGTGGCGACCCTTACGGCGGTGTCGGCGGCGAAGAGCTTCGCGAAGGCGGCTTCACGGGTGTTGCGCTTACCCTGGTCGATGGTCCAGGCCGATTGCCAGACGAGGAGCCGGGCCGCCTGGATGGCGCAGGCCATGTCGGCGATGAGGAACCCGATGGCCTGGTGCTTGTAGATGGGGACGCCAAAAGTCTTCCGTTCCTTGGCGTAAGCGACGGCGTGATCGCAGGCCGACTGGGCGAGCCCGACCGCCGCCGACGCGACGACGGGCCTCGAGTGGTCGAAAGCGGTCATCGCCGCGCGAAATCCGTCACCCTCTTCCCCGAGCCGGTTCTCGAGTGGGAGCCGAACGTTCTGGAACGTCACCGCCCGGGTGTCGGACGCGCGCTGCCCCATGTTGTTCTCTTTCTTTCCGACGACGACGCCCTCCGTCTCCCGCGGGACGATGAAGGCGCTCATCCCCCGGTACTTCTGGGCCGGGTCGGTGTAGGCGAGGACGAAGTACCAGTCGGCGACGCCCCCGTTCGTGATCCACATCTTGCTCCCGTTGAGAACGTAGTCGTCGCCGTGACGGGTCGCCAAGGTTTGGATGCCCTGAACGTCGCTCCCGGCGCCTGGCTCGGTGACACAGTAGGCCGTGAGGCGGAACTCCTCGGTGAGCGGGCTCAGCCACTTTCTCTTTTGTTCCTCCGTGCCGGCGACAATCACCGGGCATTGCGCCAGGGTGTTCGCCTCCATGGCGGTGCCGATCCCGGTGCACCCCCAGGCGATCTCCTCAGCGATGAGGCACCCCTCCAGGACCCCGAGCCCGAGCCCCCCGTATTCCGCGGGGATGTGGGTATTCATGAGCCCGAGCTCCCACGCCTTTCGACAGATGTCCATGGGGTACTCGCCGGTCTCGTCGTGGTGGCGGGCTCTCGGCACAATCTCATTTCGGGCAAACTCGCGGGCGAGGTCTCGAAACTGTTTCTGATCGTCGCTCAGGCGGAAATCAATCATGTCACTTCCCCCTTGAACACCGGGCGCCGCTTCTCCAGAAACACCCGGACTGCCTCCCGCCGGTCCTCGGTCGCGAAGCAGGCAAGCTGGGCCTATAGAGATTCGAGGAGCAGGGCCAGGCCCATCCCCCCACTGATACAGAGGGTCGCGATCCCGCGCTTTGCCTTTCGCCTGAGCATTTCGTGAGCCAGGGTGACCACGATTCGGGCTCCCGTGGCCCCAATCGGGTGCCCCAGAGCGATGGCTCCCCCGTTCACGTTCAATCGCTCGGGATCGAAACCGAGCTCCCGGTGGCAGGCGATCACCTGGGTGGCGAAAGCTTCGTTGAGCTCGATGAGGTCGATATCCTCGAGACGGAGCCCGGTTTTCGCCAGAAGCTTGCGCACGGCGGGAACCGGTCCGATACCCATCACCGCAGGGTCCACTCCCGCGGATGCATAGCCGACAATCCGCGCCATCGGTTCGACGCCGAGGCCGAGCGCCTTCTCCTCGCTCAGGACCACGACGGCCGCAGCGCCGTCGGTGATGCCCGAAGAGTTTCCAGCGTGCACGGTTCCGTCTTTCCGGAAGACGGGTGCGAGCTTCTGAAGGCCCTCGAGCGTCGCACCGTCGCGAGGATGCTCGTCCGTCGAGATCCGATCGACCTCGCCCTTGCGCCCTTTCACTTCCACGGGGACGACTTCCGCGAGGAAACGCCCCTCTTTCCGCGCTCGCTCGCATCGATGCTGGCTTTCGAGTGCGTAGAGGTCGGATTCTTCACGACTGATGCGGTGGCGGTCGGCGAGGGTCTCCGCCGTCTCCCCCATCAGCTGTCCGCAAAGCGGACAGAGGAACCCGTCGCGGTACATTCCGTCTACCACCTCGGAGCTCCCTAGCTTCTGACCCCAGCGGGCGTCCAGGAGAAGGTACGGAGTGTTGCTCATGCTCTCCGTGCCGCCCGCGAGAACCGCCTC
The DNA here is from genome assembly GCA_964553925.1 of uncultured Acidobacteriota bacterium. GTDB lineage: Bacteria > Acidobacteriota > Vicinamibacteria > Marinacidobacterales > SMYC01 > DAISKN01. The sequence goes on from CAZKNR010000534.1 coordinate 3,243, forward strand.
CGCATCTCCCAGAGCGACGGCGCCGTAGGCGTTGATGATCGCTTTCAGGCTCGAGCCGCAGGCCTTATTGATGGTGTACGCGGGCACCGACTCTCCGAGGCCGGCGCGATAGCAGATCTGTCGCGCGACGTTGGGGCGGGCACCCGCCTGGCGGGCGTTGCCGAAGATGACCTCTCCCACCGCCTCCGGCGGGACGCCGCTTTTTTCGAGCGCCCCCCTGGCGGCAGCGACCCCGAGGTCGGCGGCGGAAAGAGACTTCAGCGCACCCCCGAACTTTCCAATGGGTGTTCTCACGCCTCCGGCGATCACGATGTTCTTGGTCATTGGACTAGTTTCCCTGGAATCTCGGCTCGCGCTTCTCGATGTGCGCGGATATGCCCTCCCGCGCGTCGTTCGAGCGAAAGAGCTGCTGCTGCAATTCTCGCTCGAGCGCGAGGCCTTCGGAAAATGCACCCTCGAGTCCCGAGGTGACGGCACGTTTAATCCGGCCAACGGCCATGGACGCCGCGTGGGGAGGAACGAACGCCGCCGCATACTGCAGGGCATTCTCCCGGAACCGCTCGCCTTCGAGGACGGCGTTCACGAGACCGAGAGCCTGAGCCTCGTCGAAGCTCATGAGCTTGCCCGTGACCATGAGCTCGATCGCCCGCGAGCGGCCGAGAAGCCTCGCGAGGCGCTGTGTCCCGCCGGTCCCCGGCAGGACACCCAGTTTGACCTCGGGAAGCCCGATCTTCCCGCCGTCTTTCTTGGCCACGCGCAAGTCGGCGGCGAGGGCAATCTCGAGGCCCCCGCCCACGGTATGACCGTTCAGCGCGGCGACGACGAGCTTCGGGGTTTGCTCCAGCCGATTGAGCGTCTCGTTCGCGTGAAGGCAAAAAGCATATTTGAACTCGGGGGTTGCGCGGTTCAGCATGTGGATGTCGGCGCCCGAACAGAAGAACTTCTCTCCCGCTCCCGTAAGCACGAGCACATGGACGTGCTCGTCCATGCGCGCATCGAGTATGGCGGCATCGAGCTCCTTCATCATCTCGAAGCTGTAGGTATTGGCCGGTGGCGCATGAAGCTCGAGAACCGCGACTCCCCGATCCTTCGAATAGTTGACGAGTGGCATGACTCAGGCCTTCCTCACGTACTCGAAATCCAAGGGCTTCCCCTTGACGCCCTGCCGCGGGGGGCCGATCCAGCTCGCCATCTTACCGGGCTCGTTCACGGGGTGCATCTGGCTCTTCACGAACGCCTGGTCTTCATCGGTCGGAAGCCATTCGCCGCGCTTTCGATTCCACTCCGCCTCGGAAATGGTTGCGCCCTCGGGGCTGAAGTGGAGCCCCGAGTAGACTCCAATCTGCCGGTGGAACCGGCGGTGCGGAAGCTTGAGGCGATCCGAAAGTCCCGCGTCCTCGAGGGTCTTGTTCCATCGATCGACGCCGCGCTGGCAATCCTCGATGTAGTCATCCCTCAGGACCTCGTTCATGGCGTTGCGGAGAGGAATCTCTTCGGTCACGAGCCTTCCCTCTTTCGGGACCTCCATGGGGTAGAACGCGCCCAGAAGCTTGTGCTCGTCGTAGCTCTCCTCGCGGTTACGACCTTTGAGACCGGCGGCGAAGTACTGCGCCGCGTTCGTTGAAATCTCGCCGCCGAAAAGATCGGACGATACGCTCACCCAGAAGTTGAGGTACTTCTGGATGGTCGGGAGATCGAACGCGCCATGCTTACGGACGTCGTCGTCTTTCGTCTCTCGCATGAGCTGAGCCGTGCGCTCGACGATTCGTCCGACGCCCGTCTCACCCACCGACATGTGAAACGCCTCTTCCGTGAGCATGAACTTCGTGGTCCGTGCGAGGGGGTCGAGGCCGCTCTCCGCGAGCGCGAGGAGCTGATACTTTCCGTCGCGGTCGGTGAACATCGTGAACATGTAGAAGTTCAGCCAGTCATCGCACGGCTCGTTGAAAGCTCCGAGAATGCGGGGCTTGTCCCGGTCCCCGCTTCTGCGGTCCAGAAGCTCTTCCGCCTCCTCCCGGCCATCGCGGCCGAAGTAAGAATGCAGAAGGTAAACCATCGCCCAGAGGTGCCGCCCTTCTTCCACGTTCACCTGGAAAAGGTTTCTCAGGTCGAACTGCGAGGGGGCGGTTTTCCCAAGGCGTCGCTGCTGCTCGACGCTCGCGGGCTCGGTGTCCCCCTGGGTAACGATGAGGCGGCGGAGCTGGGTCCGGAACTCGCCCGGGACCTCGTTCCAGACGGGCTCGCCCTCGTTGTCGCCGAAGCCGATGACTCGCCCGGGCTGCGGGGGGGTGAGAAAGATACCCCAGCGGTAGTCAGGCATTTTCACGTAGTCGTAGTGCGCCCATCCCGAGGGGTCGACGGAGATCGCGGTGCGGAGATAGACGTCGTCGTTCTGGAACCCCTCGGGGCCCATGTCCATCCACCAGTCGAGGAAGCGGGGCTGCCATTTCTCGAGGGCTCGCTGCAGCTTCGGGTCGGACGAGAGGTTGACGTTGTTGGGAATCTTGGCGTCGAGCTCCATGTTCAGGTCCTCCTCCAATCGAATTCCGGCAGGGTCTGCTTGCCGTAGAGCGTCAGAGCTCCCGTCTCGCCAACGGCATTCGGTCGCTGAAAAATCCAGTTCTGCCAGGCGGTGAGCCGGCCGAAAATCTTGGTCTCCATGGTCTCGGGCCCGGCGAAACGAAGAGAAGCCTCCATGCCCGTCATCGCGTCGGGGGAAAAGCCGCACCGCTCCTCGCAGGCGATGCGGACTTCGTCGTCCCAGTCGAGCTCGTCGGGAGCGAAGGTGACGAGGCCGAGCTCGAGGGCTTCCCCGGGGCCGATGAGTCCTTGGTGCTCGCGGGCCTTCGCGAGCGCGTTCGGGTCGCCGAGAAAGCGGGTCTCGAGCCGCGAGAGTCCGCTCCCCATCGGGAACCACCGGTGATTGAGCGGGCTGAGCCCGATCCGCGCGGGCCTGGCCGGGTCGGCGAGCATGTAGCTCCGGTCGGCGGCGAGAGCGAGCTCAAAGAGCGTTCCTGCGAAACAGGACCCGGGCTGGATGAAGGCGAAGAGACTCCGCGCGGTCTGGTCGATGCGTTTGAACGTCCGGCGGAGCTTCAGGAGGATTTCACGGACCAGCCAGTGGTCCGAGTTCTGGTCCAGGACGCGATCGACTTCGATCACGGCTTCGGGGCTTCCCTCTGTGCGAAACACCAGGAGGCCAGCGGTCGGATGATTGAACCGGAGGTTAAGGATGGCATCATCGAGCTCCCGCGCCATGGCGAGCGGCCAATAGGAGGATCCAACCTCCTGGATCCCCTCCGGGGTTTGCGGCTGTTGCCCAGCCGGTCCGCGGACCAGAATCTCCGCCTGGCGCCTTTCAGAATCGATGGTCACCCGGACGTGGGGGTAGTTGAGCGCCGTCTCGGAATAGGTGGCATCCAATTGTTCGAGCACGATTCCGTTTCCGTTGCCGCGTCGATTCGATCCGGCTGCCAGAGCTTTGATGCGTTCGCGTACGACCTCAGAGAACTTGCTGCGGGGCGCGAGCGCGTCCACCAAGCCCCAGTCCACTGCGCGCTTCCCCTTGATTCCCTCGACCAGCGTCGAGAACACGTCTGCCCGGTCGCGACGTACCCTCCTCTTGTCAACGAGGCGGGTGAGCCCCCCGGTTCCAGGCAGCACTGCGAGGAGGGGAGCTTCCGGAAGGGCGACGGCGGCATTGCCATCATCAACTAGCAGAATCTCATCAGCGGCAAGAGCTAGCTCGTATCCGCCTCCGGAGGCGATTCCATTGAGTGCTGCAAGATATTTTTGGCCGCTCTCACGACTAGCCTCCTCGAGGCTCAACCGGGTCTCATTCGTGAACTTGCAGAAATTGACCTTGAAAGGGTGCCCTGAGCCAGCGAGCATGTAAATGTTCGCCCCAGCCGAGAACACGCGGTCCCGAGCGCTGGTCAGAACAACTCCTTTGACCGCGGGGTGCTCGAACCGAAGGCGCTCGACCGCGTCCGCGAGCTCGATGTCGACTCCAAGGTCGTAGCTATTGAGTTTGAGCTGATAGCCGGGCCGCAGGCCTCCATCCTCTCGAACGCTCAGGGCGAGCGTCGCGACCTCGCCATCCACCGTTAGGTTCCAGTGGCGGTATCGACTCGGGTGAGACGCGAAAAAGATCGGTTCCATATTGGGCAAACTCCTCACCAGATCAATCAAGTAAAACTGGCATTATACTCGGCGAGCCGATGACGATGCTGGCCCTCCTCGCGGTGATTGCCGCTGTATCGAATGCCGGTGCCGAGCGTCTCCAGCCAATCGAGCCAAGCGAGCCGCTCACCATTCCGCACATTCTGCGCACGCCCGTCATCTCCAGCTTCGCCCTCGCTCCCGATGGAAAGCGGCTCGCGTTGCACATATCCGTTCTCGGAACCGAAGCGATTTGGCTGTTGCCGGGAGACGGGACTTCGGGGGCCTCCATTCCGACGACGAAAGGAACGGCCGATCGCGATCCAGCCTGGTCGCCTGACGGACACACCCTTGCCTTCGTTTCGAATCGTCACCGCAGCTTTCGGCTTTACGTCGCCGACGAGAAAGGGGCGAACGCGCGGCTTTTGGTTCGCCAGGAAAACGAAGCGAAGCAACCTCGGTGGTCGCCGAGCGGCTCCAGCATCGCCTACCTGTCACGGGCCGATGGGGATACGGGTTGGGACTTATGGATAACCCCCACCGACGGTAAAACCGAACCGAAGGAGCTCACTCGTGTCCCCTTCGACGAAGAGGACCCGCGCTGGTCTCCCGACGGGGAACGGATTGCCGTCAGCCTGGGAGGAGGGCGGCACCGGAACCGGCGAATCGGAATCGTAGCCGTCCGGAGCGGAGAGATATCCGAGCCCTTACCCGAGAATTGGCAAGGCGACAGTTCCGAAGCACGCTGGTCGCCCGACGGGAAGAAGATCGCCTTCGTTTCCGACGAGCCTGGACAAAGGACGGTCTATCTGTTGTCAGTACAGGGCGGTGCTCCCGAGCGGCTTTCGACAACACGGTATGAACTGACCGAACCAGAGTTCAGTCCCAATGGCCGATTCCTCGCCTATCTGGAGAACCAGGACGGCGATACGAGGCTATGGGTCCACGATTTCGAGACCGGGCGGAAGCGAACGCTCTCCCTGAGAAACGGAACCCATACCCATCCCCTCTGGAGGCCGGACGGAAAAGCCGTGCTGAGCCTGTTCGAGGCTTGGAACTATTCGCGAGACGTCTGGGTCTACCCTCTTGAAGGCGGCAGGGAAAGAGCGAGTGACACCCTCCCTGCGGACCTCGACGTCCGGAAGATGGCTCGACCCGAGCTCTTGCGCTTCCCTAGCTTTGATTCGCGCGAGATCACCGGATATCTCTACGTCCCTGCAATCGCTACTGCCGACAAGCCGGTTCCAGTTCTTGTAACACCGCACGGCGGCCCCACATCGCAGTGGCAGAACAGCTGGCACCCGTTTGTTCAGCTGCTCGTTCAGCGCGGGTATGCGGTTTTCGCGCCCAATGTCCGGGGCTCGAGCGGCTTCGGCCGGGAGTTCGAGAGCTTGAACGACGGCGATTGGGGGCGGGGCGATCTCGAGGATCTCATCAACGGAACCAAACGCGTGATGGAGCGCCCCGAAATCCGAGACGACCGGGCGGCAATCTGGGGAGTGAGCTACGGCGGCTTTCTCACGCTCGCGGCGATCACTCGATATCCGGATTTGTTCGCTTGCGCCATCGAAGCGCTGGGAATGCCGGACCTGGAAGGGCTCTATCGCGAGACCACGGAAGAGGGCAAGACCTACCTGGAGCGCGAGATCGGACCCCTTCGAGGGAACCTCGCTTTGTATCGTGAGCTCTCGCCCGTCGGTAGTGTGAGCCGAGTCCAAACTCCCCTCTTGTCGTTTCACGGCGAGATCTATCCCCTCGTTCCCTATTCGACGAAGAGAACATTCTTCGACGCATTACGACAGCGACCCGACTACCGTCTTCAAGAGTACATCTTCAAAGGTGAGGAAGCCCGCGCGACCTATCGGCACGATCTCCATCCCGAAGCGGCCTGGGCTTATGTGGAAAAAATCCTGGAGTTCCTGGAAATCTACCTGTGAGGCAGCCGGCCCGAAACTTCGTCTTCGATTTCGACAGCACACTGGTACAGGTTGAATCCCTTCCTGAGCTCGCGCGCATCTCCCTCAAGCACCACCCCGAACGAGCCGAGAGATTGCGCGAAGTGGAGCGCATCACCGAGCTCACGGCTACCGGCAAGATGTCCATGGCGGAAGGAATCGCCCTTCGCCTCGAGCTTGCGAGCGCCCATCGAAAACACGTCGATAGCCTCATTCGCGTGCTCAGGCGCTCGATCACACCGTCGGTCAAAAGGAATCGACTCTTCTTCAAGAACTACCGAAATCAAATCTACGTGCTCTCGAACGGGTTTCAGGAGTTCATCGGGCCGGTGCTGGAGACGCTCGGCCTCAGTTCCCACCATCTTTTCGCCAACTCCCTTCTCTTCGACGACCGGGGCTATGTCGTTGGATTCGATTCAAGAAA
>CAZKNR010000535.1:0-2168 GCA_964553925.1 uncultured Acidobacteriota bacterium
ACTAAGACGCCGCGCTGACCCGCGCCCCTTCGAGGCGCTCCCGCAGGAACTTCCCGGTTTGTGACCGCCGTTGCCTCATCACGACCGCAGGCGGACCCCAGGACATGAGCCGGCCGCCGCGATCGCCGCCTTCGGGTCCGAGATCGACGACACAGTCCGCTTCGGCGACGACGTCGAGGTTGTGCTCGATGACGACGACCGTCGCCCCGGAGTCCACGAGCTCGTGGAGCACCCGCACGAGCTTCTCGATATCGCCGAGATGAAGCCCGGTCGTGGGCTCGTCGAGCACGTAGAGCGTTCCCGTGCGGGAAGGCTTCGAGAGCTCGTACGCGAGCTTGATGCGCTGGGCTTCGCCCCCGGAAAGAGTGTTCGAGGGCTGACCCAGAGTGAGGTAGGAGAGGCCGATCCCGTTCAGAAGCGACAGAGGCCGGTGGATCGACGGGATTGCCCGGAAGAGCTCCTCCGCTTCGGCGAGCGTCATCGACAGCACTTCGTGGATGTTCTTCCCCCGGAAAGTCGAGGAGAGAGTCTCCTCGTTGAAACGCCGGCCGCGGCAGCTCTCGCACCGCACGTAGACGTTCGGAAGGAAGCTCATCTCCATCTTGATCGTGCCCTGTCCGGCGCAGGCCTCGCAGCGTCCCCCGCTGACGTTGAAGGAAAAGCGTCCTGGGGTATAACCCTTCATCCTCGATTCCGTGGTCGACGCGAACAGATGCCGGATCTCGCCGAAGAAGCCGACGTAGGAGGCGGGAATGGACCGGGGCGTTTTTCCGATCGGCGTCTGATCGACTTCGAGAACGCGCGAAAGCCGCTCGACGCCCGAGATCTCGTCGTGCTCGCCGGGAAGGGCGCTTCCGCCAAGCGCACGGTACACCCCGCGGTACAGCACGCCCTGCACCAGCGTGCTCTTGCCCGAGCCGGAAACCCCGGTGACGACCGTCAGCCGCTCGAGAGGAAACCGCACGCCGAGGTTCTTGAGGTTGTTCTCCCTCGCGCCTCTGACCTCGAGAAACTTAGCGCCCTCGAGCGGACGCGGCTTCCGCAGGCGCGCCCTCGGCCGGTTCAGGTGTCGTCCGGTGACGGAGGCGGGGTTTGCGACGATCTCGGCCGGCGTTCCCTGCGCCACGATCCGCCCGCCCTCGCTCCCTCCGCCCGGGCCGAGGTCGATGACGTGATCCGCGCTCCGAATCGTGTCTTCGTCGTGCTCGACGACGAGGACGGAGTTACCGCCGCTTCTAAGCTCCCGGAGCGTCGCGAGCAGGAGGGCGTGATCGCGCGGGTGAAGTCCGATGGTGGGCTCGTCGAGAACGTAGCAGACTCCGCGCAGGCGCGATCCCAGCTGCGCCGCCAGGCGAACGCGCTGGGCTTCCCCTCCCGAGAGAGTCGTCGCCTTTCGGGAGAGCTGCAGGTACGAGAGGCCCACTTTCAGCAGCAGTTTCAATCGCGACTCGAGCTCCTTCAGGATCGGGGCCGACACCGCCTCCGCGCGCTTGCCCTCTCGAATCTCCGTTCGCCGGAACCGGTCGAGAAACGCGAGCGCTTCACCGGGAGTGAAATCGGAAACCTGGTGGAGCCCGAGTCCTCCGATCGCGACCGCGCGGGCGACGTCCCGGAGCCTTGCGCCGCCGCACGAGGCGCAGGCTTTTTCCGAGCGGAACTGGAAGAGATACTCTCGGACCTCGCCTTGAGAGTCCTGGTACAGGGGCTCGAGCCAGGAGACCAGCTTCGAGAGAAGTGCTTCTCTCTTCTCGGAGGCGATGCGCCGCCACGGGCGGTACGGGTCGATCCCGAGCTCGGGGAGAACGTGCCGGAGCCTCGTTCTGACGAGCCCGGGGAGCCGCTTCGGCGCGGCGGCGAGGACGGCGAGAGCACCTGAAGCCAGGCTGCGGCTGGGGTCAGAAACGAGAAGGAGCTCGTCGAAGCTCTCCTTCGACCCCATCCCGTCGCACTCGGGGCAGGCGCCGTACTTGCTGTTGAAGGAGAAGAGGCGCGGGTCCGGCTCCTCGTAGCTCCGCTCGCACCGCGGGCAGGCACGGTTCTTGTTGTAGTACGCGCTCCGTTTTCCCGCAACGGCGAGAACCGCTCCGCCTCCTTGCGCGAGCGCGCGCTTCAGGACGTTCTGGACGGGCTGGACGTTCTGGACGGGCTGGACGGGCTGGACGGGCTGG
>CAZKNR010000536.1:0-39223 GCA_964553925.1 uncultured Acidobacteriota bacterium
GAAACGTCCGATTCTCCCCGATGACCACGACGGGAATGCGATAGAGGACCGCGGTCCCGGAGCACATCGAGCACGGGCTGAGCGTCGAGACCAGGGTGAGCTCGCAAAAGTCGCGGCGTCTCCCCGCGCGTCGAATCGCCACCATCTCCGCGTGCGCCGTCGGGTCCCCCGTCTGAACGCGTTCGTTGTGTCCGGAGGCGACGATTTCGCCGGAGGGATGGACGAGGACGGACCCGATGGGGATCCCGCCCTCGCTCCAGGACTTCTCCGCCTGCGAGAGGGCGGCGGTCATCCAGTCTTTCGCCAGATGGAGAGCGAAGGGTTCGGGCGTCATCGCCCGGTCATTCTACGCTGAAATCAGAGCAGGTTGGCTCGGGTCAGAGTCTCTTCGACGAGCTCGTAGATGTAGTCCTTGAGCTGCACCTGCGAGCGCGGGTCGCAGTTCGTGAACTGGACTCCGGCGCCTTCCGGAAGCCCTTGCTTGCGGACCCCGCCGGCATTGCTCCACGCGATGCGGGCGTCGAGCTCGAGAGGCTCGCGATCGCGGAACGTGCAGAACGTCAGACGGACCGGCCAATCGACGCGGAAAGGAACCATGGTGTGCACGTAGGCGCCGCCGACGCTGATGTCCTGGAGCTTCCCCGAGAAGAAGTTGTCGCGGGTCTCGCAGAGCACGTCGGCCTCCGCTGGAACGCGAAGAAAGTCCACGGGAAGCTTGTTGCGGAAACGACTTGGACTGGCGGGAGCGCTCTCGGCTGGCCGCGCGTCCGGACGGTACAAACCGGAGAAGATGCTGTCCAGGGTGAAAGTGACTTCCACCCACTCTTTGTGGAGCTCCGGGCTCAAGCGCCCTCCGGTCTCGTTGCGAAGCTTATAGAGCCGCGTGTACTGCTGGAAGACGTCGACAATGTGCGATTGCGTAGTGGACATGGCACCCCACTCCCCGGTTTAGGATGTTCGAATATTCGGACTTCCGGCGCGACGAACGACCTTCAAGAAGCGTTCCAGCTATCGGTCCGGGACGGTAAACGCCTGTTCCGCTGGCTTTCTCGCGAATGGCGAACTGTGGGGGCGGCGGGAGACCGTGGGGTTTCTCCGTCGTCGTTACGTTTTATTTTGCAATCCCTCGCGCTTTATGCGGAAGCGCCGGGCCTTGAGCTCGAAGCGCGGAAGACTTCCCGCGGGGACGAGCGCGACCTCGGCACGGAGACCAAGCCTCCGGTGGAGCTCCTTCTCGAGGCGCGATTTCACCTCTTCGGGCTTCGACGCCTCGCTCACCTCGATCTCCGCCCGCATCTCCCACATGCGGCGCCGCTCGAAGATCTCGATCTGAAACTCGGAGATCGCGCTCTCTTCGCGGACGATGCTCTCGACGGCGGCAGGGTAGACGTTGACCCCTCTCACCTGAACCATCTCGTCCGCCCGCGCGAGTACGCCTCCCGGGAATCGCAGAAACGCGCTCCCGCAAGCGCAGGGAGCCGATCGGAGCCGAACCACGTCGCCGGTGCGGTAGCGGACGACGGGCGCTGCCCATCGTCCGAGGTTCGTGAGCACGAGCTCTCCCGTCTCGCCCTCGCCGGAGGGGGAGTCGCCGCCGATCTCGAGCACCTCGGCGACGAACTCCGATTCGAGCGCGTGCATCCCTTCGCCCGCGGGGCACTCGTAGCCCCAAGCTCCCGCTTCGCTCAGTCCGGCGTGATCCCACGCGCGCGCACCCCACGCCGACTCAATCAAGCTTCGCGTCGCCGGGATGCTCGCTCCCGGCTCGCCCGCGTGGATCGTCGCCCGGACCGCGCTCCCCGCGATGTCGATTCCGTTCTCTCGCGCCACCTCCGCGAGTCTCAGGGCGTAGGTCGGGGTTGCGAGCAGAACCGTCGCGCGACAATCGAGGATCGCGTCGAGCCGCTGGAGCGAGCTCTGGGCGCCGCCGGGGATCGCTTGCGCGCCGATCTGATGGGCGGCTTCGAACCCCGCCCAGAAGCCGACGAAGGGGCCGAACCCGAAAGCGGCGAAAACGCGATCCCCCGGACCGACGCCGAACACACGATAGATCTCCTTCCAGCAGCGGGTGAACCACGCCCAGCTCTCCTCGGTGTCGAGGACCTTGAGGCGCCGTCCCGTCGTCCCCGAGGTCGAGTGAATCCGGGTGTAGGCCGAGGGGTCGTACGTAAGGTTCGTTCCGTACGGCGGGTTCGCCGCCTGGTCGTCGAGAAGCTCGTTCTTTGCGGTGAACGGAAGCCGGCGAAAGTCGTCCATCGAAGAAAGCGGAAGCCGGAAGCCGTCGAGCTTCCGGCGATAAAAGGAATTCTCACCCGCGAGAAGCGCGAGGCCCTGGTTCAGGAGACCGAGCTGGCGCTCGAGGATCGGAGCACGGCCGGAAGGCACGACCGGTAGTATATTCTCGCCATGTTCTGGAACGAGCTAAAGACGCCCGCCGCCCTCGTCGACCTCGATCGGGTCGAAGCCAACACTTCTCGCATTTCCGAGCGCGTGGGCAACCTGGGGGCGAAGCTGAGGCCGCACGTCAAGACGCACAAGTGCGTCGAAGCCGCGCGCCTCCAGATTCGCGGACACTTCGGCGGCATCACGGTCTCGACTCTCGCCGAGGCGCGTTTTTTCGCCCGCGCGGGATTCCGGGACATCACCTACGGCGTCCCCATCGCCGCCTCCCGTCTCGAAGAGGCGGTCGAGATCGGCCGCTCCATCGACGCCCTTCATCTCCTGCTCGACCACGAGTCCTCGTTCGAGGCGATGTCCGCCTGCGCCCGCGCGAAGGGAGTGCGTCTGTCCTCGTTCCTGAAAGTCGACTGCGGCTACCATCGCGCCGGCGTCGATCCGGAGCGAGGCGAGAGCGTCGCCCTCGCGCTCCGCATGGCGACCTCAGCGGACGTGGATTTCCGCGGGATCTTGACGCACGCGGGACACTCGTACCACGCGGCGAACGCCGAAGAGATCCGGGCCGTCGCCGAGACCGAGAGAAGCGTCATGGCGCGTTTCGCTGAAAAGCTCGCCCGGGCGGGGGCGCCGCCGAAAGAGGTGAGCGTCGGCTCGACACCGACCATCTCCCTCGGCGAGTCCCTCGAGGGGGTAACGGAAGCGCGGCCGGGAAACTACGTCTTCTACGACCGCTTTCAGGCGGCCATCGGAAGCTGCGACATCGCGGACGCGGCTTTTAGCGTGCTGGTAACTGTGCTCAGCCATTATCCCGAGAGAAACGAGATCCTGATCGACGCCGGCGGGCTCGCGTTCTCCCGCGACGAGGGGCCGACGCACCTGGATCCGAGCTGCGGTTACGGAGAGGTGTTCACAGGCGACGGCAAAACCCATCTGGCTTCGCTTCGTGTCCGCTCGATCTCGCAGGAACATGGAAAGATCCAGGGCGCGGCTCCCATCGACTACCCGGCCCTCCCCCTGGGGACGAAGCTCCGCATCGTGCCCAATCATTCCTGCCTTTCCGCCGCCCTTTTCGACCGCTACCACGTGTTCCGGGGAGACTCCGTGGTCGACGAGTGGCGGCCCGTCCGGGGCTGGTAAAAGGATGACATGCTTGGCCTGCGGAGAGTTCGGAAGCGGTCGAGGAGGATTGGCCGCGGATCGACCGACAGAACCTGCATGACTATCAGCTTGACGCAAGACATCAAAACGGTCTCGGAGCTCAAGAAGAGCCTTCGTGCGGTGCTGGACCAGATTCGCGAAACGGGTCGGCCAGTAGTGGTAACGGTGAATGGAAAGGCCGATGCGGTTCTCATCGGCGTCGAAACCTATGAAACGAAGCTAAAGGCCTTGAACCTCGTCCCGCTTCTCGCCAAGGGCGAAGAGGACGTACGCCGCGGTCGCACCCGTCCGGCTGCGGCGTTTCTGAAGGAATGGCGGCGTGCCAAGTAAGGCTCACGCCGGTGAGTAGCTCTGGATCAGATCCCACGCGGCGCGGACGTGGCGCTCCTCGGTGTGGGTCTGCCCGATCGACATCCGCAGCGTGTAGCGGGAGCCGAGCTTGGTGTGGGTGAGGTAGAGCTTTCCGCTCGCGTTCAGCTTCTTCAGGAGCTCCTCGTTCACCTCGTCGCCTCCGCGGTGCCGGAAGCAGACGAGGTTGAGGGGAACGGGAGCGGCGAGCTCGAAGCGGGGGTCTTCCCGAACCCAGGACGCGAACGTCTGCGCCAGCTCCACGTGCCGGCGAACGTGATGCCTGAGCCCTTCGACGCCGTAGTGGCGAATCACGAACCAGAGCTTGAGCGCTCGGAAGCGGCGGCCCAGGGGAACGTGCCAGTCGCGATAGTCGATGACCGCGCCGGAGCTCGTGGCCTCGTTCCGGAGGTATTCCGGAAGGATGCTTAGGGCGTCGATGAGCTCCTTCCTCTTCTTCACCCAGAAGCAGTCACAGTCGAAATTCGTGAACATCCACTTGTGTGGGTTGAAGGAGTAGCTGTCCGCGTGCTCGACTCCATCCTGGATGTAGCGGAGCTCGGGGCATAGGGCCGCCGTTCCCGACATGGCGGCATCCACGTGGAGCCAGAGGCCGTTCTCGCGGCAGATCCGTCCGATCGCCGGGAGCGGGTCGATGGCGTTGGAAGAGGTCGTCCCCACCGTCGCGGTCACGAAGAAAGGCGTGAGGCCCGCTTTCACGTCGGCCCGGATCCGCTCCTCGAGGGCGGGAGCGGACATGGCGAAATTCTCGTCGACCGCAATCAGGCGCACGTTCGCGCTTCCGATGCCCGAGATCTTCGCCGCCTTCTCGATCGACGAATGCGCCTGGGTCGAGGTGTATGCGACGAGGTCGCCCCGGCAGCCCTCCTGGTTCGAGCGTCCCGAAGTCGCCCGCTCGCGCGCGGCGAGAAGAGCGCAGAGGACGGCGCTCGAGGCGGTGTCCTGGATGACACCTCCGCCCTCGGACGTGGACTTGAAGAACTCCGGAAGGCCGAGCATGCCGGTGAGCCAGTCGAGAATGTGCGTCTCGAGCTCCGTCGCCGCGGGGCTCGTGGCCCAGATCATCCCTTGAATCCCGAGGCCGGCCGAGAGGAGCTCGCCGAGGATCGAAGGCCCGGACGAGTTCGAAGGAAAGTACGCGAAGAAGCTCGGCGACTGCCAGTGGGTGATGCCGGGAAGAACGATCTCCTCGACGTCCCGCATCATCGCCTCGAAGCTCTCGCCCGCCTCCGGCGGATTCGCGGGGAGGCGCTTTCGGATCTCTCCCGGCTCGACCCGGGAGAGGACGGGGAAGGTCTCGATCCTTTCGTGGTAGTCGGCGATCCAGTCGACGAGCTCTTTTCCATAGCGCCGGAGCTCGTCCGGCGTCATGTGACCGGCCATCTACTTATCTTTGAGCAGGTACTTGGCGATGGTTTGAAGCTGAAGGTTGCTGGTGCCTTCGTAGATCGCGCCGATCTTGGCGTCGCGCCAGTATTTCTCGACGGGGAAATCCTTGGTGTAGCCGTAGCCCCCGTAAAGCTCGATCGCGAGCGACGTCACTCGCTCCGCGACCTGGGAGGAGAAAAGCTTTGCCATCGCCGCCTCGACGAGAAACGGCCGGCCGGCGTCCCGGAGCCTCGCGGCGTTGTAGACCAGGAGCCGCGCCGCCTCGAGCTCCGTCGCCGCCTGAGCCAGCTGGAACTGGACGCCCTGGAACTCCGCGATCGGCTGCCCGAAGGCCTTGCGCCCCTTGGTGTAAACCATCGCGTGCTCGAGGGCGCCGGAGGCGGCCCCGATCATCTGGGCGCCGATGCCGATGCGGCCTTCGTTCAAGGTCTCGATCGCGATCTTGTACCCCTTGCCGGCCTCGCCGAGAACGTTCGCGCGGGGAACGAGGGCGCCCGAGAGGATGAGCTCGGTGGTGCTCGAGGCACGGATGCCGAGCTTGTCCTCTTTCTTCCCCACGGTGAAGCCCTCGAAGTCGCGCTCGACGAGAAACGCGGTGATACCCTTGTAGCCCGCGCCGGGGTCGACGGTGGCGAAGACGATGAAGAGCCCGGCCTCGCTGCCATTGGTGATCCAGCTCTTCGTGCCCGTGAGCCGATAGACGTCTCCCTCGAGGACCGCGCGGCAGGACAGAGCGAAGGCGTCGCTTCCCGAATCGGGCTCGGAGAGCGCGTACGCGCCTACCGTGTCCTTCGCCAGCCTTGCGAGGTAGCGAACTTTCTGATCCGCCGTCCCCCAGCGCAGGAGGGCGTTATTGACCAGAGTGTTCTGCACGTCCACCATCACCCCGACGGAGGGGTCGACGCGGGACAACTCCTCGACCGCTAGAACCGACATGAAAAACGTCGCTCCCGCGCCGCCGAGGGTTTCGGGGACCTCGATGCCCATGAGGCCGAGCTCGAAGAGCTTCTGCACCAGAGCGGAATCGATCTTCATCTCGCGATCCATGCGCGAGACGTGGGGTCCGATCTCGTTTTGGGCGAACCCCCGCACCGAGCCGCGGAAGATGTCCTCTTCCTCAGAACATTTCGTGAGGATCGCGGTCGAGGACATCGAAGACATCGACGATAGGGCTCAGTAGCGCGCGAGCTCCAGGATGGCGGTCTCGAGGTCCGCGGCCTGCGGGAGGATCGCGTCCTCGAGGTCGGGGTTATAAGCGACCCAGCTGTCCTTCGCCGCGACCCGGCGGACGGGGGCGTCGAGGAAATCGAAGAGCTCGTCTCCGATCCGCGCCGCGATCTCGGCTCCGTAGCCGAAGCTCCTCATGTCCTCGTAGGCGACGAGGACCCGGCTGGTCTTCTTCGCCGACTCCGCGATGGCGTTCCAGTCGTAAGGAGCGAGCGAGCGCAGGTCGAGGATCTCGACCGATACTCCCTGCGCCTCCGCCTTCTGGGCGGCGACGACGCTCCGGTGCACCAGCGCGCCGTAGGTCACGAGGGTGACGGTGCTGCCCTCGCGCACCTTCTGCGCCTTGCCGAAGGGAATCATGTAGTCGGGACCGGGATTTGGCGCCTTGTTGTACGTCTGGCGATAGAGGTGCTTGTGCTCGAGGAAGATGACCGGGTCGTCGGAGCGGATCGCGGTTCGAAGAAGACCGTTGGCATCGAGGGCGTTCGAGGGCATGACCACCCGGAGCCCCGGGGTGTGAGTGAAGAACACTTCCGCCGACTGGCTGTGATAGATGGCGCCGCCGCGGAGGTAACCGCCGACCGGCACCCGGATCACCATCGGCGCGCTGAACGCCCCGTTCGAGCGCCAGCGAAACGTCGCGAGCTCGTTTCGAATCTGCATGAACGCCGGCCAGATGTAGTCGAGGAACTGGATCTCGACCACGGGCTTCAGCCCACGGACCGCGGCCCCGATAGCGAGACCGACGATGCTCGCTTCGGCAAGGGTGCTGTTCCACACGCGGTCGCTCCCGAACTCCCGCTGAAGCCCGAACGTCACCTTGAAGACTCCGCCCTTGCCCTTGACCTCGGCGAGGTTCTCCTCGCGGCTGGCGTCGGCGACGTCCTGTCCGAAGATCAAGATGCGAGGATCGCGCCTCATCTCGTCCCGGAGGCAGGCGTTGAGGAGATCCACCATCGTGCCCTGTTGGGAGGGGCCCTCTTGAGAGGGGCCGGACTGGGGGTCGGTTTCGAAGCCTTTCGAGGCCGGGTCCACCGAAGCGCTGTACATGTGGACGCCCCAGCTTTCCTTCGGTGGCCAGCGCATGGAGAGCGCCTGATCGGCGGCCTCTATGACCTCCTGATGCACCGCTTCCTCCAGGGCGACGAGCGAGGGCTCGTCGAGGAGACCCTCGGAGAGGAGCAGCTGTCGCATGCGCACGACGGGATCGCGCTTAGCTTCCGCCTCCCGCTCCTTCGCCGTCTTGTAGAACCGCTCGTCATCCGAAAGCGAGTGCGAGTACGGCCGAACGACGTGAGCGTGGGCGAGCGCGGGACCGCGCCCCGCCCGGAGGTAGGCGACGGCGTCCATCAGCCGGGCGTAGCTCTCGACGAAGTCGCAGCCGTCGAACTCGGTGACGAAGAGGTCGGGGAAGCTCCGCACCAGGCGCGAGACGCTCCCGCCCGCGGTCTGTTTCTCGACGGGGACGGAGATCGCGTAGTTGTTGTCCTCGATGAGGAAGAGAGCGGGGACCTTGTGGAGGCAGGCGTTGTTCAACGACTCCCAGAACTCGCCTTCACTCGCGGAGCCGTCGCCGCCGGAGACGTACACGATCTCGTCGCTTGAAGGCTTGTGTGCCGCCGGCGCGGCGTCCGGCCGGCCGAGAAGGTAGCGCCCGGCGATGCCCGCGCCCACCGCGTGAAGAAACTGAGTGGCGACGCAGCTCGACTGGGTCACGAGATTCAAGTTCTTGTGGCCCCAGTGGGACGGCATCTGGCGCCCGCCGGACGCGGGATCGGCGCCGGCGCCGACGCTCGCGAGGAGCTGTTCGAACGCCGTCATTCCAAGCGCGAGGGCCAGGGCGCGGTCTCGATAGTAGGCGAAGCACCAGTCGCGTCCGGGACGAAGGTGCATGGCCGCGGCGACCAGAACCGCCTCGTGGCCGACGCCGTTGATCTGGAAGAAGGCCTTGTTCTGCCGCTTGAGCAGGATCTCGCGATCGTCGATCTTTCGCGAGAGCAGCATGACGCGGTACGCCTCGACTAGATTCTCGGTGGTGAGGCCATGGAAACGTCCGGCCACTTCGCGATCGTTTCGAATCGCAGGCTCCAGTTGTGGCTTCGACGCTCCCTCCATTTGCACCTCCGAGCCGATTATATATGAAACGCTGAAAGCGTCTGACGGGCGGGACTTACCGAATGGTAACTCAAAAGCCGATGAGATCTTCGCGGGAGAGATTGCGGAACGAGAGCAGACGCTCTATGGATTCGTCGACCTTCGCGTCGGGAGTCGATGCGCCGGCGGTGATTCCGATCTTCAAGGCGCCCTCTGGGAACCAATCGAGGCTCTCCGCTTCCTGGCCGGAATGGATCGGTTTGTGGCGGATGACGCTCGGAGAAATCAGCCGGTCGGAGTCCGAGATGTGAAACGTGGGAAATTGCTGGCCGCAGATCTCCGCAAGGTGCGTGGTGTTGCTGCTGTTGTAACCTCCGATGACCAGCATCAGGTCGACCCCCTCGCGGCAGAGCTCCAGCACGGCGTCCTGCCGCTCCTGGGTCGCGCTGCAGATGGTGTCGAAGCTGCGGAAGCGCGCCTCGATTTCCTTCTCGCCGTGGCGGCGAACCATCGCCTGCCGCAGCGCCTCGGCGATGGCCAGGGATTCGCTGCTGAGCATCGTCGTTTGGTTCGCGACCCCGATGCGCTCCAGATGCTCGCTGGGATCGAAACCCGGGGACATGGCTTTCTCGAACTGGGCGAGGAAAACCTCCCGAGCGCTCTGCCCTTCGATGTACCGGCAGACGACGTCCGTCTCTTCCATGTCTCGGACCACGAGGTAGTGGCCGCTTCGTGAGACCGTGGCCTTCGTTTCCTCGTGCCAGTACTTGCCGTGGACCACCGAGGTGAATCCCGTACGGGCGTAGCGCTCGACGTTCTTCCAGACGTTCATCACCGATCCGCAGGTGGTGTCGACGAGGACCGCCTGGGTTTGCTTCAGGATATCGAGCTCGCCCGTCGACACGCCGAAGGCGGGAAGAAGCACGACGTCGTCTTCCGTGACCGGGAGGAACTTCTCCGTCGTTCCGTACGCGCCCTCGAGGAACTCGATCCCCATCTCCGCGAGCCTTCGGTTCACGTAGGGATTGTGGATGATCTCGCCGGTGATGAAGATGCGCTTTCCGGGAAAGCGGCTCCGCGCCTCGTAGGCGTACTCTACCGCCCGGTCGACCCCGTAGCAGAAACCGAACTCCTTCGCCAGCCGGAACGTGAGCTCGGAAGCGACCAGAGTGAATCCGTGAGCCCGGGCGAAGTCGACGATGAGTCCTTTGTAGTCCTTGCGCAGGGGCTCCTGAACTTCCTGTTTCAGCCCGAGCCCCTTGCGGAAGATCTTGCTTTCGGCTTCGACCTGTCCCACGTCAGCCCCAGTATAACTAATACCAGGGGGATGGGGAGATGGGAGGAGATGGGGGGATGAATCACTCAACCTTTATCCCCCTTGTATTCCATTCCGATTCGCCGCTTCCGGATTTTCGGTATAATGCGAGCGTTAAGTAAGGAGACTTGGATGCAAGACGTTCTCATCACCGGGCCGCGCAAGAAGAAGCCGAAGCTTCTGGCATACGTCGACCAGGGCAAATGCTTCGGCCGCGGGTGCGAGATGTGCATCCACGTCTGCCCGGTCAAGGACTGCATCTACCTCGTTCCCGATCCCGAGCCGGCGGCGGTGGGCGAGATCTGCGAGATCAACATGGATACGTGCATCGGGTGCCAGCTCTGCGCCAAGTTCTGCCCGCCCGACTACGATGCCGTACACATGTTTCCCTTCGACGAGGCCGTTCGCCTCGCCGAGGCGAAGGAGCAAAGCTTCGAGTACCGCATTTACGACAAGAAGGACGGGGGAGCGATTCCCGCATGAGGCGGCTGGCCGGAAGATGGCCTGACCCCCGCAAGAAATGTCTACCTACCCGTTGCCCACGAGGCGAGCGGGCGCGTTTCGCGTAGCCGCGAGCTTCGAGCCGAAGGGAGATCAGCCGGGAGCCATTCGAGAGCTCGCGAGCGGCCTCGACGCCGGTGCTCGCGACCAGGTGCTCCTGGGCGTGACCGGCTCGGGAAAGACGTTCACCGTAGCGAAAGTGATCGAGGCGGTGAATCGCCCGGCGCTGGTCATGGCCCACAACAAGACGCTCGCGGCGCAGCTCTACCAGGAGTTCAAGGAGTTTTTTCCCGACAACGCCGTCGAGTACTTCGTCAGCTACTACGACTACTACCAGCCGGAGGCCTACGTCCCCGCGAGCGACACGTACATCGAAAAGGAAGCCACCATCAACGACGAGATCGATCGGATGCGCCTGTCGGCGACGAGGTCGCTCTTCGAGCGCGAGGACGTGCTCATCGTGGCGAGCGTCTCCTGCATCTACGGCCTCGGCTCGCCCGAGGCCTATTACGGGATGCTGGTGCACCTCGATCAAGGGAGCGAGGTCGATCGCGCGGAGATGCTGCGGAAGCTGGTCGAGATCCAGTACGAGCGCAACGACTACGACTTGAAGCGGGGCACGTTCCGCGTCCGCGGGGACGTCATCGAGATCGTGCCAGGGTACGACGACCTGGGGGTCAGAATCGAGCTCTTCGGCGACCAGGTGGAAGCGATTTCGCAGTTCGATCCCCTCACCGGCAAGAAGCTCTGGCCCATGCGGAAGGTGACGATCTTCCCCAAGACTCACTACGTCTCCTCCCGCGAGCGCACGCTCAAGGCCGTCCAGTCGATCCGCGAGGAGCTCGACTGGTTCCACCGCCAGCTGGTTTCGGAGGGGAAGCTCCTCGAGGCCCAGAGGCTCCAGCAGCGCACGCTGTTCGATCTCGAGATGCTCCAGGAAGTGGGATACTGCCACGGCATCGAGAACTACTCGCGCCATTTCACGGGAAGAAAGCCGGGGGAGCCTCCGCCCACGCTGATGGACTATCTGTCCAAGGACACGTTGGTGATCGTCGACGAGTCGCACCAGACCATCCCTCAGGTGCGCGGCATGTATCACGGCGACCGCTCGCGGAAGGAGACCCTGGTACAGTACGGGTTTCGCATGCCCTCGGCACTCGACAACCGGCCCTTGAATTTCTCCGAGTTCGTGAGCCGCGTCGGACAGACGGTCTACGTTTCCGCGACTCCCGGCCCCTACGAGCTCGAGCGGAGCGAGGGAGTGGTGGTGGAGCAGATCATCCGCCCCACGGGGCTCATCGACCCCGAGGTCGAAGTGCGTCCGGTGACGGGGCAGGTGGACGACCTGCTCCACGAGATCCGGGAGCGGGCGGCGAGGAACGAACGGGTGCTGGTTACGACGCTGACCAAGAGGATGGCGGAGGACCTGACGGAGTACTACGCGGAGCTCGGGGTGAAGTGCCGCTATCTGCACTCCGACATCGATACCCTGGAGCGCGTCAAGATCCTCCGGGAGCTGAGGCTCGGCGATTTCGACGTGCTTATCGGCATCAATCTGTTGCGCGAGGGGCTGGATCTGCCCGAGGTGTCCCTGGTCGCCATCCTCGACGCCGACAAGGAAGGCTTCTTGCGATCCGGCGGGTCCCTGATTCAGACCATAGGCCGCGCCGCGCGCCACTTGCAGGGAAAGGCGATCCTCTACGCCGGCGTCGAGACCGGCTCGATGAGGTACGCGATCGGAGAGACGGGAAGGAGGCGGCGCGTCCAGGAAGAATACAACCGGAAGCACGGCATCACCCCGGAATCGGTGGTGAAGTCCATCCGCGGGGGCATGGTGGCGGCGGGCAAGGCCGGCTCCGGCACCGAACAGGGGGTGGCGGAGGAGGCGCCTCTCTTCGGAAGCCCGCAGGAGCTCGAGCGCGAGCGGGAGCGGCTGACCAAACAAATGAAGAAGGCCTCGAAAGAGCTCGACTTCGAGAAAGCGGCCGAGCTTCGGGACCGTATCCGAGAGCTCAAACAGCTCGAGCTCTTCGAAAGCTGATCCGGACAGGGATGTGATCGATTCTTTCTCATTACGATTGAAGCTCGCGCTCCTGAGCATTCAGGAGTTTTCGAGGCTCTCGTACCAGGCGTTCACGAGCCTCTTGTCGCGGCCGCGGTACTGGCGCGACACGTTCGAACAGATGGATTCGATCGGAGTGGGCTCGCTCACTATCGTGTGCCTCACGGGTCTCTTCACCGGCATGGTTTTGACCGTCCAGACGTCGGCGACCCTCGACGCCTTCGGCGCCAGACCCTACGTGGGACGGATGGTTTCGCTTTCGATGATCCGCGAGCTCGGTCCGGTTTTGACCGCGCTCATGGTGTCGGGACGGGTAGGGTCGGGAATGGCGGCGGAGCTGGGCTCGATGGTGGTGACCCAGCAGATCGATGCCATGCGATCGCTCGGCACCGACCCCATCCGAAAGCTCGTGGCGCCGCGTCTCATCGCCGGCCTGGTGATGGTGCCGTGCCTCACGATTCTCAGCAACGGCGTTGGGCTGGTCGGGGGCTATATGGTGGCAACCTTGACCCTCCGCCTCGCGACCGGCCTCTACTGGCATTCGGCCCTCGATGCCATTCGGGGCTACGATTTGTTCATGGGCCTGGTGAAGCCGATCGTCTTCGGCTACATCATCGTATCCGTGGGCTGTTACCAGGGTCTCACTACCACCGGGGGAACGCGCGGGGTCGGCGAGTCCACGACCCAGTCGGTGGTGGCCGCCTCGATCCTGATCCTGGCATCGGATTATTTCCTCAACCTCATCATCTTGAGGTTCGTCTATCCCTGACCCCATGCCGTTTCCAGTCATCTCGTTCCGAAACGTCTATTACGCGTATCCCGGGACCGACAACTACGCGCTGAAGGGGACGACCTTCGAGGTGGCGGCGGGGTCGACCGAGATCATCCTCGGAGGGAGCGGCTCGGGAAAGTCCACGATCCTCAAGCTGGTTCTCGGCCTCATCAAGCCCGAGTCCGGCGCCATCGAGGTGGACGGGATCGATATCAGCCGGATGGACGAGCCGGAGCTGATGAAAGTCCGCGCGGGGATGGGAATGGTTTTCCAGGAAGGCGCGCTCTTCGACTCTC
The DNA here is from genome assembly GCA_964553925.1 of uncultured Acidobacteriota bacterium. Taxonomy (GTDB): domain Bacteria; phylum Acidobacteriota; class Vicinamibacteria; order Marinacidobacterales; family SMYC01; genus DAISKN01. The sequence goes on from CAZKNR010000536.1 coordinate 13,581, forward strand.
TCAGCGTCGCCGAGAACGTGGGGTTCCGCCTGCGCGAGCACGAGGACCTGACCGAAGAAGAGTTCGAGAGCCGGGTTTCGAGCATACTGGGGTTCGTCGATCTCGCGGAGTACTACGATCGGATGCCGTCCGATCTTTCCGGAGGCCAGAGGCGACGGGTGGCGCTCGCGCGCGCCATCGCTCACCGGCCGCAGCTCATTCTCTACGACGAGCCCACGACCGGGCTCGATCCCATCATCGGGTCGACGATTTGCGATCTGATCGTGAAGCTCCGGGACCTCGAGGGGGTGACCTCGGTCCTCGTGACCCACCAGCTCCGGGACGCGTTTCAAGTCGCTCAGAGCTTTGTCATGATGAAAGACGAGAAGATGGTGTTCAACCGAGTCTCCGACCTCGACGTCCTGGTGGGGACGGAGTTCATCGTGGTGAACCGGGGCGAGCTCGTCTTCCGGGGCCTCCAGCGGGAGCTCTGGGCGACGGACGAACCCTACGTGCGAAAGTTCCTGGAAGGTCTTCTGATACCCGTCTCGAGGAGGTAGAAACGATATGCCAGCGAGAAAGACGCTCACCTATGCCGAGCTCCGCGTGGGAGTGGTCATTGCCATCGCGCTGATGGTGGCGATGGCCGCGACCGTTTACATCACCCGCGAGGGCGGGCTTCCGTTCTTCGGGGGGCAGTACACGATCTATAGCTACCTCAAGGACGTGAACGGTCTCAAGGCGGGAGCCCCCGTTTACCTCTCCGGCGTCGAGGTCGGCTCGGTGCGCGGTGTCGAGTTCGCCGGCCCCGGTTCCCCGGCCCCGGTAAAGGTCACGCTCAACCTCCGCACCGAGGTGCAAGACCGCGTCACCACCAGCTCCCTCGTGACCGTGGGAAGTCTCGGGGTTCTCGGCGAGAAGATGCTGGACGTCGACCCCGGCCCTCCGGGAGGGGCTCCCATCGAAGATCAGGGGGTGGTGCCGGGAGAGTCCGAGGGCGATCCCATCAAGGGCATCATCAGCGACGCCTCGGCCACGATGAAGGACATTCGCGACCTGGCGCACGAGCTCCAGGAGGGCGAGGGGACGCTCGGGGCCCTTCTGAAGCGCGAGGACGTGCACGATCGGCTGAAAGGTCTCATCGAGAGGGCCGATCAGATCTTCGTGAGTCTTGACAAGAGCGAGGGGACGTTCGGAAAGCTCATCCACGACCCGGCGATTTACGACAACATCAACGAGCTTACTATGAGCATGAAAGACCTGATGGCCAATATCGAGGGGGGAAACGGCGCCATCGGACGGTTGGTCAGAGACGAGGAGATGGGCCGTTCCATAGATCGCGCCGTCCAGAACCTCGCCCGGGTGACGGATCGCATCGAGGGAGGAGAGGGAACCTTGGGCGCTCTGGTACGGGAACGGGAGCTCTACGATCGCCTCGACGCCCTTTCCGGCAATATCGCTTCGGTGACCGCAAGACTCGACAGGGGCGACGGCACCGCCGGCCAGCTCCTCCACGACCGCGCGCTCTACGACAACCTGAACAAGACGGCGACGGAGCTCCAGGGCCTCATCAGCGACATCCGGCAGGATCCGAAAAAATACCTTCGAGTCAAAGTCAGCTTGTTCTAAGACGCGCGAAATCGATACAAGGGGGATGGGGAGATAGGAGGAGATGGGGGGATGAATCACGACCTATTGATCGATTTATCTCCCTATCCCCTTATCCCCCTTGTATTGGATTTTCTTTCTTCACGAAGCCTGGAGCTTCGCTTTTTCGTCGTGGCGGCGGAGGGCTTCCATCATGAACTCGGTGGTCGAGCGCACGTGCTGGATGTTGCTCCGGATGTTCGACCGGATGAAATGGAACCGGCCGTTTCGGACGGGGATCAATCGGTACGCAGCCTCTTCGCCTTTGTGGCTTTCGGCGAAACAGCCGCAGATATAGCCGTCCAGGAGGTGAATCTCCCCCTTGCACTCGCCGTCGATGTGAAGGACGCCCGTCGCCTGGTTGGCTTCGAGGAGCTGCAGAACGTCGGTGCTCTTGAACCGGGCGAGGTCGCCCGAGAGCTCACCGAGCTCGCTCTTGCGCTGATGCACGATGAGCCGCTCGCACCGGTACACCAGCTCCTTCATGGTGAAGGGCTTCAGGAGGTAGTCCTCGGCGCCCGAGTTCAGGGAATCGAGGCGCTCTTCAGGAGTGGCGGCTCCCGAAAGGAGCAGCACCGGAATGGAGACCAGGTCGGTCTCCGTCGCGAGCGCTCGCGAGAGCTCGAGTCCGCTCGCCCCGCCCGGAAGCTCGGCCTCGGAGACGATGAGGTCCGGACGTTCACGCCGCGCGAGCTCCAGACCCGAGCCCGCGTCGAAGGCCGACAACACGTCGATTTCCGAGCGGCGAAGGTACTCCTGGAGAATCCGGCCTAGGTCCCGATTCGGCTCGACCAGGAGAACGCGATAACGTGACATTTCAGCTTCGGCGGCTTCGGGTTGGCCCCGGATCCTTGTTTTTGGGACGGCGCGAGACTTCTATTGTAGGGTCGCTCTGGAGGCACTGTCAATCTTGGTTGAAATCCCCGGAAAAGCAGTGTTATCCTGACTTACAGACTCCCGCCAGGTAAAACGATGATGATCGAAAGCTACGGTGCCACCGATGTCGGTTTGAGGCGCAAGCTGAACGAAGACAGCTTGACCCTCGACAACGATCTGGGCCTGTTCATCGTCGCCGACGGCATGGGGGGGCATAACGCCGGGGAGATCGCCTCGCGTCTCGCGGTCGAAACCGTTTTCAACTTCGTCCAGCGCTCGGGCGCGGAAGAAGAGATTACCTGGCCCTACGGCGTGGATCCGAAGCTCTCGCTGAACGCCAACCGGCTCCTGACCGCCGTCATGCTCGCCAACAAACGCGTCTGGAAAGAGGCGGATCAGCGGCAGGACTACACTGGAATGGGGACCACGATCGTGGCGGCCCTCGCTGACCAGGACGTCGTCAGCATCGTGAGCGCGGGCGACAGCCGTGCCTACCGCCTTCGCGACGACGCGTTCCAGCAGATCACCGTCGACGACTCCTGGGTCCAGGCGGCGGTGGACGAAGGGGTGCTCCTTCCCGAGGAAGCCGACAGCCACCCGATGAAGAACATCATCACCAAGGCCATCGGGGCGAAGGAGAACATCGACATCAGCGTCGAGGAGTATCCACTCGAGGACCAGGACCTCTTCCTCCTGTGCTCCGACGGTCTCCACGGCATGGTTCCAGAGCCGCGCCTCACGGAAATCGTGAAGTCCTCGGTTGGCTCTCTCGAACGACTGGTGCGACAGCTGGTCGACGCCGCGAACCAGAACGGCGGCAAGGACAACGTCACCGCCCTCGCCGTTCGATATTTGCGATAAGCTCTCGCTTCTCGGGACATGGGCAGAGAGCGTCTCCTTTCGGGCGTCAGCGTTCTCGACTTCTCCCGAATCCTCGCCGGGCCGTACTGCACCATGCTTCTCGGAGACCTGGGCGCCGAGGTCCTCAAGATCGAGCCGCCGAAGGGAGACGACAGCCGTTACTGGGGGCCGCCCTTCGCCTTCGGTGAGAGCGCTTACTTTCTCGCGGTGAACCGAAACAAGAAAAGCCTCACGCTCGACCTCAAGACCAGAGAAGCCCTCGACATCGTGCTCCGGCTCGTCGAGGGGGCCGACGTGGTCATCGAGAACTTTCGACCCGGCACCATGGATCGCCTGGGGCTCGGATACGATGCCCTTCGCGCTAAAAACCCGCGCCTCGTCTACTGCTCCATCTCTGGATACGGCCAAAGCGGTCCCCTTCGCGAGCGCCCGGGGTATGACGCCGTGATCCAGGGGGAGGGAGGGTGGATGGGGCTGACGGGCGAGCCTCGGGGAATGCCGATGAAATCCGGGGCCTCTCTCGCGGACATCTTCACGGGAATGATGGCGGGCGAAGGCATCCTCGCCACCCTCTATCGGCGGGAGAAGACGGGAGAGGGCGGCTACATCGATGTCGCGCTCTTCGACAGCGTGGTCGCAACCCTCTGCTACCAGGCGCAAGGTTTCCTGATGACGGGCGAGACTCCGCAGCGACTCGGCAACCGCCACTCTTCCCTCACGCCGTACGAGACGTTCGCGACCGCCGACGGCCACGTCATCGCCGGAGTCGGAAACGACAGCTTGTGGAAACGCTTCGTTCGCGCGGTCCAGGATCCGGCGCTCGACGACCCGCGATACGAGATCAACGTGAGCCGGGTCGCGCATTATGACGAGCTCAAAGCGCGTCTCGCTCCGCTCTTCGCGGCCCGGACCACCGGCGAGTGGGTAGCACTCCTCGAGGACGCGGGCATTCCCGTGGGCCGCGTACGGGACGTCCGCGAGGTATTTTCCAATCCCCAGATCGAGCCTCGGGAGATGCGCATCGAGGTCGACCACCCGAAGCTCGGGAAGCTCCCGCTGACGGGCAATCCTATCAAGATTGGCAAGGTCGGTCGGTCCAGCGGCGAGCTCGAGGCGCGACACGAGCCGCCCCCGATGCTCGGCGAGCACACCGACGCCGTCCTCGGCGAGCGGCTCGGGATGGACGCCGAGACCCTTCGCGCTCTGCGCGCGAAGGGAGTCTTCGGCTCATGATCGTCAACAACGCCAACCTCGTCACCCACTGGCCGTCGCAGCCGTCGGTCTCGGGGGCGCTGCTCGCGATCGAAGGCAAGAGCATCGTCGACTTCGGCCTGGTGGGGAAGCTCGTCGATCGCTACGACGACGACACCGAGATCCTGGATGTCTCGGGACGGCTGGTGGTCCCGGGAATGATCGACGCCGGAAGCCGCCTCTACCGGAGCTTGACTCCCGGGCTTCCCATTCCGTGGCGGGAGAGCCATCGCATCGAGGGCGCCCTCGACGAAGAGTGTCTCTACTGGAGCGCCCTCGCCGGCCTTCTCGACGCCTTGCGCTCCGGGGTCACAACGACGTTCGCCCTCGTGTCGAGCCCGGCGTGGGTCGAGGGGAGCCTTTTGGCCGTGGGCCGGGCGTTCAGCGAGCTCAACGTGCGCGGTGCATTGGCCTACGTAGTATCGCCTCGTTCGGACACCGCGGCCGCGATTCGAGAGAACGCGCGGCATCTCGCGAGCTGCCGCGGGTCGAGCTCGGAGCGAATGCAAGGCCTCTTCGGGCTCGACGCCACCTCCGGGATCGAGGACGCGCCGCTGACAGAGCTCGCGAGAGCCGTCGTCGGCGAAGGAGCGGGCGTTCACGTTCTCCTCGAGGACGATGGCGGCAAGTCCGCGGTCAACCGCCTCGAGCGCCTCGGAGTCTGGAAGGGCGGCGGGGTGGCGTTTTATCGCGGCCCGATGGCTCCGGAGGACGAGCTCGTGTTCCGCGATCGCGAAGTCTGGATCGCCCACGGGGCGCAATCGGACATCCTCGGCGGAATGGGAGTGATCGATCTGGGAAGGGCGGCGTCGTCGGGCATCCGGCTCGCGCTTGCGACGGACGGCTGCGGTCCAAGTCTGAGTGAGGAGGTTCGCGTCGCCGCCTACCGCCAGCGGACTCGAGGCCGCGAGCTGAAAGACGCGATCCGGCTCGCCTGCCGTGCGGCGTTCGCGGGAAACGCCGACCTCGCGACCCGGGTGTTCGGACCGGAGCTCGGGCGCATCAAGCCGGGAGCGCGGGCGGATCTCGTGGTGCTCGACTATCGTCCGCCGACGCCGCTCGAGGAAGAGAGCCTCCCGGAGCATCTCTTCTGGGGCGCGTTGCGAGCTCCGGTACATTCGGTGATTGTGAACGGAAAGCTCCTGTATCAAAATGGAGAATTCAAGGACCTTGATGAGGAGCGCATTCGCGCGCGATCCCGCGAGGCCGCGAGAAAGCTTCGGGAACGGCTGTGAATAGAATCGGAGTCGCCCTGATGGCCCTGATGGCCCTGATGGCGACGCTCGGCGTCGTGGGCTGCGGAAGCTCGACCTCTCCAACGGACTCGTCCGCCGTCTTGCCGAGAGGCTCGGCGCAGGAACCGTCGTCCTCGTCGCAGGCGATCGTGGCGGACGTGCCCTTTCGAAAGATTCTCTGCTTCGGCGACAGCATCACCTACGGCGTGACCCTCGAGGCGCTGCCTTTTCCTCCCGGGGCGCAGGCCGACCTCACCCTGGTCGAGGGCTACGTTCCGAAGCTCTGGCGTCTCCTGGAATCGAAGTACGGTTCCGGCTTCGAGCTTACGAACGCCGGGCTCCCAGGGGAAAGAACGGCTGACGCCGTCGAGCGCCTCCGTCTCGAGCTGGCCGTGCATGACCCCGATCTGGTGCTGCTCCTTTCAGGGATCATCGATGCCAACACCAGCTCCCCTCGTTTCCCCGTGATTCGAGAGAACCTCGCGGAGATGATGCGCCTCGCCCAAAGGCAGGGGAAGCACGTCATCATCGGGACGTACGTTCTCCTGAACTCGGACGGTTTCCGCACGGATGGCGCGAGCCAGATTCCCCGCCTGAACGACGTGATCCGGCAAGAGGCGGAGAGGCAGCACGTCGTCGTCGCCGACCATGAGAGGGCCGTCGATTTGAACGGCCAGGGCCCGGACGGCCTCCATCCCAACAACCTCGGTTACGAGGGGATGGCAAACACCTGGCTCGCCGCCATCGAAGCGCTCGCGGAATCGCTGGGCGGCACCTAGGGCCGCGTTACCGTAATCACCATCTGCGCCGTCCAGCCGTCGGGGTCGTTGCCGTTCGAATCGAAGGGCCAGTCGCGGCCCGCGCCGTGCCGGCCATCGATGGACCAGCTGTCGGCATCGGCATCGTTGAGAAACCGGAGAAGGTTCGCTTTCGTCTCGTCGAAGGCGTTCGGGTAGTCCGCGTCGGTGAACTGGGCGTTGACCCTCTCGACCGCGTCCTGCAGCTCCTCGCGAAGGCCCTCGTTGTCGAACGTGGTCGTGCCTTCGGAGAGCGAGTCGACTCCGAGGAGGATCTTTCCAATCCGGTCATCCCGAGTCGTTCCCTCCGTCCATTGCGCGTCTTCCTCCGCCCGGGTGTACACCGTGAGGAGAGTCCGGATCTGAAACGGAGAGACCACCGCGGCGGTGGTGGTCGTCGTGGAGGTGGTGGTCGTAGACGGACCGGTGCCGCCATCGTCGCAGCCGCAGAGCGCGGTGAGAGCCAGCATCCCAGCGGTCTTGAGTTTCAAAAGGTCACCTGGGCTTGCGCACCAGGGGGACGAAGACCACGGGAAGGATCTCCCGAGTCGACGTGGTTCCGTCCGCCGCCTTCTCAATCCGGAGAAGGCTCTGGACTTGCGACTGCGGGCCGACGGGAATTACCAGAATCGCGCCCGGTGCGAGCTGCTCGACGAGCGGAGGCGGCACTTCGGAAGCGGCGGCGGTGACGAGGATGGCGTCGAAGGGCGCCCTTTCCTTCCACCCGAGATAGCCGTCTCCCGTCCTTACCGTCACGTTGCGGTAGCCGAGCTCCGCGAGCCGCGCCTTGGCGGTCTCCGCGAGATCGGGCACGATCTCGATGCTGTAGACCTCCCGGACGATCTCGGAGAGCACCGCCGCCTGATACCCGGAGCCGGTCCCGATCTCGAGAACCACGTCGTCGGGCTCGACTTCGGCGAGCTGGGTCATGAGCGAGACGATGTACGGCTGGGAGATCGTCTGGCTGTTTCCGATGGGAAGAGGATGGTCGGCATACGCCTGGAACCGGAGCGCCCCTGGCACGAAGAGATGCCGGGGGACTCGGCCCATCGCCTCGAGCACCCGCGGGTCTCCGATGTCGCGCGCCCGGAGCTGCTCTTCGACCATACGCCGACGCTCCTCGTCGTAGCTTTCTTCGCTCAGAGGGCCCTGGCTCGAGCAACGGGCCGCCGAAAGAAGAATCGTCGCGGAGAGGGTGAGGAGCGTCATCGTCGACGATGTCATCGTATAGTAGTCTATCCGCCGTGGAAAGACGCCGCGAGATTCGCATCGATTCGGGCTTCGGACTGGTCGATGCCTTCGGTGTCGGCAAGGGCGACGTGGTGAGCCTCGTCGGCGCCGGGGGAAAGACGACCGTCCTCTACGCGCTCTCGATGGAGCTGCGCCGCCGCGGGCTTTCCGTGGTGACCACCTGCACTACCCACATGCAGCTTGCGCCGAGCGGCACGACCGCCGCTCCCCTGGTGGTGGTCGAGGAAGAGAGCAACTGGCTCGCGACCGTCAAGGCCAGGCTCGCGCGATACGGCTCGGTCACGGTCATCGAGAATCGGACTCGCGAGGACAAGCTCCGGGGTCTCGACCCGGTGATGATCGATCCGCTGAGGAGCCTCGCCGATTGCGTCGTCATCGAGGCGGACGGCGCCCGCGGCCGATCGCTCAAAGCCCCTGCCGACCACGAGCCGGTGGTGGCCGACGAAACGACGCTCTCCGTCGTGATCGTGGGCCTGGACGTGCTCGGCGAGCCCCTCCACGAACGATTCGTTCATAGAGTGGAAGTCGTGAAGCGGTTGGCGAAGGCCCCGCCCGCAAGCGAGGTCACGAACGACGTCGTCGTGGCGGCGGTGGTCGCGGGATACTTTCCCAAGCTTCCACGCCATGGCCGGCGGCTCACGTTCTTGAACAAGGCCTCCGACGATCGTTTGAAGGCCGCGGAGAAGCTCGGTGAGGCGCTCCTCCGCGAAGGCGCGTCGCCGGTCGTGTTCGGTCAAGCGCTCAAGCCCCACGAGTGTTTTTATCGAATGAGTCTTTCGTGAAAATCGGAGTTGTTCTCGCCGCCGGACAATCGACTCGCATGGGTCGCCCGAAGCTCACGCTTCCCGTCGGGGGAGCGCCGATGGCCCGGCGGGTGGTAGAGACCATGCTGTCGGCGCCGTTCGACCGGGTACGGGTGGTGACCGCCCCCGGAGCGGCGCTCGACCTGCCCTTCGATCCGCGCCTCGAGATCGTCGAGAATCCGCGTCCGGAAGAGGGAATCGCGAGCTCGATCCGCTGCGGCCTGACGGGTCTTCCTGACGCCACCGAAGTGGTCGGAATCGCCCTCGGCGATATGCCCCTGGTCGCGAAAGAGACGGTGATGGAACTTCTGCGGGCGTACGAGGAGACCCGAAGGCCCATCGTCTTTCCCGAGTATCGAGGCCAGAAGGGGCATCCAGTCTTCTGGGACCGCGGGTTTCTCGGCGAGCTTCGAGAGCTCGAAGGCGACCGCGGGGCGAAGGCCTTGCTGGAGCGGAATCGCGACCTCGCGCTCGCCGTTTCCGTCGCGGATCCGGGCGTTTGCCTCGACATCGATACCCCCGATGACTATGCTAAGGTCGTGAGCCCGCGAGACGCAGGAAGAAGAAAAAGCGTGTTCGTCGAGCTCGAGGAGGCGTACGAGCGAGGAGAGGCCGTCGCGCTCGTGACCATCCTGGAGACGCGCGGATCCACTCCGCAGAAGGCGGGCGCCAAGATGGTGGTGGGACGCGACGGACGCATGCGCGGTACCGTCGGCGGCGGTTGCGTCGAGAGCGAGATCCTCTTTCGCGCGTCGCGCGCAATCGAGACCCGTAAGAGCGAGATTGGAAGCTACGACTTCAATGCCGACGAGGACGAGAACGGGCTCATCTGTGGAGGCTCGATGAAGGTCTTTATCGAACCGATCCTTCCTCCCCCCAGGGTCTACATCGTCGGGGCGGGCCACGTCGCCCAGCCCGTCGCCCAGGTCGCGAAGATCGCGGGCTTCGAGGTCGTGGTGCTCGACGACCGCGTCAAGTACGCGAGCCGGGAACGGTTTCCCGATGCCGACGTGGTGAAGGCCGGACCGATTCCGGAGCTCGCGTCCGAGTTCCAGTACGGAGACAACGCCTACGTCGTCATCGTCACTCGCGGACACAAGGAAGACGAGGAAGCGCTCCGGGCGTTCATCGGGAAGGAGACGGCCTATATCGGTCTCATCGGGAGCGTCACCAAGCTCGAGAAGCTCGTCAAGAGGCTCGAGCGGGACGGCGTCTCGAAAGAGAAGATCGAGCGCGTGCATTCCCCCATCGGGCTCGACCTCGGCGGCTCCTCTCCCGGGGAAATCGCAATCTCGATCGTCGCGGAGCTTCTCGCCGTCCGCTACCAGCGTACTGGAAAACCCATGATGTTCAGCGAGAGGCAGGAGTTCTTCGGAAGGGTATAGAGGAGTACACCAGGATTCAGGTTCTCTGTTCCAGCCAGCTCACCGCCACCCTTAGAACGTCGGTGGCGCTCGCGAGACCGAGCTTTTCCTTGATGTGCGCGCGGTAGGTCTCTATCGTCTTCGGGCTCACCTTCAGCTTCTCCGCGATCTCGCCCACCGAGAGCCCGTGGCCGATCCACTGGAAGACTTCGAGCTCCCGGTCGCTCAGCCGATCGATCCCGTCGCTCGGGCCGCCTCCGACCATGCGCCGGAGCATTTTCGAGACGACTTCCTCGCTCACGTAGACCTCGTCGTCGAGCACTCTCCGGAGCGCGATGAGGACTTCGTTGGTCGCCTCCTGCTTCATGATGTAGCCGTGAGCGCCGGCGCGGAGCGCCCTTTCGGCGTAGACCGCCTCGTCGTGCATCGAAACCACGAGGATGCGAGCCTCCGGGCTCCGGGCTTTGATCTCTTTGATGAGCTCGATCCCGCTCGAGTCCTTGAGCATGAGGTCCACGATCACCACGTCGGAAGCGAGCCTCTGGACTGCCTCGACAGCGGCCTTGCCGCTGTCCGCCTCACCCACGACCTCGAGGTCGGTCTCCTGGGAGATGAGCTGGGTGAGCCCCTGGCGAACGATCGGGTGATCGTCCACGATCAGGACCTTTCGCTTTCTCTCCAGGCTCACTTCACCCCTTGGCTTCCTGGACTTCCTGGACTTCCTGAACTATGCGGATGCCGGCGCTCGCCCCGATACGGCTGGCGCCGGCTTTGACCATCTCTTCGGCCGTCGCGCGGTCGCGAACCCCGCCCGCGGCCTTGACGCCGATCTTTTCGCCCACCACCTCCCGCATCAGAGCCACGTCTTCGACCGTGGCGCCCCCCGGCCCGAAACCGGTCGAGGTCTTCACGAAGTCCGCGCCCGCAGCGGCCGCGAGGGTCGAGGCCTTGATCTTCTCCTCTCGAGTGAGGAGCGCGGTCTCGAGGATCACTTTGGTGAGAGCGCCGCCGTCGTGGCACGCGCGCACCACGAAACGCACGTCCTCCTCGACGGTGCGATAGTCACGGGACTTGAGTGCCCCGATGTTGATGACCATGTCGACCTCGGCGGCGCCGTCGAAAACCGCGCGCCTCGCCTCGTAGGCTTTGACGTCCGTGGTGTTCGCCCCGAGGGGAAACCCGGCGACGGTGCAGACGGCCACTCCCGTTCCCGTAAGGTGTCTGGCCGCGAGGCGCACCCACGTTGGCTGGATGCAGACCGTGGCGAAGCGGAACTCCGCCGCCTCGGAGCAGAGCTTCCGGATCTGGTCCTCGGTCGCCTCGGGCTTCAGCAGAGTGTGGTCGATGAGCGAAGCGAGACCGGCGTGCGAAGCGCTGGCCTCGAGCCCGAATCGTGCCGCGCCCCCGGCAACCAGGGGCTGCATGGCGTCCGGGCAAAAGCCCCCGGCCAGTTGATGGCAGCCGCAGAGAGAGCGGGGAGCCTCGCCCAGACGTGCCATGACCGCGTCGGTGATGGCTTCCGTGAGTCGATCGAGATCCCAGCTCATGTCAACGTGTCAACGTCACACGGGGTCATACAGGGCGATAGTACTTCTTCTCGATGGCTTCGATCTTCGCCACCCGTGCCCGGTGGCGCGGCTCGGTGAAATCCGCGGTCAAGAACACGGCCACGACTTTCCGCACGTTCTCGAGCGGGATCAGCCGCGAGCCCAACGTGAGCACGTTGGCGTCGTTGTGCTCGCGCGCGTTTTTCGCCTGGGTCTCGTCGCTGCAGGCGGCGGCGCGCACCCCCGGCACTTTGTTCGCCACCATCGCCGATCCGATTCCGGCGCCGTCCACGACGATCCCTCGCCGTGCGCGGCCCAGGACGACGGCGAGCGCGACTTGATGGGCGAAGTCGGGATAATCCACCGGGTCGTTCGAATGGGTGCCGCAGTCGAGAAAGCTCGCTCCGATCTCCCGAAGGTAGGCCGCGACCGACTGCTTCATCTCGAATCCGGCGTGGTCGCTGCCAATCGCGAGCTGTACCGGCTCGGGCCGAGCCCCTTGCGACGAGGAGGCGACGATCTGGATCTTTCGCCTCTCGATCCACTCGCGGGCGACGTCGGTGACGATGGCGTCGGGAGGGAGATCAAGAAGGCTTCCCTCGGGGAGCGAGCGGACTTCCTCTCCCGTGACGATTCGCCGCCCCACGCTCGACAATCTACGTCGTGAAAGCCTTTCGACGCAACCCTTCACGGGATAAGATCGCGGCGTGGCACGCGCTCCTTGGATCCTCCTGGCTCTCGCGGCCTCGCCCATCGGAGAAGTCCGCTTCGAAGACGTCACCGCGTCCCGGGGAATCGATTTCGTCCACTTCAACGCCGCAACCGAAGAGAAGTACATGGTGGAGACCATGGGTTCGGGCGGCGGCTTTTTCGACTTCGACCTCGACTCGGACCTCGACATCTATCTAGTGAACGGAGCCCCTCTGCCGGGCTCTGCGAAGACGGCCGAGCCTCCGCGAAACGCGCTTTACCGGAACGACGGAGAGGGCGGTTTCGAGGACGTCACCGAGAAGGCCGGAGTTCCGGGCAAAGGCTACGGCATGGGAATGACCGCGGGCGACGTCGATAACGACGGCGATATGGACCTGTACGTCACGAACTTCGGCGCGAACGTCTTCTACCGGAACCGGGGCGACGGCACGTTCGAAGACCGAACCCGGGAAGCGGGGCTCGAGGCGGGAGGCTTCAGCACGAGCGCCGCCTTCGCCGACTACGACGCCGACGGGAACCTGGATCTGTACGTCGCGCGCTACGTGGACTTCGCGCTCGACAACCACAAGTTCTGCGGGAACCAGGCGAAGAACATCAAGGCCTACTGCCATCCCGACGTGTACGATCCGGTTCCGGGAATCCTGTTCCGCGGAAGGGGAGATGGGACCTTCGAGGACGTGACCCGAGAAGCGGGAGTGTACGTCGAGGACGAGGGAAAGGGCCTGGGAGTCGTATGGGGGGACTACGATAACGACGCTGATATCGATCTTTATGTTGCCAACGACTCCATGCGGAGCTTCCTCTTCCGAAACGAGGGACGCGGACGCTTCACCGACGTGACGCTTCTTTCCGGGGTGGGTTACAGCGAGGACGGAAAGACCCAGGCCGGCATGGGGACCGATATGGCGGACTACGACGGCGACGGCTTTCTGGACATCACCAAGACCAATCTCGATTTCGAGTACAACTCGATGTACCGGGGAGGCGCTCTCGGAATCTTCAGCGACGAGTCGTACGAGTCGGGGGTCGCCGAGGTCTCGCTGAACTTCGTCGGGTTCGGCACGTTCTTCTTCGACTTCGACAACGACGGGCTTCTCGATGTCTTCGTCGCCAACGGACACATCATCGACAACATTCACCTCTTCAATTCGGTCTCCGCCTACCGGGAGCCGAACTTCCTTTTCGAGAACCAGGGCGGCGGGGTATTCCGGGAGATTGGAGCTTCCGTCGGGGACGCGCTTTCGCGGGAGAACGTCGCCCGCGGCGCCGCGCCCGGGGACTTCGACTCCGACGGTGACCTCGACGTCCTCGTCACCCGGTGCGGGGAGGGGGCGCTTCTTCTCGAGAACGAGGGTGGAAACCGCGCGGCATCGCTTTCGGTCGCGCTCGTCGGCCGGTCCTCGAACCGCGACGGGTTGGGCGCCCGGGCCACGTTGCGCTCCTTGGATCGGGTCGCGATTCGTGAAATGAAGAGCGGACTGAGCTACCTGTCCCAGGGAAGCCTCGAGCTCCATTTCGGTCTGGGGAGCAGAAGGGAGGCCGGCGTCCTCGAGATCCGCTGGCCGGGCGGGGCGACGGAGGTCATCGAGAGCCCAGGCCCCGGCCGCGTCGTCGTTCTCGAAGGCGCAGGGCCGCTGATAGGCCGCTTCTGATCCCCCGTGCTAACATTGGCTTGCCGTGAGCCCGGAGCCCGAATTCTTCCGCATCACCGAGGCTTTGGAAGAGGCGCGTCCGACGAGCGAGCCCGTAGACGGGACCCGCGCCCGCGTCGCCTCCGCCCTCATTCACCTCTCGATCCTCGCGGTGATGCTCTTCGGCACGACCGAGTGGTTCTCGGGCGAGGATTCGGACTCGAATGGGCCCCGCGTTCGCTACTACTTTCCCGGCGGTGAAGGACCGGGAGGCGGCGGAGGCGGCGGAGGCTCCCGAGGAGAGCGGCCTACGGCCTATATTCCGACTCGACTCGTCGAAGCGCGGCCTCCCGTCGAAACACCTGAGAAGCGCGCGCCGGTTGCGCCGCGAAAACCGCGTGCTCTCAAGTTCGATGACATCGAAGTCCCCGATCTCCCGACCGAGTCCACGTCACTCTTCGAAGGGGTTTTCTCCCCCGATGCGGTCGAGTTTCCTGGACTCTCGACCGAGGACTCCAAGGATTGGGGCGGCGTCGACACGCGACCGAGCTCTGGAACCGGCGGAGGCATCGGGAGCGGGAGGGGAAGCGGCGTCGGCACCGGAGAGGGCTGGGGTGTCGGGCCCGGCCGTGGCGGTGGCACCGGGGGAGGGGATTTCCATCCCGGCGCCTGGGACATCGAGCCGGTGCCGATTTACGAGCCTCCTTCTCCACCGTATCCGTCGGTCGCGCGCGAAAAAATGGTCGCGGGGGAAGTGATTCTCCAGGTTCTCGTCCGGCTCGACGGTTCAACGGAAGTGGTTCGAGTGATCAAGTCCCTTCCGTATTGCGTCGATGCGGCGAAGGAGAATGCCAGGCTCTGGCGCTGGAAGCCCGCGCTCAAGAAGGGAAAGCCGGTCGAGGCGTTCGGCATCATCACCGTGACCTTCGACATCTTCGCGCAAGGAAACGCGAAGAGCTGATCCCGCCGTCCCACTCCGATGTCACTCGAAGTCCTCATTCCCGAAGAGCGGCTGAAAGCGCGTATCGAGGAGATGGGCCGCCGCATCAGCGACGACTACCGGGGAAAGACAGTCCACCTCGTCTGTGTCTTGAAGGGGGCCTACACGTTCCTCTCCGACCTCGCGCGGAACATCGACGTTCCCGTCACCCTCGACTTTCTCGCGGTCTCGTCCTACGGAAAGGGAACGCGCAGCAGCGGCGAGGTGCAGCTCACGAAGGACCTGGATCAGTCCCTGGAAGGCAAGGAAGTGATCGTGGTCGAGGACATCGCCGATACCGGCCTCACCCTCAACTACCTCATGAATATGCTGCGCTCGCGTCGCCCGGCGTCGCTCCGGGTCTGCGCGCTCCTCTCGAAGCCCTCACGCCGCCAGATCGACGTGACCGTCGACTACGTGGGTTTCGAGATTCCGGACCGCTTCGTCGTAGGCTACGGCCTCGATCACAATCAGCTCTATCGCAATCTGCGCTACGTAGCGGCGTTGGACTGATTACTGCTCACAAATCCCGCTTATCGAAGGCGTAGGGAAGCAGCTCCGCGAGCGTGAGGCTCCTTCGTCGCCCTCGCGTGCTCGCCATGAGCACGGGAACGTCGCCGCAGTATTCCCAGAGGAGCTGCCGGCAAGCCCCGCAGGGAGGCGTCGGCCGTTCGGCGGCAGTAACCACCGCCACGTCAGTGAACCTCCGCGCTCCTTCGGAAAGAGCCTTAAAGAGAGCTACACGCTCGGCGCAAACGGTGAGTCCGAGCGTCGCGTTCTCCACGTTGCACCCGGAGTAGATGACGCCGTTCTCGGTCCGTATGGCCGCCCCGACTTTGAAACCGGAGTAGGGGGCAAGCGCTCGCCTTCGAGCGTCGCGAGCGGCCTTGATCATCTTTTCGTTTTTCGTCGACATTCTTTCCTCGCTCGCTATGCGAGCTTCGCGAGGGCGGGGACGACCTCGCCCAGGAGCTCCTGCATCACAGAGCTCACGCTCGCGCCCACTTCCATGACCTCCTTGTGATCGAGCTTTCGCGGAAGGACTCCCGCGGCCATGTTGGTCATGCAGGAAATGCCGAGGACCTTCACCCCCATCTGATTCGCGGCGATGCACTCGAGGACCGTCGACATCCCCACCGCGTCGGCGCCGAGGGTACGGAACATCCGGATCTCGGCGGGAGTCTCGAAGCTCGGACCGAGAAGACCCGCGTAAACGCCCTTTCTCATGTTGAGCCCGATGCGCCGGGCCGACTGCTCGCAGAGGGCGATGAGCTTCGGATGGTAGCCCTCGGTCATGTCGGTGAACCGGTGGCCGAGATCGGTGTATTGCGGTCCCACCAGGGGGTTCAGCCCCGTGAAGTTGATGTGGTCCGTGAGAATCATGAGCTCGCCCGGCTTGAACGCGGTGTTCACCGCCCCCGCGGCGTTGGTGAGGACCAGCATCTTCACCCCGAGCGTCGAAAGAACGCGCGTGGGGAACACGACCTCTTCGGCGCCGTATCCTTCATACGCGTGGACCCTTCCTGCCATCACGAAGAGGGGAACTCCCCGGAACGTCCCGGCGAGAAGGCTCCCGGAGTGCCCTTCGACGCTCGAGCGTGGAAAGTGCGGTATGTCGGAGTAGGGGATTTTGGTTCGCTGCTCGAGCGACTCCGCAAAGCCCCCGAGGCCGGATCCGAGAACCACCGCTACCTGAGGCTTCGCGCGCACGCGCGATCCGACCAGGGTCACCGCTTCACGAATCTTCTCTACGGTATTCATTGCGGGAGCACCGCAAGGATGAGCTCCGGCACCGGCGGCCGCCGGGCGTCTCCAATCGAATAAGCCTTCTGTACCCTCCCCTCGGCTTCCATGAGGCGCGAGGGATCGTTGTAATGAAGGGTCACGAGGGGCTCGCCTTTTTCGACCTCACTCCCCAGTTTCTTCCCGACCACGAGTCCCGCTCCCGGGTCGATGACGTCTTCGACCCTCTCTCGGCCCGCGCCCAGGACCATTGCCGCCGTCCCCAGCATCTCGGTATCGATGGCGGCGACGAAACCGTCTCGCTCGGCAACAACTTCCTTTTGGGCGCGCGCGCGCGGGAGCACCCCAGAATCGACGATCCGTGGATCGCCGCCCTGGGCCCGAACCATCGCGAGGAACTTCGAAAGACCGCGCCCCGAACGAAGCTCCTCCTCCGCCCGGCGCTCGCCGTCCTCGACACTCGACGCGATCCCGCCGAGAACCAGCATGTGCGCCGTAAGCCGAATAGAGAGACGCTTCAAGTCGGACGGACCTTCCCCGCGCAGCACCGCGAGCGACTCTTCGACCTCGAGGGCGTTTCCAACGTGGGTACCGAGGGGCTGGCTCATGTCGGTGAGGAGGACGACGGCTTTCGTCCCCATGCGGGCTGCCGTCGACAACATCGAACGGGCGAGGGTCTCCGCGTCCTCGCGGGTCTTCATGAAGGCGCCGCTTCCCACCTTCACGTCCAGGACGAGACCCTCGATGCCCTCGGCGAGTTTTTTCGACAGGATGCTTCCGGTGATGAGCGGAAAGCTCTCGACGGTGGCGGTGACGTCCCGCAGAGCGTAAAGCTTGCGGTCCGCGGGAGCGATGGCGTCGGTCTGGCCCACCATGGCGAAGCCGATATCGGAGACGACCTCTCGAAAGCGCTTCTCGTCGAGGCGCACGTCGAATCCCGGGATGGACTCGAGCTTGTCGAGAGTGCCGCCGCTATGACCGAGACCCCGGCCGCTGATCATGGGGACGATCGCCCCGGCGGAGGCGGCGAGGGGAGCGATGATGAGCGAAGTCTTGTCGCCGACCCCTCCCGTCGAGTGCTTGTCGATCTTCGGCCCCGATACGCCGCTGAAATCCAGGATGGCGCCGCTCCGGAGCATGGTTTCCGTGAGCGCTACGGTCTCCTCGGGGCTCATGCCCCGCAGGCAAACGGCCATCAGGAACGCGGAGACCTGGTAGTCGGGAATTTCTCCGGCGGTGAACCCATTCACCAGAAACGCGATCTCCTCGCGAGAGAGCTCTCTGCCTTCGCGCTTGCGCTTGAGGATGTCGACCACTCTCATGGCGAAAGGGTATATTGATAGGCGCCAAGAATGGAAGGGGACAACGGGTGGCGATCCATCGCATCGAGCATCCGCTGATCGAGGACGTCCTCGCTCAGCTTCGAGACCGTCGGACGGAGCCTGAGGAGTTCCGGAGGCTTGCGCGGCAGCTGACCTGGCTTCTGGCGTTCGACGCTTCGCGCGACCTTCCCCTTCGTTCCGAGGAAGTCGAGACGCCGCTCGAAAAGACGCCGGTACGGCGGCTCGACGCGGGCATCGTGCTCGTGCCGGTGCTGCGCGCGGGTATGGGAATGCTGGACGTGATGCTCACGATTTTTCCCCGGGCCGCCGTCGGCTACGTCGGGCTCGAGCGGGACGAGATGACCGCCGAGGCTCGCCAGTACTACAAGAAGCTTCCGCCCCTCGCCGGCCGCCACGTGCTCGTTCTCGACCCGATGCTCGCGACCGGCGGCTCTGCTTCGTCCGCCATCGCACTCTTGAAGGATCAGGGTGCGTCTCTCATTCGGCTCCTTTCCATCGTGGCGGCGCCCGAAGGAGTCGAGAGGCTCGCCCAGGACCACCCCGAGGTGGACGTTTATACCGCGGCTCTCGACCGGGGCCTCGACTCGCGCAAGTACATCCTGCCGGGATTGGGCGACTTCGGGGATCGCCTTTACGGTACGCTGTGATCGGCTAGAATCGGAGGGTTATGCGTGTAAAAGAACAAACTCGAGAGCGGCTGGCGACGGCGGGAATTCCGGTCGCGGTCTCGGCCTGGCTCGTGCCCGGGCTCGGGCACCTCATGCTCGGCCGGACGCGGCGCGCGCTCACGTTTTTCCTCGTCGTCACCGGGATGTTCGCTCTCGGGCTCTACCTTCGCGGCGAGCTCTTCCACCTCGATACTTCGGAGCCCCTGACGTTTCTCGCGGGACTCGCCGAGATCGGAGCCGGCCTTCCGTTCTTCGCCGCCAAGCTCCTCGGCATGGGGTCGGGGGAGGTCACGTCCCGAACCTACGAGTACGGCTACACCTTCTGTATCGTGGCGGGTCTCCTCAACATGCTGATCATGCTCGACGCCTACGACATCGCCGTCGGGAGGAAATCATGACCAGCCATTTTCTCATCCTGACGATATTCGCGCTCCTGGTCTCGACGGCGTTCGCTCTCTTGATGCGGCAAGACCCGAAAGAACAGATGCGTTTCGGGATTCTCGCCTTCGTGAGTTTTCTGGGATCCGCCTTCCTGATCGGATGGCTGATGTATCCCTTTCCCTCTTGATGGCCGGATTGATCCGGTTCTGGGGGCCGGTCGTTCTCTACATGGGCCTCGTCTTCTGGTCGTCGTCGCGGGCGCGCCCCGATGTCCTGTCGTCGGCCCCTGACTATCTGCTGCACGGAACGGAGTACGCAGGGCTCGCGGTGCTCTCGGTTCGCGCGCTGGCGAAACGGCTCTTCTCCGGTCTGAAGGCGGCACACGTCGCGGGAGGCATCGCGATCGCGGTCCTCTATGGGATGAGCGATGAATGGCATCAGCTCCACGTGCCGGGGCGCGACGGAAGCGTCGTCGACGTCCTCGCCGACCTCGTGGGTGCGGCGCTCGGCGGAGCGTTCTTGGCGGCGGTCTCGGCGTTCAACGCGGCCGCGGGAGAAACCCGATGAAAATCGAAAAGGTGGGAGTCGTGGGCTGCGGCCTCATGGGGTCGGGAATCGCTCAGGTCGCCGCGGGCGCGGGTCTAAAGACGGTGGTGATCGAGGTCGACGAGCGGCGGCTCGCGGACGGGGTCGCCAGAATCGACTCCTTTCTGGAGAAGGGAGTGGAGCGCGGAAAGCTCACCCCTGAACAGAAGAAGGAGATCCAGTCGCGCATCGAGCCCACGACTCGCCTCGAGAAGCTCTCTGACGTCGACGTAGTCATCGAAGCGGTGCTCGAGGATCTCGCGGTGAAAAAGGACCTGTTCGGGAAGCTCGACCTCATCCTGAAGCCCGAGGCCATCCGATGCAGCAACACTTCTTCTCTGTGCATCACCGAGATGGCGGCGGCAACGAAGTACCCCCAGAGGTTCGTCGGCCTTCACTTCTTCAATCCTGTCCCCTTGATGAAGGTGGTTGAGATCATTCCGGCTCTCACCACGGAACCCAAGGCCACGGAAGCGATCCAGGGGCTCGCGCGAATACTGGGAAAGACCCCGGTGGTTGCTCCCGATCGGCCGGGGTTCATCGTCAACCGCCTCCTCGTTCCCTATCTCCTCGATGCCGTCCGCGCGCTCGAGGAGGGAGTCGGCACCAAGGAGGACATCGACGCCGGAATGAAGCTCGGCTGCGGATACCCCATGGGGCCGTTCGAGCTTCTGGACTTCGTCGGTCTCGACACCACCTACTACATCGCGAACATCATGTTCGACGAGTTCCGCGAGAAGCGTTTCGCCCCGCCGCCGCTCCTGCGCCGGATGGTCCTCGCGGGGCATCTGGGCCGCAAGTCGGGAAAGGGTTTCTACGAGTACTCGGGAGGAGCGTGAGGGAAACATGGATCTCCAGAATCTGAAGCTCGAAACGCGCGACGAGGTCGCCCTCCTCACCGTCAACCGGCCGCAGAAGCTGAACGCCATGAACTACGAGACCATGGCGGAGCTCGACCGCGCGTTCTCCCAACTCGGCTCCGACGAGACGGTGCGGGCGGTCATCATCACCGGCGCCGGCGATAAAGCCTTCGTCGCCGGCGCCGACATCCAGGAGCTGGCGCGCGAGACGGCGACCACGGGACACGTGACCGCCCAACGCGGACAATCGATCTTCCGCCGCATCGAGACCCTGGGAAAACCGGTCATCGCCGCCATCAACGGCTTCGCGTTGGGAGGCGGTCTCGAGCTCGCGCTCTCCTGTCACGTGCGCGTGGCCGCCGAAGGATCCAAGCTTGGCCTGCCCGAGGTGACTCTCGGGGCGATCCCCGGCTACGGAGGAACGCAGCGGCTCTCGCGCCTCGTGGGCCGCGGCCGGGCCTGCGAAATGATCCTCACGGGCGATCCCGTCGACGCGGCGGAGGCCCTTCGCATCGGGCTCGTGAACCGCGTGGTCCCGAAGGAGTCGCTCCTCGAGACCGCGGACACCCTCGCCCGGCGGATGGTGCGAAACGCGCCAATGGCGCTCCGCCACGCGCTTCTCGCGATCGACCAGGGAGTCGAGGTCGATCTCGAAAAGGGCTTGCTCCTCGAGGCAACGCTTTTCGGAATTCTCTGCGGCACCGAGGATCTGAAAGAAGGGATGAACGCTTTTCTCGAGAAGCGGAAGGCCGCGTTCCGGGGAAAGTGAGCCCGTTTTCATGGCCAAGATCTGGGAAGGCAAGCCGAGTGCCTCGGGTATGCGCTTCGCTGTGGTGATGAGCCGGTTCAACAGCGGTGTCACCGACAAGCTTCTCGAGGGGGCGCTCGAGGCCTTGAAGCGCGCCCAGATCGCGGCTGAGGACATCGAAGTGGTGCGCGTCCCGGGCGCCTTCGAGATTCCTCTCGCCGCCAAGGCGCTCGCGGCCTCGGGGCGATTCTCAGGAGTGGTCTGCATCGCCGCCGTAGTCAAGGGCGGAACCCCTCATTGGGAATACCTGAGCCGCACCGTGACCGACGCCGTCGCGCGGGTGGCGCTCGATACCGGCGTTCCCGTTACCAACGCGGTCCTCACGACGGAGACGCTCGAGCAGGCGGTCGCGCGGTCGACGGGACGGGGGAGCGACAACAAAGGCTACGACGCCGCCCTCGCCGCGGTGGAGACGGCGGTATTGCACCGCGCCCTCGCGGAGGCCGAGGGCGGAAAGAAACGGTAAGGACTGACGATGGGCGCGAGGAGGAAGGGCCGGCAGCTCGCGGTCCAGATGCTCTACCAGTGGGACGTGAGCCGCGAGCCCGTCGAAAGCATCATCGAGAGCTCGAGCGAGCTCCAGAACGCGGGCGACGCCGCCCGGGAGTTCGCGAGCCGGCTCGTCGAGGGGACCGTCGAACGGGTCGAGGAGATCGACAAGATCCTCATCGAGACGTCCGAGCACTGGCGGCTCGGGCGCATGTCGACGGTGGATAGAAACGTCCTGCGGCTCGCGGTCTACGAGCTCCTTACGAAGGCGACCCCTCCGGGTGTCGTGATCAACGAGGCGCTCGAGGTTGCGAAACGCTTCTCGACCCCCGAGTCGGCGGGGTTCGTGAACGGTGTGCTCGACGCGGTGAATCAAGAGCTCAACGCAAACGTTGAAAGGGACATTCCTTGAGCGTGGAAGAGAAGATGGAGGAGGAGCGGCGCCGGAAGCGCGGGGCCATCGAGGCGCTTGGGGTCGACGTTTATCCCACTCGCTTTGAGAGGACCCACGCGGTCTCGGAAGCGTTCAATCGATTTCAGGACCGAGAGGCGGAGGAGCTGGAGAAGGACCCGGTCCGGGTCCGAACCGCGGGGCGCATCCTCGCTCTCCGTCCGTTCGGCAAGGCGGGATTCGCCCATCTGAGCGACGGCGCGGGAAAGCTCCAGGTCTATATAAGGAAGGATACGGTCCCCGAGAGGGACTTCGCGGTCTACGAGAACCTCGACCTGGGGGACTTCATCGGGGTCGAGGGTCCTCTCTTCCGGACCAAGACCGGAGAGCTCACCGTCAGGGTCGAGGCGCTCACGTTTCTGGCGAAGGCGATGAAGCCGCTCCCGGAGAAGTGGCACGGCTTGACCGACGTCGAGATCCGCTACCGCCAGCGCTACCTCGACCTCATCTCGAATCCGGACTCGCGAGAAGCGTTCGTAACGAGGAGCCGTCTCATCCAGGCCATCCGGACATTTTTCGACGAGCGAGGGTACATCGAGGTCGAAACGCCGATGCTGCAGCCGATCGCCGGAGGGGCGGTCGCGCGCCCGTTCAAGACGTACCACAACGCGCTGAAGATGGATCTGTATCTGCGGATCGCCCCCGAGCTGTACCTGAAGCGGCTCACCGTCGGGGGAATGGAAAGGGTCTACGAGATCAACCGCAACTTCCGGAACGAGGGCATCTCCACCCGGCACAACCCCGAGTTCACGATGCTCGAGTTCTACGAGGCCTACAGCGACGTCGAGGCCATGATGGCGCTCACCGAGGATCTGTTCCACCGTCTCCAGACGAGAATCCGGGAGGGAACGCCCCTGGTCTATGGAGAGCACACGATCGACCTCACTCCTCCGTACCGCAGGCTGCGCATGCTCGAGGCGGTCGGCGAGGGGTTGAAAGAACGCGGAATCGAAGTCGCGGAACAGGACCTCAGGAACAAGGATCGACTCCTGGAAGCGGGGCGTTCGTTGAAGCTCGATCTTGATGTCGACGCTCCCTGGGGGAAGTTACTGACCAAGCTCTTCGAGGAAGTGGCCGAGCCGAAGCTCATCCAGCCGACGTTCATCATCGACTACCCTCTCGAGGTGTCGCCGCTCTCGAAGAAGAAGAAAGACGACCCGGCGCTTGTGGACCGATTCGAGCTCTTCATCGCGGGCCTCGAGTGCGCGAACGGCTTTTCGGAGCTCAACGATCCCGACGATCAGCGGGCGCGGTTCGAGGGCCAGCAGAAGGAGCGCGCCCGGGGCGACGCCGAGGCCCACGTGATGGATCTCGACTACGTGCGCGCCCTCGCGCACGGGCTTCCGCCGACGGGAGGTGAAGGAATCGGCATCGACCGCGTGGCGATGCTCTTCACGAACTCTCCCTCGATACGCGACGTGATTCTCTTTCCCCATCTCCGGCCGGATGATTCACCCGGCCCCCCTGGTTCCAAGGTCGAGTGAGAGTGCCCTTCGAGCTCAAAGTCGCCTTGCGCTATCTTCTGGCGCAACGGCGCCAGCTCTTCATCTCCGTCATCTCCACCATCTCGACCCTGGGGGTGGTGGTGGGGGTGATGATTCTCTTGATCGCTCTCGCGATCATGACCGGGATGCAGGGCGAGCTTCGCTCCCGGATCCTTGGCGCCGCCTCCCACCTCAGCATCTATCGCGAGGGAGGACAGGCGTTCGAGGACTACCGGCACGTCCTCGAGGTCCTCGAGACCGTCGACGGCATCGAAGGAGCGGCGCCGGTCCTCTACGGAAAGGCGCTGGTCTCGAGCGGGACGGGCTCGGGCCTGGTGACGCTCAAGGGCATCGACCCGGCGCTCGAGAAGAACGTGACGGAGTTCGGAGGGAAGATGCTCTCGGGAGACCTCGCCGACCTTTCTACGAAGGGCGGCGACGGCGCTTCCGACGTTCTACCTCCGATCGTGCTCGGGGACGAGCTGGCGATCCAGCTCGGGGTCTTCGCCGGGTACACCGTCAAAGTCACTTCGCCCGAGGGGCACTTGAGCCCGTTCGGAATGATCCCGCGAACGAAAACTTTCCGCGTCGCCGGGGTCTTCCGGCTGGGTCTCTACAATTTCGATAACTCCTGGGCGCTCCTCGACCTTGCCGACTCGCAGCGCCTGCTCGGTGTCGGCGACGAGGTGATGTACGTCGAGACCAAGGTGCGAGATCTCTATGAGGTGGAGGAAACGGAGATCGCGGCCAGGGTCGCCCTCGGGACCGACTATGGCTCGGTGAATTGGAAGGAGACGAACCGCAGCATGTTCTCCGCATTCTGGCTGGAGAAGGTGGTGACGACGATCTTTATCAGCTTCATCATCGGGGTCGCGGCCCTCAACATCGTCGCGAGCCAGATCATGATCGTGATGAACAAGACCCGCGACATCGCGATCCTGCGCTCCATGGGAGCGGCACCCCGGAGCATCATGTCGATCTTCATGCTCCAGGGCGGGATCATCGGGGTCGTGGGAACGGCGGTCGGAGCCGCCCTCGGGGTCACGATCTCCTGGTTTCTCGATCACTACCGCGTAATCAACATCCCCGAGGACGTCTATCAGGTGGCGTACGTTCCCTTCAAGCTCCTGATCTCGGATTTCACTCTCGTGGTGGTGGCGGCGCCTCTCATGTGTTTCCTGGCGACGCTCTACCCCGCGTGGCGCGCCGCCCGGCTGGTGATCACCGAAGCGCTGCGGTTCGAATGACGACGCTTCTGGAAGGACGGGGTCTCGCGAAGACCTACCGCTCCGACGGCCGGAGGGTCGAGGTGCTGCGGGACCTCAATATCGAGGTGAACCGCGGAGAGATGCTCGCGATCGTGGGCTCCTCCGGCGTCGGAAAGAGCACGCTGATGCACCTTCTCGGAACGCTGGACGTTCCCGACACCGGCACGGTTTTCCTCGAGGGCCGCGATTTGTTCGCTCTCGACGAGACGGAGCGCATGAGGATCCGCAACCAGACGATCGGATTCATCTTCCAATTCCACCATCTCCTCCCCGAGTTCAGCGCCCTCGAGAACGTGGCCATGCCTCTCCTCATCGCGCGCCGGCCCGAAGCCGAGGCGATGGAGCGGGCCCGGAAGATTCTTTCCGAGCTCGGTCTCGACGAAAGGACCGACCATCGTCCGGCGCAGCTCTCCGGGGGCGAACAGCAGCGGGTCGCGGTAGCGCGGGCCCTGGTCAACTCGCCCTCGCTGGTTCTCGCCGACGAGCCGACGGGAAACCTCGATTCCCGCACCAGCCACGATCTCATTGCGCTCTTGAGAAGCCTCCACCAGGACCGCGGCCTTACGTCGGTCGTCGTCACCCACAGCGGGGCCATCGCTTCGGTCTGCGACCGCGTGCTGTACATGGAGGA
>CAZKNR010000537.1:0-8068 GCA_964553925.1 uncultured Acidobacteriota bacterium
CCCCGCTGCTCACCGCTTTCGCGCGAGCACGTCGGAAAGCGCGCCCTGGAGCTCGGGGAAGCGGAAGCGGTAGCCGGTATCGAGGAGCTTCCTGGGCACGACCCTCTGCCCCTCGAGAATAAGGGAGGCCATCTCGCCGAACAAGATCTTGAGCCCGAAGGTCGGCGCGGGGAGAAACGCCGGGCGCGAGAGCGCTCGCCCGAGGGCGCGGGTGAGCTCGGCGTTGGTCGCGGGTGCGGGTGCGGTGCCGTTCACCGCGCCCATGAGGTCGTCCTTGTCGAGAATGTACCGAATCGCGCCCACGATATCGTCGATGTGGATCCAGGACATCCATTGCTTGCCGCTTCCCACGGGTCCGCCGACCCCGAGGCGGAACGGCGGAAGCATCTTCTTCAGGGCCCCGCCTCGGGTCGAAAGCACGATTCCCGTGCGGAGCACCGCGGTGCGCATTCCGAGTCCCATGGCGTCCATCGCCGCGTGCTCCCAGGCCTGGCAGGTTTCGGGAAGAAACCCCGACCCGGCGGGGGAGCTCTCCTCGAGCACCTCGTCTCCGCGATCGCCGTAGAATCCGACGGCCGAGCCCGAGACCAGCACTTTGGGCCGGCGCTTGAGGCTCTTCAATCCTTCGACCAGGAGCTTCGTGCTCTTCACGCGGCTCTCGCGGATCGCTTTCTTCCGCGCTTCGTTCCACCTCTGCGCGATCGGCTCTCCCGCGAGATGCACCACCGCGTCGACTTGCTCGAGCGGGCTCGCGTCGAAGCGCCCGTTCTCCACGTCCCAGGAGAGGGTCTCGAGGGGGGACCCTTGAGGCCCTTGAGAAACGCCCGGCTTGCGGCTGAGAACGACGATCTGGATTCCGTCCGCTGCGAGGCTCTCCCGGAGAGCCGTCCCGATGAGGCCAGTGGCGCCGCTGATCGCGACTTTCATGTAAACCTCCGGAGGAAGTATATCCGCTAGTCCCAGCACCCGCCGCTGTGGTATCTATGCGGGGGATTCGACAATCAGGAGGGGTTTATGACCAGAGCTCGGTTGGCCTTCGGGATTTCGGTTCTGTTCTGCGGGTTGGCGTTTGGCCAGACTAAAAAACCTATGAGCATCGTCGATCTCATCGACGTCCCGCAGATGCAGGAGGTGCAGCTCTCCCCGGACGGCTCTCAGGTGGCCTTCGAGCTTGCCGGAGCCGATTGGGACAAGAACGAAAGGGTGAGCCACGTCTTCCGCGTCGACATCGACGGCGGAAACCAGATCCAGCTCACGAACGGCGCGAACGGGGAGAAGAGCCCGCGGTGGTCTCCGGACGGCTCGTCCATCGTCTTCGTGGCCAAGCGGGGGAAGGACGAGCACGAGCAGCTCTATCTCCTCAGCAACCGCGGAGGCGAGGCCCGGCCTCTGACCAAACATCCCTCCGCCGTGAAGGCCCCCGCCTTCTCGCCCGATGGTGCCCTGGTCTACTTCCTCGCGCCCGAGCCCAAGAGCGAAGAGGAGAAAAAGAAAGACGAGCTCAAGGACGACGTCTTCTCTTACGACGAGGATTACAAGCAAGTCCATCTCTTCCGCGTTCCGGTCGCGAGCGGCGCCCCGTCGGACGCGGCCCGGGCCACGTCCGGGGATTTCTCGATTCTCAGCTATCGTCTGTCGCGCGACGGCGCCCGCGTCGCCCACCATAGGTCGCCGACGCCGCTCTTCGGAAGCGCCGGACAGAGCGAGGTCTGGCTCATGAGCGCGGACGGGACCGACGCCCGTCAGCTCACGCAAAACACGGTGTCGGAGTCGGCGGCCGAGCTTTCTCCCGACGGGAAGTGGGTTTCGTTCGTCTCCGATTCCAGCGAGACGTTCGAGCCCTACTTCAACGACAACCTCTTCCTGGTGCCCGCGGAGGGCGGGACCCACCGCATGCTTCTCGCCTCGATGCCGCATGAGGTCGAGGACGCGAGCTGGTCGCAGAACGGACTCTCTCTCTTCTTCACCGCGAATACCGGCGTCCGGAGCGAGCTCTTTCGAGTCGAGGTCACAACCGAAGCTCTGACCCAGCTCACCCGAGGAGACCACGCGCTCTCGCAGTGGCACTACGTCCCGGCCGCGGCCAGGCACGTCTTCGGGATCGACCAGCGCGAGAACGCCGGCGACATTTACGTCCTGCCCGCGGCGGGCGGGACGCCCGCGAAAGTGAGCGGGGTCTACGATTATTTGGCAAGGGACTTCCAGATTCCCCGCCAGGAAGCCGTCCGGTGGAAAGGCGCGGACGGTGTCGAAGTCGAGGGGCTTCTCTACTACCCGCTCGACTACCAGGAGGCAAAGCGGTACCCCCTCGTGGCTCAGACCCACGGAGGACCGGCGGCTTCGGACAAGTTCGGGTTCGGCCGCTGGAGCGAGTACCTTCCGGTTCTAGCGTCGAAGGGCTACTTCGTCCTCCAGCCGAACTACCGCGGGAGCACCGGCTACGACGACCCGTTCTTGCGGGACATGGTGGGGCACTACTTCCATCAGGCGCATCTCGACGTGATGACGGGGGTCGACCATCTCATTGCCAGGGGTCTCGTCGACTCCGACCGCATGGTGAAGATGGGTTGGAGCGGCGGCGGTCACATGACCAACAAGATCATCACCCACACCGACCGGTTCAAGGCCGCTTCCTCGGGCGCCGGGGCGGTGAACTGGATCTCGATGTACGCGCAGAGCGACGTCCGCATCTACCGCACGCCGTGGTTCGGAGGGACTCCCTGGCAGGAGGACGCTCCCATCGACGCCTACTGGAACAACTCGCCGTTGAAGGACATCTATAAGGTCAAGACTCCGACGATCATTTTGGTGGGAGAGAAGGACGTGCGCGTCCCGCCGCCGCAGTCGGTGGAGCTTTACCAGGCGCTGAAGTCGAACGGAGTTCAGACGCACCTCTATATCGCTCCCCGCGAGCCTCACGGCTGGCAGGAGCTTCGCCACGAGCTCTTCAAGGTCAACGTCGAGCTCGACTGGTTCGAGAAGCACTGCATGGGCCGGGAGTACGTATGGGAGACAGCGCCGGCGAAAGCCGCGAAGGACGAGAAGGCGAAGCCGACAGAAAATCCATGAGCCCGAGCTGGCCTTCCATCCCGTACGAGGACTGGAAGGACACCTGCGCCACGCTGCACCGGTGGACCCAGATCGTGGGGAAGGTCCGGCTCCGTGGTTCCCCCTGGGTGAACCACTCGTGGCACGCGACGTTGTATGTGACCTCGCGCGGCCTTTCGACGTCGTCGATTCCTTTCGGGGGTCGCACCGTCGACATGGACTTCGACTTCATCGATCACCGTCTGCGCATTCGGGCGAGCGACGGTTCCGAGAAGAGCGTTGCTCTCGAGCCCAAGACGGTGGCGGAGTTCTATCGAGAGGTCCTTCAGAACCTCTCTGACCTCGGCTTCGAGGTCAAGATTCATCGGAGGCCGAACGAGATCGAGGACGCCACCCCCTTCGACGAGGATCGAGTGCATGGTTCTTATGACCCCGACTCCGCGCATCGGTTCTGGCTCTCCCTGGTCCAGGCCGACCGGGTCTTCAAGCAGTTCCGGAGCCGCTACCTGGGGAAGGCGAGCCCAGTGCACCTCTTCTGGGGGAGCTTCGATCTCGCGGTGACGCGCTTCTCGGGGCGGCGCGCCCCGCTGCACCCGGGGGGTGTCCCGAACCTGCCCGACTGGGTCACTCGCGAAGCGTACTCCCACGAAGTGAGTAGCTGCGGCTTCTGGCCGGGGAACGACAAATTCCCGAGGCCGGCGTTCTACTCCTACGCTTATCCCGAGCCCGAAGGCTTCGGAAAGCAAGGCGTGAAACCAGAGGCGGCGTTTTACAACGAGGATTGGCGAGAGTTCTTCCTGCCCTACGATGCGGTCCGCGAGGCGCCGGATCCCGACGCCACGCTCCTCGATTTTCTCGAGACCACCTACGCGGCCGCGGCAAACCGAGGCGGCTGGGATCGCCAGGACCTCGAAGTCAGCGACCCCTGGCCTCCGCGGCCTTGAGGATTCTCTCCGCATCTACCCAAGTGAATCATTTCCGTCGAGGCACCGAAGAGCGCGGATCTCAGCGCTCATCGAACAGACGCTTCATTTCCTCCGTGGGCTCGGCGGGACGAGTGAGCATCTCGCGCACGCGTTCGGCGCTTGCCTTATTCAAGACGATTCGCGTGTCGGCACGATGATGTCCTCTGGAAGCTGCTCCAACGCCTGAAGGTGCGAAAGCAGCGCGTCCTCGATGACTCGGGCCCGAGTCTGACCGGTGCGGCGCACGAATCGTTCCAGCCGAGCTTTGGTTTCCTCGGAAATATGGGCCGACACCTGCGTAGTCGCCATGAAATCTCTCCTACAATTTTGTATATTTCTACATCAATCGAGATCGAGCAAGAGCAGCAACGCTTTCTCCAGGCTGTGGTTGCTAACGGCTCACCTTGGTGGCACGGGTCAAGGTAGAACAAATCCCCAATGTTATGACCGCCTGGGAATGATCCCGGCCGACAATCTCAACCCTCAGAAGGCGCGGATTCTGATGCTCGCGCTCACCAAGACCCACGACGTCGACGACATCAAACGGATGTTCCGCGAATATTGACGGCCTGGGTGTCGAAAGGGAGAGCGCGCGTCAAAAAGAACGACGATGGCGGCTGGACCATCTCAGGAGTTGGCTCACGAGATGGCCCAGCCGGCAATCGGCTCACTCAGTCGTTGGTCGTCGGCGCGGTGCCGGCGCGGCTGAGGTCGGGTCGGTGGGCGAGGACGTAGGTGGTGCGATTCCGGATGCAGCTTGCGGCTGTGTCGGCGATCTCGCGGGCTTCCGCCTCACCGTAGGCCTTGGTCATGGCCTCCCCGGGACTCATGAGCGCGTCCCGCTCGGCCCACTTGTTGAAAAAACGGATCGAGGACCACACCTGAGCGTCCCCGAGAACGCTGATGCGGCGAGTCACCGGGGAGGGATCGTGCTTATCCTCGGCGGCCTTCAGCTTGTCCATATACTTCCGATAGGTACGCCCCATCGAGGGCTCGACTTCGGTCCGGACCACGAAAACGTAGGCGGGCGTTCCGCCCCCGGACGGACCAGCGCGGGTTAGCTCGGGGATCGTCCGCGATACCCGCGTTTCCGAGCTTTCGACGGCAGAGGTTCCGGCCTTGAGGATCTTCGCCCCCTCGACGTCGCCGTAGGCTTTGGCGAGAATTTGGGCGTTGGTCAGATTGTCATCGAGCTCCGCCCATTTTTTGAACGTGCGCGCGAAGGCATAGGTCCTCCCGGGACCTCCCACCGCCAGGCTGTAGGCCGAGATGGCTCTGGGATCGTTAATCTTCGCGGCCCCTGCAAGGATCTTCTTCACGTAGTCTTCGTATTCCGCGGTCATTCCGGACTTTACCGTCACCCAGGTGACGTGCGTGAACTCACCGTCCTGGGCGAGAAGCGGAGCTGCGAGTGCAAGTCCGAGAACAAAAACAACGAATCGTCTCATTTGACCCTCCTTTGAGACTGCTATCGGGACTGAAGAAAACTCTGGGATGCGTGTGGAAAAGGTTTTACTCCCAAATCATTCCGGCGTCAAGGGGAGAACCGAAGGCTTTCGCCGGCTCCATGGAACGCACGATCGTTCTCGGCTAGCATAGCTGCGCTTATGAAACGACATAGCCTTTGATGGCCATGCCCCGAGGAGGGAGTAAACCCATGAACAACGCACCTACGAACGTGATGGAATACGATGCGATAGCCAAGACCGTCCAGCACTATATCGATGGTGCCAAGTCTGGCCGCGGTGCCGACATGAAGCCGGCCTTCCACCGGGACGCGACGATCTTCGGTTACGTGGGTTCCGACCTGTTCGCGGGCCCCATCCAGCAGCTCTTTGACTGGAACGACCAGAACGGTCCAGCGACGGGACTCCAGGCCCGGGTTGGCAGCGTCGACGTTTTCGGCACCGTCGCCACGGTGCGGCTCGAGCTCGACAACTGGACCGGGCATCGGTTTACCGACCTGTTCACACTGCTCAAAGTCGACGGGGAATGGAAGATCATGAACAAGGTCTTTCATTTGCACCCTGAGGGGGTGTAGGAGAGAGCGACGCTCTTGGTCATATCTGTACAATCGTCGCGCCCGATCGCGGGACTGGAGGGTCCGCTGCGCAGCCGCATGGTCTTTCGAACGCCCCCTCGTGCCTTCCCGGTTCTCGTCGCGTTTCTCCTCGAGCCATCTCAGTCCGAATGGCGGAGCTACGCCGGCGACGACTCCGGAATCCACTATTCCCCAGTCGCGGACATCGACGAAACGAATGTTCGCTCTTTGCAGCTCGCATGGCGGTGGAGCTCACCCGATAACGCGATCGCCCGCGAGGACTCCTCGCTTTATCCTGGCCTCTACGAGGCGACGCCGGTTATGGCCGATGGCGTCCTCTACGTCAGCACGAGCCTCCATCAAGTCGCTGCGATTGACGCCGCGAGCGGTAAGACGCTTTGGGTCTTCAACCCTGGGGTATATAGGCGTGGGCCACCGGCGCTCGGGTTCATACACCGGGGAGCGGCGCTCTGGGGATCGGGCCGTTCACGACGAGTGCTCATGGCCAACGGCGATGGTGAGCTCGTGGCCCTCGACGCGGCGACGGGCGAGCCCATCGGAGATTTCGGCAAGGAAGGTCGGGTGGACCTCAAGACCGGTCTCCGCCGGCCGGTCGAGCGGCGAAACTACAACATGACGTCCCCTCCCATGGTTGTCGGGGACACCGTCGTCGTGGGAAGCGCGGTTCCCGACGTCTGGTCTTTCAAGACCGGCGTCCCGGGCGACGTCCGCGGTTACGATGCTCGAACGGGGAAGCTCCTCTGGACGTTCCAAACCGTCCCCCAGGACGGGGAATTCGGAAACGACGCGTGGCTCGAGGAGTCGTGGAGAGAAGCCGGGAACACCAACGTTTGGACCTGGATGACCGCCGACCCCGAGCTGGGCTTCGTCTACCTTCCTGTCAGCACGCCGACCAACGACGGCTACGGAGGGCACCGCCCCGGCGCGAACCTCTTCGCCGAGAGTATCGTGTGCTTGAACGCGCGCACCGGCGAGCGGGTATGGCACTTCCAGGTCGCGCACCACGGATTGTGGGACTACGACCTGCCTTCCGCTCCGCTCCTCGTCGATATCGTCGTCGACGGGAAGCCGATCGAAGCGCTCGCCCAAATCACCAAACAGGGATTCGTGTTCGTGCTCGATCGCCGCTCGGGCGAGCCCGTCTGGCCGATCGAAGAAAGACCGGTCCCTCAATCGTCAGTGCCGGGTGAGCGAACGTCACCGACGCAACCGTTTCCCACGAAGCCGGCACCCTTCGACCGTCAGGGCCTGAGCCCGGACGACCTGATCGACTTCACGCCGGAGCTCCACGCCGAGGCGGTTCAGCTTCTGACGCACTACGACCACGGCCCTCTGTACTCGCCCCCGACGACGCGCGGCTACATCGTGCTTCCGGGACGCATCGGCGGAGGAAGCTGGGCGGGGGCAGCCTTCGACCCCGAGACCCACGTTCTCTACGTGCCGTCGATCACCTTCCCGCATCTGGTGCGCCTCGTGCCGCCCCAAGACGGGACTTCCGACATGCGCTACGTGGAGCAGGTCTTTCGCGGGCAGTTCGGTCCGTTGGGTCTGCCGATAACGAAACCGCCCTACGGTCGAATCACCGCCATCGACCTCGATACCGGCGAGCATCGCTGGATGGTTCCCCTGGGCTCCGGCCCGAGGGACCATCCCGCAATCGCCCACCTGAATCTGCCGCCTCTCGGGTGGAGCTCGAGAGGATTCGTCCTTCTCACGAAGACTCTTTTGTTCGCGGTTCAGGGTCCGCACACTTACGGTTTGAGGGATCCCGCGGGAGAGAGAGCGGGAGTGCGAGCCGTAACCCGGGAGCCGATGCTGCGGGCCTTCGACAAGAGAACCGGCTCCCTTCTTGCGGAGATCGAGCTGCCGGCGAACGCGGGTGGGTCGCCCATGACTTATCGAGTCGATGGCCGACAGTTCATCGTCGTCGCCGTGGGCGGGGGCGGGATCGATGCCGAGCTCGTCGCCCTTGCCGTGGGCAGCCCTTGAACTC
>CAZKNR010000538.1:0-18413 GCA_964553925.1 uncultured Acidobacteriota bacterium
CGCCCGGGGATAGACGACCCGGAAGCGGTCGAGCATCACCATGGAGTACGGGGCTTCGGTGTCGCCGGCGTTTTCGATCTCGAGACGATTCTCTCCTTCCCGCAAGACGCCGGCCATGACGTGAACGTCGACCTCTTGAGCCTGCTTTCCGTCCCAATGGAGCTCTTCCTGAATCGCCCCATTGACGTAGAGCTTGATGTGGTGATCGGGGTCGGCGGAAGAGTCGCTAACCCCCTGGAGCCACACGGTCAAACGCGAGGTTCCCTCTCGGAGGTCCTTCACCTGGAAAGGAAAGCTCTTCACCGCCGGCCCCAGAAGGAGGTCCCACAGCCACAGGTCGGGAGCGTCGAGAAGCCCTGCCTGGTAGAAACGGTTCTCCTCGTAGTCGTCGGTCTCGAGATACCAACTCCGCTCTTCGCCGTGAGGTTGGGCGGAGTCGACGTTCATGAGAACGCCGCCTCCCCCGGTCTCGAGCTCGTAGACGGCCTCGCGGCCATACGGGTTCGCATCCGGCCCTTCGCTCAAAAAGTACAAACTCGAGCCGCGGCCGAATCTTCCTCCGGGGGGCTCGACGTGGAAAGCGACGGGCTTCCCCTGACGGGACAAACGCAGCCCGTCCGCGGAAAGACCTCTTCCTCTCGGGAAGAGGTCTTCATACTTGAGCTCGTAGAGTCCCTTCTCGACCGCGACGAGCCGGAAGAGGACGTTTCTATCGCGGCGCCTCCGTTCTGGCTTCTCAGCAGCAGCGCCTCGGAACGCGAGCTCCACCGTGACCCGTCGCGCGAGGACGAGCTCTTCCGCCCCTCCATTCCATCTCAGAGGCGCGAGCTCGATCTGCGCTTTCTTGACGTCGCCCTGAAAGCCCACTTGCAGCAACCGGGCGACCGTGTTCGGAACCCCCCCAGGGGTTTGGACGAAAGCCCGTCTCGGCCTTCTTCCCGCGCGAACCGTGCCCTCCCGTGAGGCGACGATCTCGGGAGCATCCGCGCCGGATGGCCGAAGGCCCGTGAACGACTCGACCGAGGCAGACTCGACGGAAGTGATGGCAACGCCCCGCCCCGAAAGCACCTCCACCCAGGGACGAAGAACCGGTACCGAGGGAGAGCCCTCAAGGAGCTCGAACCCCGGAATCGAGAGCCGGACGCTTCCATCTTCCTGGGGCTCGGCGGTGAAACCTTCGGTGATGAGCTCGAGGACGAGGCCCCGAGCGGTTTGCCGCAGCACTCGAAACCCGTTGGCATCGGGGTTGCCATACGTAATGAGGCTCGAGCGAGCGGGATCCGGCGACGGCGCATCCTCTGACGGAATCGCGGAGACCGGACCATGAAATGTGGTCTTCCCCGTCGTCTCGATGTCTTCGAGCTTGTAGAAATACGTCACTCCGTTGACGAGGCCGGAATCGAGATGGTTGTATCTCGCGCCCGCGGGCGACGAGCCGAGCCCGGGGATGGGTCGAGAGGTGATGCGCGTGTACTCTCCCGCTTCCGACTCCGCGCGGTAGAGGTGGAAGCCGAGGTTATCGAGCTCCGAGGCGGTCTCCCACTCGAGAGCGGCGCTCCGGTCCTTGCCCGTCGCCGTGAACGAGACCAGCTCGACCGCCGTCGGGGCACCTCGCTCGTCCGCTCCCCGGTCCCACGCGAGGCCCCAGCGCGACTGGCCGTCGATGTCGTTCCAGAAACTCGCGCTCAGGTCGAGGGCGGAGTCGACGGCGACGTTTCCGCCCAACTTGAGGTGCAGGTCCACGTTGGGAGTAAAGAAGACGGAGAGGGCGGAGACTCCGGTCAGCGGATTTGCGCCCGGCGCGGTGCCATCGGAAGAGATGTTGTTGGAGCCGCTCAGCGACCCCAGGCCCACGGCATAGTTGGGGTTTGAGCTGGTGGTTACGATCGTGTTGCGAACGGTCACGGGGCTGTCGATCGCATGAATGCCGTTGCCGTTGCCCATCATGTTGTCGATGGAGCAGTTCTCGATCGCGAGCGTATCCCCGATGTCATCGCCCTCGATGCCGTATTTGTCGCCGTCCCAGATCATGCAGTTGCGGACGGTCACGCTCTTACCCGAGTCTCCCGACAGCCGGATCCCCGACACGTCGGTCCCCGCGTCGTCGAAGTCGTGGATCAGAACGTTCTGGATCAGGACGTTTCTGGGCAGGTCTCCAGGTGAGCCCAGCACCCTCACGGACGCCTCGTTACTGGCCCCGCGGAAGCGAATGAACTCGAGCCACTCGACCGTCACGTTGCTGTCGCGGACGAGGAGCTCGACCGCCAGGCCCTGGCCGTCCAGCACCACACCCGCCCCCGCGGTCCCGTTGTGGCGGTTGACGCCATCGGCGGTGAGCGTGATGGTGTGCGTCAGGTCGGTAACCGACCCCTGGATGGAGACGTCGGTGGTCAGCGCGAACACGCTGCCTTCGTAGGCGATTCCCACTTCTCTGCGGTCGTTGACGATGAGGCTGTTGCTGGTCACGGGAAAGTACGTGCAAGGCGTACCTCCCGGACCGTCGATACAGTCCTCCCACAGCTGGAGCGTCCCGAACTGGCGCGAAATGGTGTAGGCGTACGGGCCGTTCGCGTTCGCGAACGGTTGGGTCAGGCGCAACTGGGTCTCGGAGTCGACGGCCAAAACCGTGTACTCCGTCCCGCCGATGTTGATGCGGTCGCCGCGGCCGCGGTTCGCGCTCTGCCAGCTCGCCGTCGGGTCCGTGACCACGACCGACTGCTGAGTCGCGGTGAGCGTCCCCAAGACATCAGGCGCGATGCCGATGGAGCGGAAGTTCGTCTGAGGCGCGTGCGGCCCGAAGGCCATCCAGTAGTAGGTGGTCGCCCCGGCGGCCGAGTTCACTCGGTTATGCAGGCCGACCTGGAAGCCGTCGGACTGTAGCGCCTGGATGTTGTCGGGCTCTCCGATACGAGCGTCGAAGAGCAGAGACCGGTCGGTCGTGACGCCGCTCGAGGCCATCTTGTGGGTCGGCGCGTTCAGCCCGTCTCCCGGCACGCCCAGGGACCGGTTCACGATCGCGTATTCGGGAAAGAACCCGACTCCGGTGATGTTGCGAGGGTCGGTGACGCCATCGCCGGTATAGACGCCGACCGCGACCTCGCCCGGCGCGACGTTCCACGCTGCGTAGTGGTACGTCGTTGCTGCCGCGTTCACTTGAGGATCGAGGCCGACCTGGAAGCCATCGGTCTCGAGGGCCTGAATCGCATCGGCGAACCCCTGCGCTCCGAAGTTGTGCGTGAGGTCGACGGGCATGGCGGAGGAGCGGTGCACCGATCGGTCTGCGCTTTCCGGCATGACGATCACGTACTCCGGCTGGAAGCCGACGCCCAGGATGCTCCGGTCGTCCGTGACTCCGTTTCCGCCATACGAGCCGACTTTCAGCTTGCCCGACCCCGCCTGGAAGGCCACCCAGTGGTAGGTCCGCCCCGTCTCGTTGACGGTCGCGTGGGTGCCAAGGGTGAAGCCCGTGGAATCGAGCGACTGGATCTTGTCGGCGGCGATGGCGATCGGACCGTCAAGCGCCTTGGAAGCGTCGCCCACCATCGTGGACGTGCGAATGACCGCCTCGTTCGGGGGGGCGTCCACCGCGGCGTCCATGTCGACGATCACGACGTTCGGCTGGAAACCGACGTAGATTGGCCGGACATCGGCCGCGTTGCCGACGTAGGTGCCGGTTTTCACCTGCATCAGACCCGAAGGCGCGGGCCCGCCAAAGGAAATGAAGGTGTCCCGCATCGAGAGGTTCTGCGCCCTCAACCACGCGGCCGAACGCACCACCGATTCCACCCGGACCTCATCGATCCCGCCGTCCCAGTCCTGGAGGAGCACGTCGGGGCTCCGGCCGATGCGCAAGTCCGAAGTGCCGGTTTCGGAGACGCCGTCGTACAGCGGATTGTTGCCTCTCTCGATCCCGTCCACGTAGATCCGGATTTGCCCGGCGGAGGCGTCCGCCACTCCCACGACGTGGTGCCACGCGCCGCCGGCGACGAACGCGAGGGCGCAGTTGGCGTTCGGACCGCCGTCGATCCCGAACGCCATGGTAATGTTGTCGAGCTTCCCCAACCAGTAGTTGGCCGAGCCCGGAGTGTCCCATTTCGCCACGATGAGCCTCGGCTGGCCGTCCGCGCTCATGGTACGCGCCCAGCCCGACACCGTCATGTTGGTTGCAAGCTGGAGGCTCGCGTTATGGGCAACGAGGACGTCTCGTTCGGTGCCGCCGTCGAAGGCGAGGCTTCCGTTGATCTGGCCCGGGGTCGAAACCGGCAAGAACTCGTCGGTCCCGTGGTTACCGGTCCCGCTCGAATCCACGAACCCCCCCGGACCGGCGACGATGGGGTCTTCCTTCAGATGCCAGACACCCCGGTAGTTGGGCTCCCAGGTGTTGTTCGCGTCCTGCCCGTCGAGGACCACGGGGTTCGCGTAGTACATCCAGATGAAGTCGGCATTGGAGCTGGCATCGATTTGAGGAACTCGGACCCACACGTAGGAGCTTCCCGCCTCGATCCAGGTCTCGATCTCGTAATTGAGAGGCGTCGTGTCGTCGGCATCGACGAAGCGGATGTCTTGCCCCGCGTTCTGGGTGTCGGCGTAGTTGATGCGGGCGTTGTCGAGCCGCACGAGGACCGGGACACTGGCCAGGTTCTCGGCCTGTCCCCCGTTGAGAAACGTCAGCTTGACGCGTTTGGTCCAGTTCTGGTTCCACCAGGCCGAAGCCGCGGTAGCCACGAAAAGGTCGAGCGAGAGCGCCACCAACGAAAGCCGCACCAGAGGAGCACACTTCAACATCGCGTCTCGGACTGAAAAGCAATTCGCGTGCCTGGTGGGAATTAGCGCTATCGCAAAGCTATCTCAGAGGTTTACGTCTGAGGTTCGAGGGGCGGAGCCCCTGTTTCCGTGGGGAGAAGCCTACGACACTCTGAAGCGATGGAGCGACGCCAGCGAGTAGAATCGCTCCGCCATGGAGCGGCTCCAATCTCTTCGCCTCTTGGGCGCGATCGCACTCCTGATCGCCTGGACGGCGCTTCTGACGTTCTCGAGCTCGGACTGGACCCGCCAGCAGTTCGAGGTTCCGCCCGCCTGGGATCACGCTCTCTACCTTTCGATGAGCCTGCGCTTTCACCGCTCTCTCGAGGAGGGGGGCGCCGCCACGCTGGCGCGACAGATCCTCCACCAACCTTCGCCGGTAGCGCCGCTCTTTCCTCTCACGACGGTTCCGCTCTACCGCGCTCTCGGCGAGTCCCGCGAGGTCGCCCAGCTTACGCTCGCCCCCTACCTGTTCCTGCTGCTCCTGGGAACCGCGCTCCTGAGCGCGAGCTCGGAGGCGAGCCCTTCCGCCATCGCTCTTTCGGTCTTCTGCGTCTCGACGTTCACCGGAGTCGTGAACTTCTCGCGCGAGTACATGATGGATCTGCCGGGAGCGGCGATGGCGACCCTCGGGCTCTTTTTGCTCTCTAGGCGCGGCGCGGCCCTTCCCGCGGGCTTCGTCGCGGGCGTCACTCTCTCGACGAAAGTCCTCGCCGGGATCTTCTTCGCAGGTCCGCTCTTCTATTGCGCGCTCACGGGTGAGCGGCGGAAAGTCCTGATCTTTGCCGCTGCCTGTCTCGCGACCGCCGGCCTCTGGTACGCGCCTCATTTCGTGGACGTCCTCCAGTACATCCGCTACTACGGATTCGGCGAAGGATCCATTCCGTTTCGATCGAGCACCAACCCGGGGTACTACTTCAGGATCCTCGTGACCCAGGGCATGGGGTGGTTGCCTTCCGCGGTCCTCGCTCTCTCGGTGGTCCTCGCCTGGCGCCGGGCCCGGCCCGATTGGTTTCTCGTCGTCTGGATCGCGAGCGGTTACGCCCTTCTCGCGATCCTCCCGAACAAGGGCGGCGAACGGTACGTTCTCGCTCTCTTGCCTCCGCTAGCGGTCCTCGGCACTCGCGCGATCTCGAGAGTCGAAAGGCCGTCCGTCCGCGGGGTTCTCACGGTCCTCGCACTCGCCGCCGGGACGCTCAACTACGCCGGCATCACCTGGCCCTCCGATCTGAGCCCTCTGACCCATAACCATCTCCGCCCGTTCCCGCACGCGATGCCTCTCGAGGCCCACGAGATCCGCGGATGGCCGACGCGGGAGGTGCTTCAGGCGCTGAGCGATCTTCGGGAGAGCTCTGTCTCCCCATCCGAGCTCGAAAGCTTCGTCGAGGGGGCGCGCGGCCTCGACGACGAAGCCTTCGTGGATGCCGCCTATCGTGAGTGGCTCAAGCGCGATCCCGATCCCGCGGGCCGAAAGGCCTACGTCGAGAGCCTCCCGAGACGGAGCCGCACGGAGGTGATCGAGAGCATCCTAAAGTCCGATGAGTTTCGTCTGCGGCCTCTCCTCGTACTGGTCGTCCCCGATCATCGAGTCTTCAACGCCGCTACTCTTCAGTACCTCGCGGAATCCGAGCGGCGTCCCTTGAGTTTTCGGCGCGCCGGGGAAGGCGACGGTGTTGCGGAGGCCGACGCCGCCATCCTCAAAGAGGGAGGTCCGCAAGGACCGTGGCCGGATGACAGAGTGCCCCCGGAGGTTCTGGAAGCGATCGAGAGCAGGGCCTCGGATCGCACCGGTTTCCGCTGTCCCGATGGCTCGCGGATCCTCGTCCTCCCTCTTCCGCGTGGAAGAGGAGACGCGCCGCTGACCCCCTTCCAGTTGACGAATCCTCGATTCGGTCGTAAACAGGAGTAGATCCATTTGTCAGCGGGTCAGGAGAGTGGAATGAGTCGAAAAGCGGTGAAGGACTATGCCATCGGATGGTACCCGGGCTCGAACCGGGCGGTTGCGACGCTCTTGCTCGACGACGGGCGTCGCCACGAGATTCCGGTGGATTCCCCGGAAGAGCTGGCCGCGCTCGCGGCCGTGCTCCGAGAGCCGAACGTGTTCCTCCACGACGACGGGTTGGTCGCGGCCCGCTGGGATGAGATCCACAAGACCTGAGCTCTACCGCGGCGGTGAGGGCAAGGAGCCTGAGTACACAGGCTTTCCAAGGCGCGTGATCCAGAGCCCCGAGTTCAGATCGATGAAATACGCGAGGCCCTTGTGCGGCTGCGCCCCCCAGGTGAAGGGCAGGTTCGGCCGGAAGCCGTCCGGAGATCCCGTCCACAAGCGCGCGATCTCGCGCCCCTGGCGCAGCAGGTCCCCCCGGAGCTCTCCCGAAACATCGAGCACGCGGCCGCCTCCGGTGTAGTAACCCATATAGAGGATGTCGTCCTCCACCCAGATGTTGTGAGCTCCCCCTTCGGGGACGGTGTACTCGGCGACTTTGCGCGGCTTTCTGACGTCGCTCACGTCCACCACCCAGACCGCGCCCCGGACGGGAATGCGGTCCTTGCTCTGCAGGTTCCAGCGCGCCGGGAACACCTCGTCGCCGATGTAGACGTAGTTCTTGTAGCGGAAGACGGCGTGGGCTCCTGCGAGCCAGCCGTCGCCGTAGAGCTCGTGGTAGTTGAAACGGAGCTGGCTCACGAGCTCGGGTTTCTCCGGGCTTCCCCCCGCGAGCCCCGCTCCGACGTCGAGAATGACGAGCCCATCCCGCCAGTACGCCAGGTAGGCGAGTCCGTCCTTCACGTAGACGTCGTGGAGGTAGCGGCCGGCGGCGAAGGGCGACCGGTCCTCCCCCGTGGGCTCGATGGTCCGCGCCTCCGGATTCGGGACCTCCCACCGCGCGACCTGGCGCGGTCCGCGGGGATCGCGGAAGTCGATGATCCTCATCGACCCCGTGGCGTCGTCCGTCAGATAGACGTAGTGGTCGTCGATGAAGGCGCTATGGACGCCGCCGCTCACTGTCTCCGTGAACTCGGAGAGGACGCGCGGCTTCGACGGGTCTTCCGTGTCGAGAAACACGATTCCGTTCTTGCGGTTCGAAGCTCCTTCGCGAGTCAAAACCCCGACTCGTCCCGACGGGCCCACGCTCACGTCGTTGATGATGCGGGCGTCCACTTCCAGCGTGTGGACCTGCTTCGGATTCGCGGGATCCTTGATGTCGAAGACCCGAAGCTCGTCGTCGATGGAAGACAGATAGGCGTAGTCGCCGAAGATCCACTGCTCCGCCGCCTGGAGATCGGTGAACGCCGCCCGTCCCACGACCTCGATCTCGCGCTCGGCGTTTCTTGGCTCGATCCGGATCGATGCCGAAGCCATCCGATCGCCGCTCGAGGCCACGACGGTGTAGGCGCCCGGCCGCTCGGCGACGAATCCGCCGTCGGGGTCGATGCTCGCGCCCGAGCCCGTGACCGAGAAGCGCAGGCTCGGGTTCGAGAGGGCCTCGCCGCGGGAGCTCGTCACGATCGCCTTGAAGCGGACGACGTCTCCGGTGCGCGCGGTCTTGCCCTCGGGCTCGATCGAAACACGCGCCGCCGGGTTCGAAATGACGTCGACTTCCAGCTTCCCGCTCGAACCTTCGGCGACGGCACGAAAGACGGCGCGGCCAGGAGCGCGACCCAGGGCGAATCCCGCCTCATCCACCGAAGCGATGGCCGGCGTTTCCGACGTCCATGCCCACTCGACGCGCTCGCGGGGGACACCCCGCGCGGTGAAAGCCAGCGCTTCGAGCCGAAGGTCTCCGCCGACGACGAGAAGAGTCTCGGGCTTCCGAACTTCGACTCTCGCTACGCGCGGGGCCTTCACCGTGACTTCGGCGAACCCGGTCTTCCCTCCGATGACGGCTCCGACTCGGACTTTCCCCGCGTCGTGAAAGACGACGGAGCCGTCGTTATCGGCAGAGGCCACGTCGAAGGGCGCGGCGAACCAGGAGGCTACGGGCTCCTCGAGAGACTTGCCCGACAGGTCCTTGGCCACGGCACGGAACCGCAGAGTCCCCCCCACCTCGGCCTCGGCGGTTGCGGGGCTCACTTCGACCGTTTCCGCGGCGCTCTTCGGCTCGTCTTTCTTTGGCGCGTCTTCCTGCGCTCCGGTGATGAACGCCGTGAGAAGAACGGACATGGCAAACGTCATCGCGACAAACCTCCAAGGGCAGATTCTTTCATGGACGACCGGACAGCGCGGAAGCCGAGGTGACCGCTCCCCGTGGAGTGCTCGCCCTTACCTCGCGTGCCGATCATGTAGCGCGTGCAGTACTGTTCCGTGCAAAGGAACGAACCCCCGCGATGGACGCGCTTTTTCTCGGTGGGCTCCGCCGGGTCGAAGGGAGTATCCGGACCTCCCGGGTTTTTCGCTACCCCGCCGGTTGCCGCCAGTTGAGAGTACGTGTCGTGCCGATACCAATCGCTCACCCACTCCCAGACGTTTCCCGACATGTCGTAGAGGCCATAACCGTTCGGGGAGAACTGCGCGACCGGCGCTACGCCGTGAAATCCATCGGTAGCGTGGTCCGTGTGCGGAAAGTTTCCTTGATGGGTGTTCGCCATGAGGCGGCCGTCCGGGTTCAACTCGTCGCCCCAGGCGTAGACTTGCCCTCTCAGACCGCCGCGAGCCGCGAACTCCCACTCCGCTTCGGTGGGAAGACGCTTCCCGGCCCAGGCGGCATAGGCGACGGCGTCCTCGTAGGCCACGTGCACCACCGGGTATTTTTCGCGTCCCTTCAAATCGCTTTCGGGACCATCCGGACGTCGCCAGCTCGCGCCGGGGACGTAGCTCCACCACTGATAGAGGTTGTCGAGCGGCACCGGGTGACCGGGCGGAGTGAACACCACCGAGCCCGCGACCAGGTTCTCCTTCGGTGCTCCGGGAAAATCCTCTGCGCTCGGAGTCATTTCGGCAACGGTTACGTAGCCCGTGGCCTCGACGAACGTCTCGAACTCCTCGTTCGTCACCTCGGTCGTATCCATCCAGAATCCGTCCACATAGACGCGGTGGATGGGCCGGGCGTCGGCCATGGGCTCGTTGCCGCCGTGCTCGAGCCTCCGCGGATCCTCGGCGCCCATCGAGAATTCCCCGCCGGGAATCCAGACCATACGCTCGGGCGGATCGCCGAGAGGGGGGCTCGTGTTGGGGATCGTCGGCTCGAATCCCCTATCGGCGGCATTGTCGGTGACGACGGCGGCGCGCCGCCCGCGCGACACCCAGAGGGCGAACCCGAGGATTCCGACGAGAGCGAAGAAAACCAACGCTCGCCGCGAGACGCCTTTCGCTTTCCCCTTCTTCACCGGTTTGATCTCTCGAGGTCGAAGACTGACACTGTAGCGCAAATTGGTCGAAGCCCGGAGGAACGATGAAGCTCGCGTTGTCCTTTTCGATTTTGCCTCCCACGATCCTTTTCGCCGGACCAAGCGTCTACCCCACGGGGACGACGATCTACGCACCCGGCCGCTGCTGGTCCGGCTAACACCATATTTCAGACGGAAACCGGAGCCGGAGCCGTTCTGATCGATATGAACGGAAACGCGGTCCGGAACTGGGCGCACATCGCCGGCTATCCGGTGACAATTCTTCCCGGCGGCTACGTCATGGGCGGCACCGTGGGTCGAGTGACGAAACAGTACACCCACCACATCGGATCGGACGACCTGGTTCAAGAAGACTGGGAAGGGAACGTCGTCTGGAGCTTCGGGAAGGCGGACGAGGTCGAAGTCGACGGGAAGCGGTCACGGTCCGCGAGGCAGAACCGAGAATCTCATCAGCGACGACCGCGGCACCATCGTCTTCATCATCTCGTGGCGCTTCGGGTCGGCGCCGGCCCCGAGGGCACGAAGGTTCGGGCCGACCTCGATCTCGCCTGCCAGGTTCTCCTGGGGCTCGTCGCCAACGCCGCTGAAGCCACGACCGAGGGAGGATCCATCGATCTACTCTGCGAGGAGCACGCGGACGAAGTGGTGTTCTTTGTCGAAGACCGCGGGCCGGGAGTACCTCGGGAGATTCGCGAGAGAGTCTTCGAGCCGTTCTTCACCACCAAGGCCGGAGGTGCAGGTCTGGGGCTCGCCGTTGCTCGCGAGGTCGCGGAAGCTCAAGGAGGACGGATCGCTCTCGAGGATTCCGCCGGCAGTGGCGCGCGGTTCGCTCTTCATCTGCCCCGAGCGGATTCGGAGGCGGCATGAAAGCGCGCGTGGTGGTGGTCGACGACGAGCCCAAGATGGCGAAGGCCATCGCCTCGGCGCTCGAGCGCTCCGGCCACGAGTGCGTCGTCTTCCCGAGCGGTCGGGAG
The DNA here is from genome assembly GCA_964553925.1 of uncultured Acidobacteriota bacterium. GTDB lineage: Bacteria > Acidobacteriota > Vicinamibacteria > Marinacidobacterales > SMYC01 > DAISKN01. Next base: position 11,124 of record CAZKNR010000538.1, read on the forward strand.
GCGCTCGAAGAGATCCTCGCGCGAGCCCCCGACGTCGTCGTCACCGACTGGCGCATGGAAGGTCTCGACGGGCTCGAGCTTCTGCAAAAGATCCACGCGAGGCACCCGGCGACCCCGGTGATCCTGGTGACCGCCTACGGGGACGTTCCCTCCGCCGTCGCCGCCATGCGCGCGGGTGCCTTCGACTACGTGACCAAGCCCTTCGACAACGACGAGCTTAGGAGCCTGGTCGAGCGGGCGCTCGAGATCCGGAGACTCCGCGACGAGAAGCTCGAGCTCCGGCGAGAGATTCTCGGCAGCCGCGACGCGGAGGTGGTGGCCGAGAGCGAGGCCATGAAGGCGGTTCTCGGCCTCGTCGACCGCGCCGCCCCCTCGCGGGCGCCGGTCCTGATCCTGGGTGAGAGCGGAGTGGGGAAGGAGATCGTGGCGCGGCGTCTCCACTTCAGGAAGCGACCGGGTCGCCCGTCCGTTCGTCGCCGTCAACTGTAAGGCGCTCGCCGAGAGCGTTCTCGAGAGCGAGCTCTTCGGGCACGAGAAGGGTGCTTTCACCGGAGCCTTCACCACCCATGTCGGATGCTTAGGATCAGGGCTAGAGGGCGAAGCGGTAGCTGAGCTTCACCTGAAAGACGTTGTAGGGAGTGATGCGATAGAGATCCCTCAGGCCTTCGCGGATGGCAAAGCCGCCGGTTCGTTCATCGCCGGTTCGGTCTTGAGACCACACGACGTACAGGGTCGAGCCCGGCGTGTACTCCCAGCGCAGCACGAGATTCGACCGCAGCTGGCGGAAATCGAAATCGGGATTGCCGAACCGATAAGGACCCGCTTCGTCTCCCCATTCGTCGACGGCGTATTCGTTGCTCGGAGCGTCGAAAGAGAGCTCGGTTTCATCGTACAGGTCGAAGCGGTTCTCGAAGGCCGCCGCCCTCGGAGCGGTGATTCGCTGAAGTCCTCGTAGTCGCCGTTCGAGAGAAAAGGCTGCCCGTAGAATTGAATCGAGAGATCCGGAGTGATGCTGTAGCTCAGCCGTACCGTCACCCGGAACGTGGTTTGATCGAGGCTTCCCATCACGAAGCGTTCGCCGTCGTGCTCGACGGTGTCCACGTACTGGAGTGTCCGTCGCCGGCGGCTCCAGTTGGGCTCGAGCGAGATCGAGGCCGCGCTCGCCGGCCGAAGCGTCACGCCGGTCCAGAGCTCCGTGATCCTCTGCGCGTCTTTGTCGCCCCAAAAGTTCCAACCGCCGAGGTACAGCCCGACCCGACGCCGGCTGTCCGAGCGGACGTTGAACCAATGGCTGAAGCCGCCGGGGAGCCTGAGAGACGGCCCGCCTCTCAGCTCGTGGTTCGAAATGGACTCCCCGTCGCGACTGAGCCCCATGCCGAGAAACCAGTAGTTCCGAAACTGCATTTGCGCGTTCCCGCCGCCGCCGCCGAAGAGGTTGGTACCTCCGAAATCCCATCCGCGCCACTGGTTCAAGTTGACGTTGACGCTGCGGAACACGGCGAACGGCTCCCAGATTCGCCAACCCACGTAGGACCACTGCATGATTTGGTCGGCGGTGCGAAGATACCCCACGTCGTTCAGCTCGAGTCCCGGGGACCGAAAGGTCGCTCCGGCGGAGAAGCGAAGATGCCCGCCTCCTTCCTTTCCCACGTCGAACGCCCCGCCGTATCCCGCGAGGGACGTGCGGCGGGGATCGACGACCAGATAGTCGGCGTCGGGTCGCTGGAAGTAGCGGCGGGGGGACTCCTGGGTGGCGAGAATCGCCGATGGATTACCGTGCACCTCGCTGAAGACGACCTTGGCGCTGACGTAATAAGTTCGATCGCGGAAGCCATGCCGGAAGTCGAGGCCGCCGGTTTCGGCCGAACGATGCAATTCCGAGAGGTCCGCGCTCTCCCCGCCGCGCTTGGTCGACGTGAATATGCCACCGAGGATGGTGTTCCCTTTATTGAAGTCTCGCTGGAGTCGGGTGACGAGATAGTTTCCGAACGGCTCGACGACTTCCCTCCTCCGTGCGCCGAGGGTGTCGATGGTCGCCCACTCTGCCGAAGTCACGGCGTCGAGGAGACCCAGCGACCAGCCGTCGTGGGTCTTTCCCGTGAGCTTGACGGCTCCGAGAATCGTCGTAGTGGGAGGAGCAGAGAGATAGTCGTCGTCGCCGAGATCGATCGTTCGTTGAGGAGGCCGTCCGATGCGGCGGGAGTAGAACAGATCGTCCTGAGAGAATCCCCCGTCTCCATTCGTCAGAGGGTAGTCGAAGATATTGGCGCCCTCGATGAAAAAGGGACGCTTCTCCGGGAAGAACGACTCGAAGTTCGTCAGGTTGACTTCGGAAGGGTCAGCTTCCACCTGCCCGAAGTCGGGGCTCGCGGTGAAGGTCAACGTCAGGTCGCTCGTCGCCGCGAGCTTCCCGTCGAGGCCGGCGGTGACGCTCTTCCCGCCGCCCGTCGAGAACGGATTTCCCTCCTCGATTTCGTATCTCTCGAGCTTGGAGAGAGCGTAGGGAAGAATCTCGATCTGGCGGTGAGGGGGTACATCGTCGAGACCGTGGAGCTCTCCAAACCTGTGCACGAAACCCGACGCGTCCCTAGGAACGAATTGCCAGTCGGATTCCAGCGCTTCCGCGGCCTTCTCTCTCTCTCCCTGGGCCAGGTACGTCCTTGCCAGGCCATCCCTGAAAAGGGCGCCCGCGCTCGCGATCTAAGCCCAGTAGTCAGATAGGACTTCGCCCGACTGAACAACTTTCTCGAACAACGCCCGCGCCCTTTCCGGCTCACCCCGCGCCAGCGCGATTTCGCCCTCGAGCGCGTCTCGGTAGATGCGCGTCGAGGAACCTCGCGCGCCGGCAAGGACTTCGTTCATCGTCTCAAGGTAGGACTCTGCAAGAGGGGTGTCTTCATTGCGCGCCGCCAACCGGCCAGCAACGTGGAGGTTCCGAACGCTCAATCGCTCCAGAGCGAGCGCACGGTTCGTCTCCGCCTTCGCGCCTTCGACGTCACCCTTCAACGCAAGAAGCTTGGCTCGGGACGACACGCTACCGGCTCGCCTCACAGAGCTCCTGCAAGGCTTCTCGAAAGGGAAGGGCGAGAGTGCCATCCTCGAACGCCTGTGGTTTGTCGCCGAGATAAGCGATCCTGCGAAGAAGCGGCTTGCGCCGCCCCACCACTTCCGCGAGGGACTGGAGTCCCCGCGTGTCGGAGCGGCCCACGTTGCGGCTGGCCTTTATCTCGAGGCCGATGAAGTCGTCTTCCCGTTCGACGACCAGGTCCACCTCCGCACCCGACTCCGTTCGGTAGGAGGAAATACGCCAATCGGTGCCGAGCGCGTGCTTCGAATAGAGGACCTGAAGCATGAACCACTGCTCGAACACGGGGCCACGACGCTCCAGAGAGACGGGGGCCCGGTGATTCCCGAGGAGTGCGTTCGAGACGCCGACGTCAAAGATCAGAACCCGGTCCCGCTGCGAAATTCTGCGCGCGACGGCGCCCTTAGGAGCGAAGGGAGAAATCCGGAAAGCGATCAGCGTGTCTTCGAGGAGGGACACGTACCTGCGGACGGTTTCTTTGGGAACTTCGGCATCCGAGCTGACCTTGGAGTAGTTCAGCCACTGTCCACTGGAAGCGGCGATGACGTCGAGAAACCTGGCATAACCGCCGATGTCACGGGTGAACGCCTCCGCGCGAATCTCCTCACGGAGGTATACGTCCACGTAGGTTCCAAGAGTCCGGATCGCTTCCGTCTTCTCGTCGGGACTGCCTTCCACGAACTCCGCCAGGACCCCGGGCAGCATTCCGACTTGCAGAGCGTGGTCGAGGGAGAAGAGCGAGCCTGCCTCCAAGCAATGCAGAGGGTCCAGGTATTCGAGGATCACCCGCCCGGGAAGCAGATTGGCGCCGCCACGGCGGAGCTTTCTCGCGCTCGAGCCCGTCAGGAGGAAACGGTGTTTAGGACCGTCACCGGGCCGGTCGACGAGCATCTGCACGGTGTTGAGTAGCGCGGGAACCCGCTGAATTTCGTCGATCAGGACGAGACTGGGCTGGGTAAGCGCCAGGATCTCCCGCTTGAGGCGTCCCGGATCCTTGGCATAAGCGAGAAACGTCTCCTCATCGACAAGACTTATTTCGACGTCGGGTTTGAGCGAGCGGCAGAGGGTCGACTTGCCCACCTGCCGTGGCCCCAACAGAAGCACACTCTTGCGGAACCGAGCCAGTCGGGACGAGAGCCACCTGGCCAACATGTGGGTATTTTACGACGTAAATGACCCACTAGCAAGACGGAGTGTTGGTGGCGCCGCGGGGCGTTTCGGACCGGAAGGCACGGCTTGCTCTCCACAGCGCCATCGGCCTCGCCGCCGGGCGGCGATGGACGATCAGCCCGGGCGCGGCGCGAAGCAACGCTGAAGCCGCCGCCGGTGCGCCTCTCCATCGCGCTGCAGCGACGCGCCACGCGCCGTTGGCAACGTACCGCCCCAGCTTGAGGTCTCTCGCACGGTAGACTTCCCCTATCCCAATAGCCCCGAGCTACTCGAGAACGCGGTAATGCAAGAAAGTTTCCCCCTCAGTGTGATGCCTCCGTGAGCCGGAGGAAGCGCGCGCGTTGTTGTAGAGGATGTTATGGCGCATCAACACGTCTTCCAGCAGTAGCGGTCGCTCAACTTCATCCGGTAGCGCGGCGCGAAGATGAAGGTGCCCGGAAAGTTGACCCCCGACGGCGCTAACCCAACGTGATAGCCGACCGGAACGTCCAGCTCTTCCACCAACGCGAAGGGCGAGAGATCTTCTTCCGCAGCGGCGACCGCATGATGTCCGCCGGCGTCGCCACCTCCCCCGAGCTGCGCGTCGCCGCTGCCGTCGAGCTGTTCGAGGCGGCCTTCGACCGCTCCTCCGACATGGGCCACGCCTACTACGACGTCTCTCCGGACGGGAAGCGGTTCCTGGTGGTCTCGGACGCTTCGGCGGTCGAGATCCAGGTCGTGACCAACTGGGTCGAGGAGCTGAAGCGCCTGGCGCCCGCCGCGAAGTGAAGCCCTCCGGGCTCAACGCGTAGAGCGAACGTTGGTGACGAGCTCCTGCAGCTAATTAATTAAGCTGGCGAGTCTTCGAAGACAGCTCGTTCTTGTAAACGATGCCGCCCTTCATCACGAAGCGCATACGCTCGAATTCGGTGATGTCGCGAAGCGGGTTCTTTTCGACAGCGATGAGGTCGGCGAACTTCCCGGCCTCCACACTTCCCACCCGATCGGACCAGCCCATGATCTCAGCGTTCAAGCTCGTCGCCGAAACGATCGCGGACATCGGCGATTCTCCCAACTCGACCCGGAGGGAAAGCTCCCGGGCGTTTTTTCCATGAGGATAGACCGGGGCGTCGGTGGCGACGCCGATGGGAAGGCCGGCGGCGAGGGCTCGCTGGAAACCGGCGAGCATGATGTCGCGGATCTGTCGGAGTCGTTCTCTCTCCGATTCGGGCATCACCTCCATTCCCGCCTCGCTGATCACGAGGGTGGGCACGTAAAACGTTCGGCGTTCGCTCTTCTTCAGGAGATCGACGGCTTCGTCGTCGAGATAAGAGCCATGGTCGATGGTGCGGACGCCCGCGCGGATCGCCGCATGGATGCCCTGGGCGGCATGAGCGTGAGCGGCGACCTGACGTCCCCAGCGAGTGGCTTCGGTGACCGCGGCCTGGATCTCGGCGTCGGAGTACTGCTGCGCCGTCGGAGCGATCCCTTTCGAGAGCACCGCCCCGGTGGCCAGGATCTTGATGAAGTCGGCTCCGTACTTGAAATGGGTGCGTACCGCTTCGACGATCTCGTCGGGGCCGTCGGCGAGGTTGCGCACGAGGGGAACGTCGACGTAGATCGAGAACTGGCGCGCGTCTCCGGCTCCGCCAGTCGAGGTGACGTAGTTTCCCGAGACCATCATGCGCGGTCCGGGGACGACCCCCGAATCGATGGCGTTTCTCAGCGACACGTCGACGTAGGGCCAGGTCGGGCCCATGTCCCGGCAGGTGGTGAAGCCCGCCATCAGCGTCACCAGCGCGTTTCGAGCCCCGTGAAGCGCCGCATCCGGAGGAGTGGTTTTCAGGAGCCCCTCTTCCCAGTGCACGTCGGCGCGGTCGACCATGTGGGTGTGGAGATCGATGAGGCCCGGAAGAAGAGTGGCGGCGCCGAGATCGATCACCGCGGCGCCCGGCGGAATCGAGAGGTTTTTTCCGACTTCGCGGATTCGGTCGCCCTCGACGATCACCATCGCCGGCTCGATCGGCTCGCCTCCACGGCCGTCGATCAGGCGGCCCGCTTTCACCACGGTGACTTCGGCCTCCGAAGAACTACCGAGGGCGAGCGCCAGACCGAATACGACGAGTGCTCTCATCGGGGGTTACTTCGGCTGGTTTCTCTCTTCGGCGCGGGTACCCTTGAGGATGCCTTCCATCGCGAGATTTCCCTCGTGGCAGGCGTACTCGAATATCGGATCGGGACTGCTCTTCAGCGGAATCCGGATACTCCACGCGCTCGCGAACGTCTTCGGGTCATCGACAGTGATCTCGTACGCGATCGTCTCCGCGTCGACGCGCGTGAACCGCTCGACCAGGAGCAGGTTCTCCGCGGAACCCTGGAAGTGGCTCTTCGGAGAGAAATTCGTGCTCTCGACGACGAGCGTGTCGCCCTCCCATCGACCCTGCGGATCGCCATGCCACTGGCGGATGTTCTCGGGAAGGCGCGGACGCCCGTCCATGGGGATGATCCGAGCGTCGTGTATGAGCTCCTGGAAGATCACCACGTGCTCGGGAGTCTGTAGTATCTGGAAGAAACTGTTGTAGCCGGCCAGGATGTTGGGAACGCCGTACGTGATGCAACGCACCTGGTCGCTCAAGTCTTCCGGACCGGCGGGGTCGATCCCGAGAAAGCCCCTTGTCGCTTTCTCCAGCCTCCTCTGTCCCTCGGGCGTCAGCGAAGGGATTCTCCCGTCCGGCGGATCGACGATCAGGGACGTCCGGTTGTCGAATTCTCTCTCGACGATCCAGAACTGATTGTAGTTCCCGGTCTTCTGATCGAACGACCGAAAATCGGTGCCTTTCTCTACCGCGGCGGTCACGAAGTCGTCGGCGAAGAACGCATCCCCGCCGTCGAGGACCTCGGCCGCCTTCTTCCTCAGCTCCTGGAGTTCCTCGTCGGTGAGCGTTTGCTTACCCTGGAACGCGTCCGGTCGTTCCAGCGGTGTCGCGCTGTTGTTCACCCACATCCCCTGCAAATCGGGATCGCCCCACGGTGTGCGGGGAGTCTCACCGAAGACC
>CAZKNR010000539.1:0-75777 GCA_964553925.1 uncultured Acidobacteriota bacterium
TCGAGGCGCACGAAACGATGGCCCCTCTCGGCGAGCTTCGGCTCGAGGAGGTCGAGCATCGAGGTCCACTGGGAGAAGACGAGAGACTTGTGCTCGTCGGCCGCCGCCGTCTCGAGTGCTTCGAGCAATAGCTCGGTCTTCGAAGAGGTCGAAGCCGTCTGCCCGGGCACGAGCGCCGGGTGGCAGGCGGCCTGCCGCAGCCGGAGGAGAGCTTCGAGGACGGCGAGAGCGGAACCTCCTCTCTCTAGCTTTTCGACGACGTCCCTCCGCGCCGCAAGCCTCAGAGCCTCGTAGAGGTCGCGCTCGCTCGGGCTGAGCTCGGCGATGAGTGTCGACTCCGTCCTCGGCGGGAGCTCGGGGGCGACCTCGCGCTTCAGCCGCCGGAGAAAGAAGGGACGGATGCGCTCGCGAAGCCGCGCGAGAGGCTCGGCCTCGCCTCTCTCGATCGGGCGGACGGTGCGCTCCTCAAAGGACGAAAGACTTCCCAGCAAGCCCGGGTTCAAGAAGTGGACCTGGCTCCAGAGGTCGACGAGCCGGTTCTCGATCGGCGTTCCCGTGAGGCTCACGCGGAACCGGGCGGAAAGAGCGTACGCCGCGCGGGCGAGATCCGTGTCGGGGTTCCGGATCGTCTGGCCTTCGTCAACGACGACGGTGTCCCATGGAATCGAGGTCAGAGGCTCCCGGTCCAGCCGCAGGAGAGCATGGCTGGTCACGGTGAGGTCCGTCGCAGGATCGAGCTTTCGATCGCGGCCATGGTAGAGGCATAGAGACAGATCGGGACGGAAGCGCTTCGCCTCTTCCATCCAGTTGCGGAGAACGCTGGTCGGCGCCACGACGAGACTCCGGCCCTCGAGGACCGAGAGCGCCTGGATCGTTTTTCCCAGGCCCATGTCGTCCGCGAGGAGGGCTCCGAGACCCGCCGACTTGAGGAAGTGAAGCCAATCGACTCCCCTCTTCTGATAGTCGCGAAGCTGAGCCCGGAGAGGCTCAGGAATCGGCGCCCGCGGAAGCTCCGAGAAGTCTTCGGCGAGAGCCCGGAGTGCTTCGAAGCCCGGTGGAGGCGGCGCTTCGAGCGCTTCCGCGAGGCGAGCGAGATCGAAAACCGAGGCTTTCGCGAGCGTTCCTGTGCTCTCCCGAGCGAGAAGGAGGTCTTCGATCGCCTCCCCGTAGCGCTCGAGCCAGTCGAGAGGCAGTCGGGCGAATCCGGAGTCGAGAAGCGGGACGAGAGAGCGTCCCTCGCGGAAAGCTCGCAAAACGGCGCCGGGATCCGCGCGGCCTCGAGCGGCCTCGAACGAAAGCGCGAAGTCGGAATCACCGAGGGTGAGCCGCGGGAGAAGCGTTCCGTGAAGGCGGAAGGCTTCGTGCGCGCGGCCCTCGACGGCGACGTCGAGTCTTTCGAGCTTCTCGACGAGCGCTACCGCCTCCTCTGCTTCGAGCTCTTCTCCACGACCGGTGGCAAGCCCCAGCTCGCGGGCAAGATGCTCCTCGAGCTTTCGTTCGGCCTCGAGATCGCGCAGCGGAACGTCGCCGCAAAGAGCGACAAGCCTTTCGCCTTCGACCCGCGCGCGAGGCGGATCGCCATAGACGATCCTGGGAAGGACGTAGAGCGCGTCGCCCTGGGGCTCCACTAGAAGAGAGAGCCGCGGCCTCTCGCGAACCACCTCGGGGAGATCTCGCGCGCGGACCTCGATCGGAATACGTCCCTTCAGGGAAGGCAGGACCTGTCCCACGAGCTCTCCGACTTCCTCACGCCGGTAGATTCGGCCCCGGCTCAGCTCCTCCCACTCGCGGCCGCTCAAGTTCGGGTCGCTCTCGGGCCTCAGGCAGTCGCCCACGAGCGCGATGCCGTTCTTGAACCTCTCCCTCACGTCGGAGCTCTCACCGAGACGCAGAAGAAAGCCGCCACCCTCGGCGTCATCGACGACGAGAGGCCGGACGAGAGGCTCCGGGAAGATTCGGATGGACGCGCCGTCGAGAGTGACGTGCCGCGCGTGGGATAGCGCTTCGAGCACCCGGGGCGAAGCGGCCTTGTCGATCGCTCCCCGGAAGCTCCCACGAAGCGCCTTCTCGATCTCCAGATCCTCCGGAGAGGCCTCGAATGGCGTCTCGGTGAGCCGCCCGAGAGGAAGCTCGATCGGCTGGAAGCGGGAGTCGATCTCGACGCCCCTCTCGAGCCGAATCCCTTCGGGAGAACGATAGAGGCGATACTCGAGGGGGTTTCTCCGAGCCTTCGGCTCGATCCCCTGGCGGCGGGCGATGACCACCGCCGCCACGTGCTCGCAGGCCGTAAGGACACTTCCGCAGTCGCACTCCCACTCGGAGTCCTCTGGGTAGAGAGAGACTCGCGGAGTCAATGGCGAGCCCGGGACCGCGACTCGGGCGACGATCTCCTCGCCATCGTCAGATTCGATCGAGACCGCGCCCCCGCGGGCGAGGGTCACGCCTTTGGACCAGGCCTGAGGCGGAGCGCTTCGGCGTACATCGTCGAAAGGCTCGAAGGGATCCGTCACCGCTCCGTGATGAGCTTCTGGATGCGCGCCACCGCCGTTTCGACCTTGAGCTCGAGGCCCTTCTTCCCGAACTCGGCGGTAGCCTTCGTGGGATCGCCCCTGACCCCGCTCCCCTCGAACCCGCCGCCCTTCAGAAGCTTGTCCTTGCGGATGTGCTGAGGGGCGACAGCGAGAAGCTGCGAAGTATCGGAGATCCCCGCGTGAGTGCCAATGTTCTCCTCGGTCTCGCCCTGGGTCTTCAGCCACTCGGTGAAGCCGTTGTCCGAGTAGTACTCGGGGACGAAATGGACGCGAGTCTTTCCTCCCCGCCACTCGGCGTTCAGGGCGAGGGCGACTTCCTTCATACCCTCCTGGTTCCCGCCACTGTCGCCGATGAACACGATGTCGGTGAACCCGTGCGCCTTGAGGCTCCTCGCCGCATACTCGAAGATCTTCATGAAGTAGACGTTGGGAAGGGTGATGGTGCCGGGGTGCCGCATGTGGCCCGAGGGGGGATCGACCGCCCCCTCGGGGACGTAGGTGACGATGGGGGCGACGAGCGCGTTTCCGAGCTTCCGCGCGATCCGATCCGAGGTGTGTCTCACGATGTACTCGTGCTTGCCCAGAACCATGTGCGGGCCGTTCTGCTCGTTTCCCGCGCTCGCAACGATGACCGTGGTCTTTCCGGCGGCGAGGAGATCCCGAACCTCCGTCCAGGTGAGCTCCTCGAGGAAGACCGTGTCCGGCGGAGCGGCGGACGCGATCGCGGGCGATAAGACCAGAAACCAAGCGAAAAGGTGTTTTGTCATGAGAGCCTCGCTGTCCAGGTTGTTCAGGGAGAGGAAAGGATGTGGTCGACGATCGTGCGAATTCCTTCTTCACGATTCAGCGCTTCGCGGCCGTTGACGAAGAGCGTCGGCGTCGCGGAAACGCCGAGCTTCAGCCCCTCCTCGACGTCCGCCTGGATGCGGGCAAGGATCTTCTCCTCGCCGTCACAGGCACCGAGTCCGCCGAGTCCCCCGAGTCCGAAGCTTTCGGAGACAGCTTGAAGCGACTCGGCGGTCAGCTGGGGAAGCGCGAAGATCGCATCGTGCATCTCCCAGAACCGGCCCTGATCGCCCGCGCACCGGGCGATCACCGCGGCCTTGCAAGCCATCACGTGTGACTGTGCCCCGATGTGAGGATTGCACGCGGAATCGAGGGGATAGTCCTTGAAGACGAGACGCAGCTTGTCGCCATGCCGCTCCCTCAAATCGTTCAAATAGCTCGCCGCCTGGCGGCAGAACGGGCACTGGAAATCGCTGAACTCCACGATCGTGACCGGAGCGTCGTCGGGACCGAGAGAGTACGCGGAGCCAATCGACAAGTCGCGAACAGGCGCCGCCTGCCATCTCGCGAGATCCGTCGTTTCCTCCGCCGGGCGCGAAACGTTCGCTCTGTCCGGAGGTAATCGCCCCACATACGCGACCGCCGCGGCCAACCCTGCGAGGAGCAGAACTGCGACGGTCACACCGAGCCGGTTGACGGACGTGCTTGGTGGGGCGGCTTCCGCCGGCTTGTTCTTCCGCTTCTTCTTCCCCAAGCCTACTTCTCCTCGAGGAGGCGCTTGACGAGCGCTTTCATCTCTTCGAAAGCCTCCTCCCGGTAGCCCTCAACCCGCGCCCGGACGAGACCCTTCCGATCGATGACGACGCTCGTGGGATAGACGAGGACCTCGTATTCGTCCGCAAGCCCGTCATCGACGAGAACGGGATAGCTCATCTCGAGCTCTTTCACGAAGGGCGCGAGATCCTCGGGCGCATCCCCATAGTCGGCGCCGAGGACCACGAGCCCCTTCTCCCGCCACTCGCGGTCGAGCGCCGAAAGGTGCGGGATCTCTTGCCGGCAGCTCTTGCACCAGATCCCCCAGAAGTTCAGGACGACGACCTTCCCCTTCAGCCCGGACAGCCGTACGGCGCTTCCCCCAAGGTCTCTCGCCTCGAAATCCTTCGCGGGCTCGTAGTCAGGCTGGAGGGCGAGAAGCAGAAGGAGAAACGCTCTCATTCCAGAACGAGCCTCGCGAGCTGGATTCGAGATGGACCCTGCCGGGATTCGGCCTCCGTCCAGGCCACATAGAGCTTCCCCTGGAACGACGCCATCCGGGGAAAGCCGCTCGCCCGGTCCGCGCCGGTGCGGGCGACAGTGACGCTCTCGGAGGCGTCTCCCTTATCCGAGAGCCGTCGAGCGAGAACCTCTCCGCCGCGCGTCGCTCGCCCGAGCCAGGTGACCACGGCGCCGTCGCCGAGAAGCTCGACGTCGACTCGACCGAGCGCCTGCCCGGCGTCGACACGGAGCGGAGCCCCGAACGTCTCTCCCCCATCCTCGGAAAAGACGACCTGCACCCGGGGATCGTTCTTCGAGGCGGTGAACCAGGCGAGCGCCAGGCGATTTCCGTCGGCCGCGACTTGCGGTCCGTTCACGGGACACCCGGTGAGGTGCCAGCCGTCGCTCACCACGGTTCGAGGATCGCTCCATTGCCCTGACACGAAGCGAACGTACGAGATGTCGCGAATCTCATCGGGCGACCGATCCCGATAGGCGACGAAAAATCCCCCCTCGATCGGCGCCATCGCTGTCTGGCAGCACTCGCAGACGCGTGAATCGAGCGGCGTTTCCTCGGCAAAGGAGGTCCCGTCGAATCGGGTCTGCATCAGAGCCATTTCGCCATCGGCAGCGTGTTCCTTGGAGTTCCTTCCGTCGAGCCACACCACTCGAAAGCCCTTGTCGTCGGGAACGAGAGAAACGAAGCCATGCTCGCTCAGCGTGCCGTCGCGGTGGGGCCTCGTTCCCGGGCTCCAGGTCTTTCCGCCATCCTCCGAAATCGAGACGAACACGTCGTACTCATAAGTGCCGCTCGCCGCCTTTTCCAGCCAGTGGGCGGCGAGCCGTTCGTCTCCGAAGGGAAGGACCGAGGAGAAGTCGGCCCAGTTGGCGAAAAAGCGGTCTGAAGCTCGAATCGTCGAGGGCGCGGTGAACCGGGCGCCATCCCAGCGCGCGTAGCGCAGTCGGTGCCCGTCCGCCGTCTTCTCGAGCCAACTCATGTGGAGTCCAGATGCCGAGCCCGCAAGAAAGGGGGCAAGGCTTTCTTCCGCCGCGGGCGATGGCAGGGGCTCCACTCGGAGAGGGCCGGAGGCCGCGGCCTCGAAACGGCCTGCGAGCGAAAGGAGAACGAGCCCGGCGCCGAGGTTCGTCTTATAATGATGCCGCTCATGACGATCGGTCTTCTGACTCTTCATCTTCTCTCCCTCACCGCCGTCGGAATCACCGTATTCTACGGCATCCACGTTCCCGACGGCGGGGGTGCCTTCGGAAAGCACTTCCTCTACGCCCTCGCCGCCGCCTCGCTCGCGGTCTTCACCCACACCATGACCTACTTCTACTTCGTGGGGATGGGATCGAACCTAAAGCGCGCGGTCGAAGAGCACGGGCGCGGAGGCGAGAGGCTCCAATCGAGCCGCCGCATCAAGGCAAAAGTCCTCCCCTGGGCGTTCTCCGGAATGGGGCTCCTGATGGTGACGTTCATTCTCGGAGGCGGCGCCCATACCCGCGCCATTCCAAGCTGGATCCACGGCGGCCTCGGATATCTCTCGCTCGTCTACAGCCTCGTCGCCCTGGTAGTCGAGGGCTACTACCTACTCCAGCAGAACAGCCTGGTAAACGCATTCCAGCGGGAGCTCCTGGGCGCCCGCGACTGATTTACCCGGAGCCGATACATACGGAACAAGGGGACTGAGAGTCAAAAGCCGAACGGCGAACCCGGCGAAGGAGGAACAATGCTCTCATTACCACGCTATCACGGGCCACCAACTCCGATACCGTTTACCGAGACACCCCGGCGCGCCCTAACCCCAATCCGTTCAGCGTGGTACACCCTTACCGCTCGCCCCGCCATCCTTTTACCAGCGCTGTTTTCGCCCGCTAAATCCCTATTAGAGATCATGAAAGCAAAGTGTTAGGCATCCAGAGATCGCTCTGGCGATGGGGGAAATGGCTCGCTCAATGAAACCGCAACGAGAGGTAACCAAATGCGCGTGACACATCCGCTCATTTCATTGCTCGGTGGTTTCATGCTGGTGCCTGCCTTGTGTTCGGCCGCAGCCTCTCAGGCCGGCAACCGCGTCGCGGCAGAGGGCGAAGTGCGTGACGGCTCTCTGAACCTCCCATCATTCGATCGCGTTCTGTTGCTTGAGACGACCTCCGAGACCTCGGCCAACGTGAGCATTGGCGATGTCAATGGCGATGGTAATCTCGACTTGGTGCTCGCGAAGGGCCGCCATTGGCCGCTGGTGAACCGGGTGCTCCTCGGCGACGGCCGGGGTCACATCTTGACGGCGTACAATCTCGGCACTGCAGCAGACCGCTCCTATTCCGGGCGGCTGGTGGATCTTGATGGGGACGGCGACTTGGACGTCGTGATCAGTAACGACACCCCAGATCCAAAGCTCATATATCTGAATGACGGGAAGGGTCACTTCCGCGTGGGATCAACCTATGGGCGTGCGGAGTGGGACACGAGGAACGCCAGCGTCGCGGACCTCAACGGCGACGGTCAGCCCGACATCATCGTCGCCAACCGGACCGACAATGGAGCCAACTATATTTGCCTAAACAAAGGGAACGGCGGTTTCGACGCGGACTGCCTAGCGTTCTCCTATGAATCCGCGACGACAATCACACCGGCCGACTTCAATCACGACGGGCTGATCGATCTCGCTGTGCCACACCGTGACGGACACCAGGGCTATGTCTACCTTAACGGCGGCAACGCGAAGTTCTCCAACCTCAGAAGAGTTCCCTTCGGCCCTGCTGATGCCACGATTCGCATGGCCGAGGCAGCAGACGTCGATGGGGATGGTTCCCTGGATATCGTCGCCATCGATGAGCGACGGGGTGTCGCGGTCTATTTCGGGCAGAAGAACGGCTCGTTCTCGTCGGGCATCTCGATCGTCGATGGCAAGGTGACACCGTACGCGCTCGCGGTCAGCGACCTGAACGGTGATGGAAGGACCGACATCATCGTCGGACGAGTGGAGGCTCCCTCAATGATCTATTTCAACGACGGTTCCGGTCGCCACTACTCGCCCGTCCATTTTGGTGACGCCCAAGGTGCGGTTTATGGGTTCGCCATAGCAGATCTCGACAAAGATGGTCTGTTGGACATCGCGGTGGCTCGGTCAGACGCACCGAATGTGGTTTACTTTTCTGGTTCGCCATCCGAGGGCCGTGATTAGACCTGATATCCACACCCCGTCGATGATGCCTAACTACGGCTTCGAGCAGACGGCACACAGCCTTCGACAACGCATGAGACATCTGGAAAAGTGACTCGGCTTCGTGAACAGACTGCCCGTGCCGCTGCTCAAGCCGAGTGTTAGGCGGTCGACGGGAAGCCGAAGACAAATATGACGGGAGTTGCTCGCTCCACCTTGCCGTTCGCGTTCGCGGTAGCACTCGCTGCAGCAGGATGTAGCAGTGCCCGAGCACCTCAGCCCGTGCCATATGTTCCAGAATCTTCCTACGAACCGACATCGCCCGAAGCCGAGCAACGAAGCCTGCCTGTTACCGATCAGGATCTCAGGATTCTCGATCGGGCAGATGCAATCCTCAGCGATCCAGCGAAGTGGGACCGCCACGACGATCGCATTTGCACACCCGAGGATACGACGTGGAGCCTCTTCTGCGCTCTTCAACGGGCGTCTGTGGAGATTCTCGGTGGCCACGACCACCGTCGTGTGGCGCTTCAAGAGGTGCGCTTCGCAATCGAGGAGGCTGCTCCAGACCAAGTATTCGAGCACCGGCTTCGCGACTACAACAATCTACCGACGACTCGGTTCGAGGATATCCAAGCGGTACTTCATGTCGCGCGTGAGCGGGTCGCCGACCGCCTCGCTAGGACGCGGAAATAGGCGTGCCGTGGTGCCGCCTAACTTCGGCTTGCAGCGGACGTGGCCTTTCTCTTCGATAATGAAGCAAAACAGATTCCCACCGGGTTGGGACGAAGACCGCGTTCGTCGCGTGATCTCCTTTTACGAACAGCAGGACGAGGATGAAGCCGTGGCGGAGGACGAAGCCGCGTTCGAACGCTCCACCCAGACCTTCATAGAGGTGCCAAACGAACTGCTGCCCGCCGTTCGGGAACTTATCGCGAAACACAAAAACTGAACGTTGACGCGTGAGACGCCTTCACACCGCGCTCGCCAGGAAGCGGCTGTCGTCGTGGACCGTTCGGCTCAACTCCCGGTACGCGTACTTTTGAGGCGCGGTCGAGGAGAGGATTCGGCGCAAGCCTCGGGCGACGGCGTTGCCGTTCGAGGTCTCGAACCGGAAGCGGGAGAGCCGCGCGAAGTGCTGCGCCAACTGGCTGGAGTCGAAGAACACGTCGCCGACCACCATCACCCGGTCGGAGAATAGATCGCTCGCAATCTCACCGCGCCCCTCGTTTCGCAGTCGGGCGAAGCAGCCGAATACCACTTTCTCGAGATCGAAGAGGAAGCCCCGGAGCTGAACGTCGATGGCGTGGCTCACGGTCTCATCCTCGACCACGTACTCGATGAGGCCCCGCTCGTTGAACGTGCGGAGGTTCGTCGGGGTCGAGGGCTCGCCTGCGACCTCGGGGGCTTCGTCGTATCCGGGAAGAGCGATCTCCGTCGCTTCCTTGACCTCATTCAACGGAGCCGACGCCGGCTTCGCCGAGCCGGGACGAAGGGAGTTGCGCTCGAAGTAGTTCCGCGACAGCGACCGGACGACTTTGAAGTAGGTGTTGAAGCCGAGGGTCGCCCCCAGTCGAAACTGGAGGTTCTCCTGCACCTCGCGGACCAGATGGTCCCAGCTCGTCTCTTTCACGATGAGCCCGGTCAGGCCCCCGTCGACGAAGACCCCGCCCGAGATGCGGCTCGCCCCGACGTGGATCACCATCCGGGCGCGATACGAGTCCTCGTCCGAGCGAAGCACCGGAAGACCGCAGCCGATCGCGGCTGCCACCAGCTCCGGAACCAGTACGGTCTCCTTGGGGCGGATGCTGCCTTCGAGACAGTGCCGGAGGTTGAAGAGCGACTGCACTCCGAAGCCCGTGGGGACGCTCGCCCAGAGCCGCTGGCGCACGAACGAGCCGCGGGGAACCACCCGCTGGAGGTAGCCCGCGAGGATCTTGGGGTCCTCGACCCGGCCAGGGAAGACCGACACCACGTCGCGCGATTTGCCCACCAGACGGTAGGCGCGCTGGCCGTGCGCCTGGATCTCGCCGCCCTTGACCTGCGCCAGGGCGGGATAGTGGGTCTCTTCGATCTCTCCGCGCCGGCGCGTCGAGAGCACCACGCACTCTCGCGAATCGAGAGCGAGACCGATTTCCTTGCGGCCGAACATACTCGTTTTCGGGAAGCGAGGAGTATACCAGAAAACGAGCGACTACCCGTCTACTTCGACCCTGAGTCGTTCGAGATTTACGAGGCGTAGTCCTCGAGCGGTGGACAGACACACATCAGGTTCCGATCGCCGTAGGGGTTGTCGATGCGGGCGACCGGCGGCCAGAACTTGTGCGCTTTGAGCCAGGGCGCGGGAAACGCTGCCTCCTCCCGCGAATAGGGGTGGGACCACGCGCTCGACGTAATCGCGGACGCCGTGTGGGGCGCGTTCTTGAGGACGTTGTCCTTCGGGTCCGCTTTGCCAGCCTCGATGGCGCGAATCTCCTCGCGGATCTGGATGAGGGCGTCGCAGAATCGGTCGAGCTCCTCTTTGGACTCGCTTTCCGTCGGCTCGATCATGAGCGTTCCCGCGACCGGGAACGAGATCGTAGGGGCGTGAAATCCGTAGTCCATGAGGCGCTTCGCGATGTCCTCGACCTCGACTCCGGCGGTCTTCTTGAGAGGACGGCAGTCGAGGATGAACTCGTGCGCCACCCGCCCGCGTTCGCCTTCGTAGAGCAAGGGGTAGTGGGACAAGAGACGCTTCGCCATGTAGTTCGCGCTCAGAATGGCGATGCGGGTCGCGTCGGTAAGGCCCTTCGATCCCATCAGGCGAATGTACGCCCAGGGGATGGTGAGAATCGCCGGACTTCCGTACGGGGCCGCCGAGACGGCGCCGATGGCGGTCGCAGCATTCTCCCTGGCAAGCTCCGCGAACGGATGGCCGGGAAGAAACGGCGCGAGGTGCGAGGCGACGGCGATCGGACCCATGCCCGGACCGCCTCCTCCGTGCGGGATGCAGAAGGTCTTGTGGAGGTTCAGGTGGCAGACGTCCGCGCCGATGAGCCCCGGCGAGGTGAGCCCCACCTGCGCGTTCATGTTCGCGCCGTCCATGTAGACCTGGCCGCCCCTCTCGTGCACGATCCGGCAGATCTCACGAATGCGCGCCTCGAAGACTCCGTGGGTCGAGGGATAGGTGACCATCAAGGCCCCGAGCTCGTCCCGGTGGGCCTCCGCCTTCTTCTCGAGGTCTTCGAGATCGACGTTTCCCCGGTCGTCACACAAAACGACCACCACCTGGAAGCCCGCCATCACCGCGCTCGCGGGATTGGTTCCATGGGCCGAGACCGGGATGAGACAGACATTCCGCTTAGCCTCGCCTCGGCTCTCGTGATACGCGCGAATGACGAGAAGACCCGCGTACTCGCCCTGCGAGCCCGCGTTCGGCTGGAGGCTCACACCGGCAAGACCGGTTAACTCGCAAAGCCAGGTCTCGAGGTTGGAAAAGATCTCGGAGTAGCCCTGGAGCTGCTCCGGCGGCGCGAAAGGATGGGGCGACGCGAACTCCGGCCAGGTGACGGGGATCATCTCCGTCGTGGCGTTGAGCTTCATGGTGCACGAGCCGAGAGGGATCATCGACGTGGTCATCGAGAGGTCCCGCGCCTGGAGCCGGTGAATGTAGCGAAGCATCTCGTGCTCGGAATGGTAGCGGCGGAAAATTTCGTGAGTGAGAATCTCGCCCCTCCGAGCGTGAGGGGGCTCGAGATCGAACGCCGCTTCTTCCGCCAGGTCCTCGAGCCGAGCCGCTTTCCCGCCGAAGATCGAAAGCAGCGTTTCGACGTCCTCGAGGGTCGCCGTTTCGTCGAGAGCGATGCCCAGATCTCCGCCCTCGTAGGCGCGGAGATTGAATCCCTGAAGCTGGGCGTCGGCGAGAACCCGCTTTCCGTCGCCAGGCTTCATCGGCACTCGGAGCG
This sequence comes from uncultured Acidobacteriota bacterium, assembly GCA_964553925.1. Taxonomy (GTDB): domain Bacteria; phylum Acidobacteriota; class Vicinamibacteria; order Marinacidobacterales; family SMYC01; genus DAISKN01. Next base: position 11,683 of record CAZKNR010000539.1, read on the forward strand.
TGTCGAAAAACGCGCGGCTTCCGAGGTCGTACCCCTTTAGCCGAAGTCCCTGGGCGAGAACGGCCGTGAGACTTCGGACCCGCCGGGCGATCGCCTTCAAGCCCTCGGGGCCGTGGTAGACGGCGTACATGCTCGCCATGATCGCGAGGAGCACCTGAGCGGTGCAGATGTTGCTCGTCGCTTTGTCGCGGCGGATGTGCTGCTCGCGTGTCTGGAGAGCGAGCCGGTACGCGGGCTTCCCCTGAGCATCCTTCGAGACTCCCACGATGCGGCCGGGCATTTTCCGCGCATGCTCCTCGCGAGTCGCGAGGAAAGCGGCGTGAGGTCCCCCGGCGCCCATGGGGACGCCGAAGCGCTGCGAGTTCCCGATGGCGATGTCGGCTCCGAGCTCTCCGGGAGGCCGCAGGAGCGCGAGCGCCAGAAGATCGGTCGCCAGAGTGACGACGGCCCCCTTCGATTTAGCTCGAGCGATGAGATCGCCGTAGTCTTCGATTCGGCCGTCGGTCGTGGGATACGAGAGCAGGAGCCCGAAGAAATTTCCAGATTCGAGATCGACCGATCCTGGAGGACCCACGACCACCTCGACCCCAAGGGGCTTCGCCCGGGTCTGGACTACGGCGATAGTCTGCGGGTGAGTGTCCCCGGCGATGAAGTACCGATGGGGCTCGTCCCCGGGATGGATTCCGAGCGACATCCCCATCGCTTCCGCGGCCGCCGTCGCCTCGTCGAGAAGCGACGCGTTCGCGAGCGGAAGACCGGTGAGATCGGCGACCATCGTCTGGAAGTTGAGGAGCGCTTCGAGCCGGCCTTGAGCGATCTCCGCCTGGTACGGCGTGTACTGGGTATACCAGCCGGGGTTTTCCAGGATGTTCCGCAGGATCACGGGAGGAGTGATGGTGGCGTGATATCCGAGCCCGATGAAGGACTTCGTCACCTGGTTCTTCGAAGCGAGCGCGCGGAGCTCCTGCTGGAGCGCATGCTCGGTCGCAGGCGGGGGAAGGTCGAGGGGTTTCTTCGAAAGGATGTCCGCGGGAACGGTATCCCGAACCAGCTCTTCGATGTCCCGGTAACCGAGAAGCGCGAGCATCTCGGCGACGTCTTTGGGCCTTGGACCGATGTGTCTCGGAGGGAATTTGTCGAGCGGCTCGAGGCTCGCGAGCTTCGAGCTCAACCCTTAGCCTCCTGATTGAGGTAAGTCTGATACTCTGCCGCGCTCATGAGGGAGGAGAGCTCGCCTTCGTTCCCGATCGCGACCACCATGAGCCAGGCTTCTCCGTAGGGATCGGAGTTCACGAGCTCGGGCTTGTCCACCACGGTGCCGTTCACCTCTACGACCTCACCGGACACCGGGCAGAAGAGCTCGGATACCGCCTTCACGGACTCGATGGTTCCGAAGACCTGCATCGAGGTGAGCTTCTTCCCCACCTCGGGAAGCTCCACGTAGACCACGTCCCCGAGCTGCTTCTGGGCGTAGTCGGTAATCCCGACGGTGCCCCGGCCTCCCGCAACCTTCACCCACTCGTGCTCTTTCGAGTACTTGCGATCCTCAGGAAGCATTACTTTCTCTCCCGCTTGTAGAAGGGCGTCGGTACGACAACCGCCTTCGCCCGGCGACCCCGAATCTCGATCTCGATCTCGCTTCCCGGGGCCGAGGAAGCGGCCGGGACATAGGCGAGCCCGATGTTCTTCCTCAGATAGGGCGCGAAGCTGCCGCTGGTCACGGTATCGGAGGGCGATCCGCCCGCGAACACCGGGTATCCGTGCCGGGCGATTCCGCGGTCGGTCATCTCGAAACCGACGAACTTTCTGAAGGCACCCTCCTGCTTCTGCCGGGCGAGCGCCTCCCGCCCGACGAAATCGCCCTTCTGCCATTTGACGATCCATTCGAGGTCGGCCTCGAGCACGGTGTGGTCCTCGTCGATGTCGTTGCCGTAGAGCGCCAACTTCGCTTCCAGCCGAAGGGTGTCGCGCGCGGCGAGACCGATAGGGGCGATGCCCGAAGAGGCGCCGCGCTCCAGGAGCGCACGGGCCACCTTCTCACCCGCGCCCGCGCCGATGAGGATCTCGAAGCCGTCTTCGCCGGTGTAGCCGGTTCGAGAGACCGTCGCCACCTCGCCCAGCACTTTGCCCTGGGCGAACCGGTAGTACTTCATCGCCCCGAGATCGACGTCCGTAAGGGGGCGGAGGATCGCCTCCGACTGCGGGCCCTGGAGCGCGAGAAGCGCGTAATCGTCGCTCGCGTTCACGAGCCTCGCGCCCGCGGGCCGTCGCGACTCCATCCAGGCGAAATCCTTTTCGACGTTCGACGCGTTCACCACCACGAGAAACCGGTTCTCCCCGGTGCGCGAGATCAGGAGATCGTCGACGAACGTGCCCTTCTCGGTCGTGAGTGCGGAGTACTGCGCCTGACCGATGGCCAGCCGGGACACGTCGTTGGGAGTAAGCTTCTGAAGGAACGATTCCGCTTCCTCTCCCTCGACGAAGAACTCCCCCATGTGGCTCACGTCGAAGAGCCCGGCCTTCGTGCGAACGGTGAGGTGCTCCTCGACGACGCCTCCGAACTCGACCGGCATCTCGTAGCCGGCGAAATCCGTCATGCGGGCGCCGAGCTCCCGATGGAGCGCGAAAAGAGGAGTGCGCTTCAGGGGCGAGTCCGATGTAGACATCTAGCGAGCGCTCAAAGCAGGTCGAGACGCTACCATAGCCTCAAGGGAGTGTCAATGCAGCTGGAACCAGACGCGAGCGCGCCGTTCTTCAATGAGGAAAGTCGTCTATCCCATTAGAAATAAAGGCGCTCTCCCTGAAGGCGTCCGGCAGAGAGGTTGAACCCCACGGGGATGACGACTTATACTTGAAGGAACAACTTAGCAGAGAAATCAAGGTTGCTGACTCAAGAAGGCAAGAGTCGACGCATGAGCGCCGAGATCTACACCGTTCGCTGCTGGAACTGTCTGAACGACTTCGAAGCGGTCGAGGCCGTCTGGTGCAGCTGCGATCCGAAGCACCCGTCGAAGCTCTGCCCGTTCTGCCTCCACTGCTTCTGCCCCGCTGACGACGGCTACAAGCGCCGTTTCTGGGCCTCCGCCCCCGGATCGCTGAAGGACGAGGTTTCGATGCTGGAGCGGAGTCTCGACCGCCTGGGTGAGATCTTGATCCGAAATCAGAAGCTCAAGACGCCCCAGCTCCTCCAGGCGCTCCGCGAGCAGGAGCGCACCGGAGGTCTCCTGGGGAAGATCCTCATGCAGAAGGGCTGGGTCACACAGCAGGACATCGACGACGGGCTGAAGTACCAGGGCTACCAGCCTCTGGTCGATACCCAGGGTCTCGAGCTCACTCCCGCCCCTCCGTCGGCCGCGGGCAATCCGGCACAGCTCCTCGAATACCTCCTGACGCTCGCCGCTCGCAAGGGGGCGTCCGACCTCCACTTCGAGCCGTCGGCGACCGATCTTTTGATCAAGCTCCGCATCGACGGCCTGTTCTACAAGGTGAAGCCGCTCTCGAGCGATGCCCTGGTGCCGCTCCTCCAGCGAATCCACGAGGTCTTTGGTCTGGATCCCCGCCACGAGGACTTGCCCCAGAGAGGCCGGGCACATCTCGAGCTCGAAGGGCACGACTTCGACCTCCTGGTGACGACGCTGCCCACACGGATGGGGACCAGCGTCACCATCAAGCTCGTCGATCGCCGCTTCTTCCTCAAGAACTTCACCGCCCTCGGCTTGACCCCGGCGGATCAGCTGTTCCTGGTTCGCGCGCTAGATATGCCATCGGGACTCATCATGGTGACCTCGCCCCCCTATAACGGCGCCATGACCACTTCCTATTCCCTGATGGATCAAGTGACGAAGTCCGAGCGGCGCGTGGTGAGCATCGAACGGTCGATCCAGTGGGAGGTGCCGTACGTCCATCAAATGGAGGTGAACCAGGAAAAGGGGCTCGATTTCGCGGCGGCTCTGCGGTCGGTCGCGAGCGTACGTCCGGACGTCGTCTTCATCCACGAGCTCAACGACCGGGCGACGGCGAACCTCGCCTGCCAGCTCGCGACGACCCTCCTGGTAATTACGACGTTTCCCGCGTTCGGCGCGGCCGAATCCATCTATCGATTTCTCGAGCTCGGAGTTCCCGCATCGCTTCTCGCGCGCGGCCTCGCTCTCGTTCTCAACCAGCGCCTGGTGCGGCGAATCTGCCCTCACTGCCGCGACGAAGGAAGCCAGGCCGACCCGAAAAAGCTCGGCACCTACGGGATCAGCCCGAAGGAAGCCAAGACCTTGCGCCTCTTCAAAGGACGCGGCTGCAACCAATGCCATCGCCTTGGCTATCGCCGCCGAAAGGGTCTTTTCGAGCTCATGGTCGTCGATCCTCACTTCCGCGAGAAGATCGCTTCTGGCCCGACGCTCGCCGAGATCGAGGGCGTCGCGCGGGGCGCGGGTATGGAGTCGCTACGTCAGCGATGCCTCAAAGAAGTGACCGCCGGCGTCACTTCACTCGACGAGTTCATCCGCTGGCGGATGTGAGCCCGAACCCGCCTCCGCGCCCGATCGGCCCTCGTTCCATTTCTGATACGCATCGAGAAGCCCGGTGAAGAAGCGGGCCCTCTGATCGGGGTTCGCGAACACGACTTGAGGCATGTACCGCGTCTTTCCGTCCACCATGAAGCTCTTGGTGGGGACGGAAGCGAAAAGACCCTTCTCCCCGCGAATGACGCGGAAGCCTTTCACGATGATTCCATCCGAGATGTCCACGTCGGCCAACGCCACGATCTTTCCTTCTTTGTTGTACCTGGGTTCGTAAAAACTTGCATCCATAAGTCGATCCTTTCTTTGATTGGATGTGGAGATCGCCGGGCTTGCCCGCCGTAGCCCGGCGATCTGCGGGCTTGCCCGCCGTAGCCTTGGCGAAGGCGGGTCACATTGATTCCCATTTGCCGTCACCGCGGTAGCGGGCTACCCGCACGCGTCCGGTGGAGCCGAAAATGACGACGGCATAGACGAGGCCGTAGTCGTTGCTCAGATACAGCGTGCCGGTGGTGGAAGATCCCAGGGGAGAGAAGGAGATGATGTGGCTGCGGCCGATCTGAAGGCCGCGCATGAATGGATCCTTCGCCCCCGCGGGGAGCCTCCCGTACCGGACGCCGGGAAACGTTTCACTGAGGCGATACGGCTGGCGGAGCATCGGGTCGACGCCGCCGTCGACGTCCACGCGGCGTATGCCGTTCGCGTTTCCGTCCGCATGGATGGAGAACACCGGGTTGCCGTCCACCTCGCCGAAGACGACACCCATGTAGCACGCCTTCGCCGCCGCGTTCGCCCGCACCTGACGCATGAGACCGCGCAGATAAAAGGCCGCTCCCCGCAGCCGTGACTCGTGCACCATCGACTGGGCTTTCGGAATCGCCGCGGCGGCCATAACGATGGCGAGGCTGAGAGCAACGAGAAGCTCCAGAAGCCCGCGGCCCGATTGCGCTCGAAGCACCCCCGCGAAGGGGCCGGCGGGCATACGGTCCCGCCGGCCCCGCCTCGGAAGCTCGAGAGCTTCCATCGGCGCGCTTCTCACTTTTTCCGCTTGTCCTTGTCGGAACCAAGGGTGACGTGGGGCTGAAGCTTGAGGAAGCTCTTCTCTCCGATGCCGCGGACGTTCATGAGCTCTTCGGCTTTCTCGAAGGGACCGTTCTCTTCGCGATAGGCGACGATCCGCTTCGCCACTTGCTCGCCGACCCCGGGAAGCTTCTCGAGCTCCGCGACGCCGGCCTGGTTGATGTCGACCTTGAGCTCCGACGGCTTCCCCTCGGACTGGCCCGCGAGACTCGTTCCGGTGAGACCGGCGAGACCCACGAGGCTCAAGAGGGACGAAAACAGGAATGCGTTTTTCATTTCGATTTCTCCTATTCGTTGATATTGGTTGCGATGGACAGGGTCCCGGCCGGAAGCACGACCACTCCGGCGGTCCCTCCCCGGGCGTCGAGTCGCGCGCACGCTCCGGGATTCGAGCCGACACCGAGCGAGCACGCTCATCGCGCCCAAGAGTGAGAGGGTGATTTTTTGTTTTCTTCGGACCTCCTTTCCGGAGTTCCCGACCACGACCAGTTAATCGGAAACCTCCGAGCTCGAGAGGCCATAAGGCAATCGCCGGGCCAGGCCGGCAAGGAGGACGCGGAAATCGACGAAGTCTCGGTCGCAGAGAGACTTCGAAGAGGTGCGTCCTATCGGCGCGCCGGCTCGAAGTCTTTCGGCCGTCAACGACCCGTTACAGCGCAGGACGACGATTTCTAAAAGTGCCGCGCAAGCAATCACATAGGGGCGTCACCCCTCGTTGACACCTCTTTGTCACCCGGACACCGAAATGCCTGGTGGGCATCCAAGCGACGAAGTCGAGCGCGGACTTTGTGGTATTATTTAAAGTTGTAGTTGAGGTTCCACCGTCCCTTCCTCCGCTTCGCGCCCAGCTGACGGAGGGTTTCTCAAGCGAGTCTGAATTGGAAGACAGAGAAAGCGGGAATCTAAGCCGGAAGCCCGCGCTCGACCTCCTCGTCGAGCTGCATCGCGGATCGGTAACGGGCTCGCTCAAGCTCGAGCGGGCTCCGCTGCAGAAGGCGGTCTACTTCCGCGACGGCCAAATCCTGTTCGCCGCCTCCAACGACCCCAAGGATCAGCTCGCGTCGATCCTCGTCGAAGAGGGAAAGCTCGGGCCGGATCAGATGCAGGTGGCGCAGGCGCGGGTCTCGCCCGGGAATCCTTTGGCCAAGGTGCTCACCGAGCTCGGCTACATCTCGCAGCGCGAGCTCGCCGATGCGGCGCGCATCAAGGTCGAGAAGATCCTGACCGATCTCTACACCTGGAAGGAGGGGACCTACCAGTTCGCGACGAAATCGCTTCCCAAAGGGGCCATCGATCTCGAGCTCTCCACTTCGCGCTTGCTCCTCGCGAGCATCCGGCGCGTACAGGACCGTGACTGGGTCCTTCGCCAGCTCGGCTCGCTCGAGGCCGTTCTGACGCCGACCGCGTCGCTCCAGGAGTTCCTCAGCGAGACCGAGCCGGACCCTCTCGCGGCGGAGGTGCTTCAGCTCGCCGACGGAGTGAAGACCGTCAAACAGGTCGGCGCGGTGTCGGGCCTCGGAGAGTTCGAGGTGTGCAAAGTGCTCGCGGCCGGGCTCGTGGCCGGGGCACTCAGCCGCGAAGGCGCCCCGGCATTCGCGGCGCGCGACGATGCCTTTTCGTTTCCGCGCGCGCAGGAGAGCTTCTCGATTCCACCTCCGTCGCGGCCGAGCTTCGGAGACGAAACGATGGGCATTCCCGACCCGGCGTCCTCCCCCGACTCGATGAGCTACGACACGATTTTCCAAGCCGCGGTCGTGAAGAACGCGCCTCCGCTGGAGGACAACGAGAGGACGGTGTTCGATTCCGCGCCCGCGAAACGCGGCGGGTCCCAGCGCCCAGTGCCGTCCGCGCGCGAGGCAGCGCGTAGACCCGCGGCATCCGAGCTCATCATCGACGAGCCGGAGCCCGCGAGTGAAGAGCATGGACGAAACGCGCCCCGCCCGAAGAACCGGCGCGGCGGCGGCGGCGGCAGCGGAGGACGGAGCCTTTCCGGCATCTTGAAATGGCTCGCGGTGGCCGCACTCGCAGGCGGGGCCGGATTCTCGCTCTATTACTTTGTCTGGCCGCTCGTGGGCGGAAGCACAAAAACCGCTACCAACACTGGCTCGCCGCCAGAAGCGACGACCTCCGTTCCAGCGGTGACACCCCCTCCGGGAGGCGCTTCCGCGGCGACGACGGCGCCCCCGGGGTCCTCTGGCACACCCGTTCCCCCGGTGACCACGACCGCGGCGCCTTCCGATCCCAGGGCGAGTGCTTCGGTCGCGGGGAAACCTCCGGTCACCTCCTCGGTCATGCCTCGCACCGGCACCGCGAGCCCTCCCGCCACGACGGTGACGTCGAAGCCGCCCGATCCAGTTCCCGCGCCTTCGCCTTCCGGCGCCCCCAAGCCTCCGCCGACCTCGGCCTCGTCGACCTCGGCGGCCCCGAGAGCTACCGGTGGCAACGGGCGCGCCCTTCTCCAAAGCGGAGATCTCGCCGCGGCCGCACGGGCGTTTCATCAGGAGATCTCGAGCGGAAGCGTCAACAAGTTCACTCTCGCGCTCGGCCTCTACTGCAACGAGGAGAACGCCGGCCGGCTGGTTTTGGGCGCCGGGGGCGCGAGCGACATCTATGTCCTTCCAACCTCGGTCGAAGGCCGAAGCTGCTATCGCGTCATCTGGGGTCTCTACGAATCCCGTGAAGCCGCCGAGCGGGCAGTCCCCTCCCTTCCGAGCGGCGTCCGCGCGGGAGACGTCGCACCCGTAGCCGTTTCGCGCTTTCTCCGGTAGCCGCGAACAACCCGCATGAAGTCCCGACGGACACTCGCGGCAATCGTTTTCGTCGCCGCGGCGGGCCTTGCCTTCGGATCCGCGAACGTCTTGTTCCTCAAGAACGGACGCCGCATCGTGGTCGATCGCTATTGGGAAGAGGGGGAGCAAATCTTCTACGAGAGGAACGGGAGCACGTTCGGATTTCCGCGCAAGCTCCTCGATAGGGTCGAGGGCGGTGAAGTTGCCAAGGAGGGCGCCGTCGCGATCGAGCGGTCCGGATTCGAGAACGCCGTCGTCCTCGAATCGGTTGCGGCCGCGCGCGAATCGGCGCGCGACGGCGACGTCGACCGGGCAGTCGATCAGTACCAGAGAGCCCTCGAGAGCGAGCCCCTGGCGCTCGATGCCCGCGTCGAGCTCGGGCGTCTCTATTTCGAGCGGGGTGACCTCGCCGAGGCGCAGAGCCAGTTCGAGCAGGCGAAGAGAATCGCGCCGGAGGATCTGCGCGCGCGGGAGGGCCTCGGAGACGTCTACTACCGGAGGCGGCGGCTCCCGCTCGCGATCCGGGAGTGGCAGGCTGCCCTCGAGATAAACCCCGATCCCCGCATTCTCTACAAGCTCAAGAAAGCTCTTCGGGAGAACAACGAGGACATCGATTTCGAGGAGGTCTCGCATCCGCATTTTCTCATCCGATACGACGGGCAGGTGAACGAGGTCATCGGGCGCATCATGGCGGGGGCGCTCGAGAGCGAGTACCTCGATCTCACCGGGGCGCTCCGTTTCACTCCTCGCTCGCCGGTGAGGGTCACGCTTTACACCAACCAGGAGTTTCGCGATGTGACCCACGCCCCCGCCTGGGCCTCGGGGCTGAACGACGGCGAGATCAAGATCCCGGTGGAAGGCGTGACCGAGATGACGCCGAAGCTTCGCCGCGTGCTGAGGCACGAGCTCACCCACAGTTTCGTCAACGCGATCACTTCCGGAAACTGCCCCTCCTGGTTTCACGAGGGAGTCGCGCAGCTCCAGGAAGGGAGCGGCCGCATCGACCCGTATCCGTACTTGCGGGCGGCGCGGGCCGACGGAGGCCTCCTGCCGCTCTGGAGCCTCGAGGGGCCGCTCTTGAACTACTCGGAGGAGAAGGCCCTTCTCGCCTACTCCGAAGCTCTCGCGGCGACGGAGTATCTCGAGGCGCGCCGGGGCCGCTCGGGGCTTCTTCGAATCCTAGAGCTACTCTCTGAACGCCACACCATGAACGACGCACTGAAGAAAGTCATCGGGCTCGACTACCAGGAGCTCCAGACCGCTTGGGAAGCGGACCTGGATAGATATGCTTCGAGAGACCGCCAGTAGAAACCAGGCCCGCTCAATCGTCCGTGGTTACTTGACGTTTTCTCTCGAGGGGCCCGAGTTCCGCCTCGAGCGCGGCTTTCCTGGCGTCGAAGTCCGCGCGGAACTCCGCGGGCACGGGCGGGCCCGGAGGGAAGATCTGCGTCAAGGGATTCACTGGCTTTCCGTGGCGCATCAGGCGGAAGTCCAGATGAGCGGCGGTCGCCGTTCCCGTGTCGCCGACGTAGCCGATGACCTCCTTCTGCGCGACCCGGGTTCCGACCGTAAGCCCCTTCGCGAACCTGGATAGATGGAGGTACTTCGAGGCATAGCCCATCTGGTGCTGCACCGTGACGGTATTCCCGCCGCCGCCGCGCCAGCCCCGATCCACGACCACGCCCGCGGCCACCGAGTAGACCGGAGTTCCCTTCCTCGCCGCGTAGTCGACGCCGAGGTGCGGCATCCGCCGCCGGTGAATCGGATGGAGCCGGTTGTACGAGAAGCCCGAGCTGATGCGGTCGAACTCGACCGGAGCCCGCAGAAACGCCTTCTTCAATGATTTGCCGTCGCTGTCGTAATAATCCCGTCTTCCCGCCGGGTCGTCGTAGAGAAACGCGCTGAAAACGCGCTCCCCTCCGGCGCCTTCCAGGTTCGACACGTACCGCGCGGCACGGAGGTCGCCGTACCCAACGAACTCGCCCTCCCGGTAGAGTTTCTCGACGAGCAGGCTGAACCGGTCGCCTTGCCGGCTCTGGGTATGGAAATCGAAGTCCCAGGAGAAGACGTTTGCGAAGGCGACGGTGAGAGGCGCTTCTTCCCCCAGCTCCGCCATGCTGAGGAAGAGATTGCCCTCGAGGGCTCCCGAGACCGCGACGGTGCGGCGCTCGAGATCGACCGCGGTCCGCTCCGACTGCCATCCCCGATCGGAGCGCATGAGAAGGACCCGCTCGAAATCTCCGTGATGCACGAGAACCGACGCGGGACCGCCGACTCCGAAGCGGATCATCACCTCGTCGTCCTCGCGGAGGTGGCGGACGTCCATCACCGCCGAGAGCGCGCGACCCATCTCGTGGATCTCGAGACCGTCGAAGCCGTTTCTCGCGAGGACGCTCGAGAGCGTATCCCCTTTTCCGAAACGGTCGGGGATTGCGAGAGCGTTGTCGTCCGGGCTCCTGCCTGCGACGTTCGGCGCCGCCTCGACGGTGGAAGCGACCTCGGGAAGGGGGCCAAGACTGGAAACGCCGAAGAGCCACAAAGCTCCCGCCCAGGCGGCGAGAGAAGCGAGAAGCCAGGAACCGATCGGTTTCACCGCCTTCACGAACGAGCGTTTCATCAGGAACGTGCGTTCGTCGACACTGGGTCGCGGAGGATGCCGTAGTACGAAAGAGTCCGGCGAAGGCCTTCTCGCAAATCGACCGCGGGATCGTAGCCCAGCTCCTTCCGCGCGCGCCCGATGTCGGCAAGAGAGTGGGGCACGTCCCCCGAGCGGGAGGGCTCGTATCGCGGCGCGAGCTTCGAACCCGAGAGCTCCGCCATGACCCGCCAGAGCTCGTTCACCGAGACGCGGGTAGCGCAGCCGATGTTATAGACCGATCCCGCGGCCTCGGGCTTCTCGGTGGCGGCGAAGTTCGCCCGGGCGACGTTCTCTATGTAGGTGAAGTCGCGCGTCTGCTCGCCGTCGCCGTGGATCGTCGGGGGCGAGCCGGACCGGATGGCGTCGATGAAACGGCTCACGACTCCCGAGTACGGAGAGTTCGGATCCTGACGGGGACCGAATACGTTGAAATACCGAAGCGAGACGGTCTCGAGACCATAGAGGTGGTGGAACACCAGCGCGTACTGCTCGGCGGAAAGCTTCGACACCGCGTACGGCGACAGCGGCTCCGTCGGCATCGACTCGACCTTCGGGAGCGCGGGGTTCGCGCCGTATACCGAGGACGAAGAGGCGTAGACCAGCCGGCGCACGCCCGCCTCGGCGGCGCATTTCAGGAGCCGGAGCGTTCCGGTCGCGTTCGACTCGTGGGACTCCAGGGGAAATTCGACCGAGCGCGGCACCGAGGGGATCGCCGCCTGATGGAGTACGAAATCGACGCCAGCGACCGCGGCCTCGACGACGCCCGGAGACGACAGGCTTCCCTGGACGACCTCGATCTTCCCCTCCACCTCGGAGAGGTTCTCACGCTTGCCCGTGGAGAAATTATCGAGCACGCGCACGCGATCGCCGCGCTCGAGGAAGAAGCGAACCAGGTGGGAGCCGATGAAGCCAGCTCCCCCGGTAACCAGATACGTGGGCAATGTGCCGCCTTTCTCGGAGCAGGTTTCAGTTTAGGAGGAGGTCCTCCGGGCGTCAACCGAGAGGCAGCCAAAAGAGGCGTCCCTCGCGGCTCGCCTCCCGCATGTGTTACGATACAACGAGTTACCAGTTTCACTTCCGAACCGCCGCGCGGCGGAGCGTCTCATCCCGGAGCACTTCGAAAATTGCAGGGCGATCTGACCCGCGACGCACTTGGCGACGTAATCCGGAAACTGTACGTCGACCGAAGAAGCGGCATCCTCCACATCACCCAGGACAAGACGAGCAAGCGGATTTACTTCCGCAAGGGCTCGATGATCTTCGCGAACTCGGACGTCGACACCGACCGTCTGGGCGAGTTCCTCATCCGCCAGCAGCTCATCGACCGCGCGGGTTTCGAGAGGGCGTCCAAGGTAATGAAGGAGAACGGAAGCCGTCTCGGGCGGACGCTGGTTGAGCTCGGCTTCGCGACCCCGGAGGAGATGGAGGGCAAGGTGGTGGAGCAGATCCAGGCCATCATCTACTCCCTCTTCAGCTGGGCATCGGGTGAGTACCGCTTCGAGCAGCACGAGAGCCCGGTGGACGAGGACATCGTGCTGAACCTTTCGACCGCCGACATCATCCTCGAGGGTACGCGGCGCCTGGACGACATGGAAAAGGTGCGCCGCGCGCTCGGGGACCCGAGCCGCGTTCTCCAGACCACGGAGGATCCACTTCTCCTCTACCAGAAGATGAGCACGCTCTCCCAGTCGGAGTACTTCATCCTGTCGCGCGTCGACGGCCTTAGCTCGATTGTGGACATCCTGTCGATCTCGCCCATCGGCGAGGAGCCGACCCTGCGCTGCATCTACGGTCTCGTTTCGGCAGGAGTCATCGAGCCCAAGGGTGGTGCTTCACCGCTCGGCGAGGACGTGGCGAAGGCCGCGGCTTCGGCGCCCCCGCCTCGAGCGGCGCCATCGGCCGCGGCTCCGCCACGGCCGGCCCCCGAGTACAGACCACCGCCCCCCTCACCTCCTCCGCCTCCAAGGGTCGAAACCCGAAAGCCCGAAGTCCCGGCCGGAAAGCCGAAGACCGAGCCTCCGGCGGAGCCCTCGGGTCCCAGCCCCGAGGAGATCGCGGTGCGCAAAGACATCCTCGAGAAGCACGCCTCACTCCGCGAGGCGACGCTCTACGATCTCCTCAGCATCACCATCACCGCGAACGATGGCGAGGTCAAGAAGGGCTATTACGCGATGGCGAAGAAGTACCACCCGGACCGCCATCACTCGCCCTACCTCCGGGACGTGCACGGTCTCCTCGAGGAGCTCTTCGGGAAAATCACCGACGCCTATCAGATGCTCTCGAGCCCGCTCGAGCGCAACCGCTACGACGCCAAGATCCGGGCGGAGGGCCCCGCGGCCGTTCTCGCCGTCGGCGGCACCCCGACGTCCGTAGAAGCGAACGAGGGCGCCCGGAGGCGCGCGGCCGAGGAGCTATTCAAGGAAGGCAAGCGCCACTTCGACGAGATGCACTTCTTCGACGCCATCCAGTGCCTGCGGGAGGCGGTGCGGCTCTTCCCCAAGAAGAACTACCACAAGCTCCTGGCGCAGGCGCTGATGAAGAACCCGTTGTGGCTTCGAGAGGCCGAAGAGCATTTTCGCCTCGCGCTCAAGATGGACCAGTTCGACGCCGAGTGTTACATCGGGCTCGGGGACATCTACGAGATCGAAGGAATGGGCACGAGGGCCCAAAAGATGTACGAGCAGGCCGCGACCTACGACCCCGAGAACGAAACGGCCCAGAACAAGACGGGCAAACGCGGCGCTCAGGGCGGCGCCCTCAAGAAGCTCTTCGGCCGGAAGAAGGAGTAGTCGCCAGCTCCCGCCGCGTCGGGCACCCCGTCCAACCGCTGCTCCCTCCCGCAGCTCATTGACGAAGCCGTCGATGCTTGCTAGCCTGAAACCATAGGTCGACAACTCATCTCGAGACAAAACGGCTCCCGAGGAAAGGAGAGCGCGGTGACTGGACGTTTCTTTCTCGCGGTCTTGGTGTCCGGCGTGATGGCGGGTGCGGCGCTCGGCCAGGAGCTCGGAGCTCGCTCCTACGGCGTGCGCGGCGGGATAAACATAAACCCGGACCAGTTCAATTTTGGAGCCCACGTGGACGCGGGAACTCTCACCTCGCGGATCCGTCTCCAGCCGAGCTTCGAGCTGGGCCTGGGAAACGGCGTCGTCCTCGCCTCTCTGAACTTCGACGCGCACTACCTCTTCTCCGCGAGGAAGTTTCGCCCCTACGCGGGCGGCGGGCTGGGGTTGAACTTCAGCGACGTTCGAAGCGGCATCGGCCGGAGCGACGGTCTGAACATCGAGCCCGTCCTGAATCTGGTCGGTGGCGTGGAGTGGGGAGCGCCTCGAGCCCGCTCGCAGGCGTTTCGTCGGTATCTCCTGGAGGCCCGCGTCGGCATGGGCGACACGCCTGAGCTCAAGCTCGTCGCCGGCCTCAATTTCTAACGCCGCGGTGCGGTGATTCGCCCACGTTCCCAGAGGTGATCTGGATCATCTCAAGGGAACCCACTCTTTGCGATGATCCAAGTATCCGCGCCGAACTTAAAGACGTGAAATGAGGCTCGCTCTCGAACCCCTGGGAGAGTGTGCCGAGGGTAAACCATGAGCACGAAACCGATCCTTTCGGCCGCCCTTTGCCTGGTGATTGCTGGCTGTGATTTCAACCCGACGTCCTCGTTCGAGGGGTTCGAGGGCGGCGGCGCCACGCTCTCCGGCAGATTCGAGGGCAGCTCCGTCACCTCCATGGCCGGAGGTTCGCTCAAGTCGCAGAGCGCGCCCGCGGCTTCCGCTGCCGATGGCGTTACCGTCGTCGTCTACGACCAGGACGGAAGCGAGCTCGGAAGCGTCGACGTCGTCGACGGCGCTTTCACCCTTCGTGGGCTCCCCGAGACGTTCGTCCTGACGTTCAAAGACGAGAGCGGAAATCTGCTCGGTGACCCAATGACGTTCGGCGGCGTCGCGCCCAATCAGGAAATCGACATCGTCGTCGATATCGTGGGCGGCGAAGTGGTCCTCATCGAGGAGAAACGCACCGGGATCGGCCACCAGGGATCCGACGGGATCGAGATCGAAGGGGTGGCACGGAGCATCGTCGTCTCCTCCAACCCCATGACCGGTTCCCTGGATGTGAACGACTATCACGTCCTCTCACGAGCCGGCGAGACCTCGATCCGAAAAGGCAATCGAAGCCTGACGCTCGCGGACCTCAGGGGAGGGGATCGGGTTCACGTTCGCGGCGTGTTCGACGGCGAAGACGGCGACGTCCTCGCTCACGAGATCAAGCTGCAGGAGGAAGAAGAGGACGCTGACGGAGCGCCTTCGGCCTGCAACTATCGCGACCCGGCGAAGCCGAACCACATCCTCGTTTGCCACAATGGCCGAACCTTGTCCATCGCCCCCGATGCCTGGCCCGGCCACGCGGGCCACGGAGACACCTGCGGTCCCTGCGGTCCATAGCGGCACCTGAAGAAACCTGCTCGAGCCGGTCGTAAGCCGAATTCTGTTCCTTCCGCGGGTCGCCCCGCGAAAGGCGACGATCATTTCTCTAGCCGGACGATTGCTCGCCCGATCGAGCGACCTACCCGGAAGCATCGGACGGGCAGCCCTCGAACGCTTCCCTATTTGGTCTTGCTCCGTGTGGGGTTTACCCTGCCTTGGATGTCACCACCCAAGCGGTGCGCTCTTACCGCACCTTTTCACCCTTACCGCTTCTTTTGGAAGCGGCGGTATGTTTTCTGTGGCACTTTCCTTCCGGTCACCCGGACTGGCCATTAGCCAGCACACCGCCCTTTGGAGTTCGGACTTTCCTCTCGCCATCCCCTCGGTCGAAACCAAGGAGAGAGCCAGCGACCATCTGACCGGCTCGAGCAGGCACGGGCATTATGCGCACGCCGCTGCCGCTCCTTCAACCGTCTCGTTCCTGGGAGATCTTGTACTGCTCGAGCTTCTTGTAGAGATTGCTGCGCGGGGTGCCGATGACCTGCGCGGTCTGGGAGATGTTCCAGCCGTTCTCGCGGAGCTTCGAGACCAAAAAAGCCCTCTCGCTCGTTTCCTTGAACTCCCTCAGTGTCGACGTTCCGTCGCCTTCCGCCTGCGTCTCCTCCCCGTAGCGGATGTTCTCGGGGAGATCGGGGATTCCGATGGTATCGCCCGGCGCCATGATGAGGAGCCGCTCGACCGTATTGCGGAGCTCGCGAACGTTTCCGTTCCAGGCGTAGGAGGAGAGCCGCTCTCTCGCTTCGGCGGAGAAACCCTTGGACCTCAGGTTGTCTTCCGAGGCAAAGGTCTGGACGAAGTGCGAGATGAGAGGCTCGATGTCCTCGCGCCGCTCCCTCAGCGACGGCGTGTGGATGGGGATGACCGAAAGCCGAAAGAAGAGATCCTCCCGGAACGTCCCGGCCTCGATCTCGCTCTTGAGGTCCTTGTTGGTCGCGGCGAGCACCCTCACGTCGACTTTAATCGTGGTCTGAGAGCCCACGCGCTCGACCTCGCCCTCCTGGAGGACCCGGAGGACTTTTGCCTGGGTGCGGGCGCTCATGTCGCCCACCTCGTCGAGGAAGATGGTTCCCCGGTGAGCTTGCTCGAACTTGCCGATCTGTTTCGCCGTCGCCCCGGTGAACGACCCCTTCTCGTGCCCGAAGAGCTCGCTCTCGATGAGATCCTCGGGAATCGCGGCACAGTTCACCTGCACGAAAGGTCCGCGCGAGCGCTGGCTGTTCGTGTGGATCGCCCGGGCCACGAGCTCTTTTCCCGTGCCCGACTCTCCGGTGATGAGCACGGTAGCGTTCGTGGGCGCCGACCGCTTGATGGCCTCCCGCACTTTCTCGAGCGCCATGGAAGGTCCGACCATCTGATAGCGGCGCTCGAACTTCAGCCGGAGCCGGCCGACCTCCTCCTCGAGCTCTTTGCGATTGAGCGCGTTTCGAACCGCGAGAAGAACGCGCTCCGTCTCGAGCGGTTTTTCGATGAAGTCGAAGGCACCGAGCTTCGTCGCCTGAACCGCCGTCTGGATGGTCCCGTGCCCGCTCACCACGATCACCGGCGGGAACGGCGGCTTCTCCCCGAGCTTCTCCAGCACCTCGAGCCCGTCCATCCCCGGCATCTTGATGTCGAGAAAGACGAGGTCCGGCGGCTCCCGCTCGATGAGGACGAGTCCTTCCTGCCCCGACGAGGCCTCGGAGACGTCGTAGCCCTCGTACTCGAGGGCCATGCGGAGCGTTTTACGGATGGGCTCTTCGTCGTCGACGACGAGAATGCGAGGCTTGAGCATGTTCCAGGATCGTTTTTTTCGGAGTATAGCACGCGGTTAAGGAGACCCTTGCGGGTCCAAGAATGGGCGGATTCGTCGGCCGGACCCCAAGGGTTTTGTTGCGGAAAGTTCGGAGAGGATCTCTCGCTCTCTCCCTCCGCGCTGATAGGGTCCCTCACTTGACTTTCTGCCATGGGGTCTGTCAAGACCTGACCGATGAGGCTGCCGAATGGTGAGCGCGCGGATCTCGGGACCAAGCTCGAGGAGTACGTTCTGAACACTGCGCACCGTGAGGGACGACATAAGGCGCGCGTCTTCGAATCCGCTCTCGGGATCACGCTCGCGAATCGGGAGTTACTGCGCCAGGCCATCCTTTCTGCGGCCGCGAATTCGGACCAAGCCGAGCCACGTGGAGACAACGGACATGGCGCGGTGTATTCGTTGCAGTTCCCCGTGGAAACGCCGAAGGGTAGTGCCGTGGTGCTAACGTGGATCGTGCGCCATGGGGACTTTCCTCGCATGACGACGTGTTATATAGTCTAGACAATGAGTGGCAAGCTGCGCCTACACGACGTAGTCGCGCTTCTCGAAGCGACCCCCACGAAGCATTTCGAGAGCGGTGAGCCCATACTCTTGCGTCGCGGACAGATCGGAACCGTGGTCATGACTTACGAGGATGGGGCATGCGACGTCGAGTTCGCCGATCGCAATGGCCGCGCCTATACGCTGCTGACCCTTCTACCGGACAAACTTTGGGTTCTCCACGAAACCCCCGAGCATATCGCAGCCTAAACCAGCTCTCGGCTTCGGACCTGCGAGTTTCCTCGTGACATGGTGTCATTCGAGGGGATCCATCGTCCTGGGGAATCGCGGCGCGGTTCACATGCATGAACGCTCCGCCGCGACCGCTGGCGGTTTGTGTGAATCGCCCGGGGCCACGAGTTTCTTTTTCCGTTCCCGACTCTCTCGTGATGAGGACGGTGGCATTGGTCCGGGCGGGCCGCGGGACCCCCTCAACTGGCGCGGTTACCCGCCGCTCTACACGTTTCTCAAGTCCGCGGCGCCCGCTCCTCGAGGGCGAGGTCCTGCGGTACGAGCAGTGGAACATCGACGAAGCGTCGGTCGTGAGCTTCGCGGCATTGCATTTTGCGCCGAGAGGTTGAGCTCGGGAGACTCGCTTCAAAGCACCGCGGCGGCGAGGGCTTTCGCGGCGCGCTCGGGGCTCAGCCTTTCCGGGTCGGACTCCTGCGGCTGAATGACGAGCTGCGCCTGTAGGGCATCGAGAATTCGTTGGAGGTTTTGGAGCGAGAGATCCGCACGGCTCGCAAACACCCGGCTAAGGTGGCCCGGGTCGACTCCCGTCTCCTGGCAGAACCGGTTTCGAGAACCATAGCGCTCTTCAATGAGGTCTGCCAGGTAATCGCGGTAGCCGGGGGCGGCAACGTCCCCCTGGGCGATACCCAGACGGGACTCGAGATCCGCGCAGATGCGATTGACGAGCGAAGCCTCCGGTAGGCCGGAGTGTTGGAACTTCGGAAACCACCACGCGGAGAACTCGGACCACTCGGGCTTCCTCGCGTACATCTGCTTCACGTCCCCGAGAAAAGAGAGTTCTTCGTCGCTCAGGCGACTCAAATCGAGCGCTCTCCCGGTGATCGTGTGATAAGTGCGCTTCTTCATGGCCTGATTTCCTTTCTCAAGTGTGGATCGCACGTCAGCTAAAGGAATCCATCACCGGGGCGCACCTCCAAAAGCTCGGCATATCCTGCGACCTCCAGGTAGATCATCCTCTGGCCGAATGCGTTGCCCGCCCTTTGAAGTAAGGCTCGAAGCTCGGAGACCCGCTCCCGCGGTATCGCCACCGTGTACCTCCTGCTTTTGTCCTCCACGGGATCCTGCGATGCGCCGGGCGACCACGTGCCCACAACCTGCAACCGGATTCGGTAATAGAGAACGGCTTCGGGGCCGGTGAACGCTCCGAAAGTTTTCACGAGCCCATCCCGCAGCAGCTCCCATTGGATAGGAGCGTGAGGCTTCCGATCCGAGTCCCGCAGGATCGGGATCAGAAAGACGCAGACAGGCCGGGGCGCGGGCGTTACCGGCGTCACCGCGCTCTCTCCTCATGACCTTGCTCTCGGGTAAGTATAGGGACGAGTTGACTGACAGTCAATGCAGAGCTGCTCGACAATCCTGTCCCAGCGGAGAGCCGGGTATTCCGTTCCATGCTTCATGGAGACGAAATTTCGACGGTGAATCCTCCCTGGCGGAGCGAAGGCTCACGGGGCGTAGCCCTGGGGGGGGATCGCGGAAGAAGAGACGCTTAAGCAGGTTGGCGGAGGGAGAGGGATTCGAACCCCCGGACCTTTCGGTCTGCGGTTTTCAAGGCGGGCCGTCGCAGACGTGCTCCGCCTGCATCCCACGGACTCTGTTCGGAAACGATCAATCGGCACACTTGTGCCGGTCGGCGGTAGACTCCTCGCAAAAGATGTCGGGCAAGCTACGGCGGTTCTGGATCCTCACAGCGGTCTACGTCCTCATCTCCGGCGCGAGCCTCGCCATCGCGCGTCATGAAGAGAACGCCGTCGAGGAAATCAAGGCTTCGAGGGCTGCGGGGGTCGAATCGGCTCGCGCCGGGGAGTTTTCCGCAACAAGGGTCGCCGGCTTCGGTAAGGCGAGTGCGATCCTGGCCACCACGTTCTACGCGCTCGGACTCGGTGTCCTCCTGGCACCGGGGCCCATCCGGCTCGTCTCCGGGAATCTCGCGGTGTTCTTCGGGATCGTGGTCCTGATCGACGTTGCGACGAACCTCCTCGGCTTTCACTCTCCGACGCTCGGAAGGCCAGGCCAGGACGCGCCTTTCAACCTGTGGGTCTACGACGAGACGAAGGGGTGGTTCCACTCGCGATCGACTCTGGCGGAGACCGCAATCGCAGGTTCCGGCCGCTTTCCGGTGCGCCTCAACGCGCTCGGGCTCCGGGGCCCGGAGATCCAGGTGGAGCGTGCGCCCTCTAGGCCCTCCGTGGAAGATACCGGACGCGTCCTGGTGTTCGGCGATTCCTACGTCTTCGGCGTAGGGGTGGCCGAAGAGCATCTCCTCACGACGCATCTCGCGCGCTTGCTCTCCCCCTACTTCCCCTCGGGTATCGAGGTAGTGAACCTGGGAGTCGCAGGCTACTCGACCGATCAACAGTATCTCCTCTGGCAAGAGCTCGGCTCGCGGCTTTCGCCTGACCTGGTGATCCTGGTGGTATGCGACAACGACTACGTCGGGAACACGGAGAACTTCGCTTATCGGCAGTACTACAAGCCCTACTTCGAGCTTCAGCCCGACTTCGGGCTTCGCCTCAGAAACGTACCGGTGCCGCGGCTGAGCCGGACCCAGCGAGCGAAGTTGTGGCTCGGGCAGGAGTCCAACGTGTGGAACTTCGTCAGGAACCGCAACGCCGTTAACCCTCGCCTGCGGTCCCTCATCGTTAAGCTCGAGGTCGGCGTTTCTCGGCGGCCGAGGGCTCCCTATCGGACTACCGCGGCCATCGTGAAATCATTCGCGCGAGAGGTGGAGAGCCGCGGCGCGTGGTTTCTCGTGACGAGCACCGGCAGACGGGCGGAGGATCCGGCCCTCTTCCAGCACCTCTCGCGGCAACTGGTGACGGAAGGGTTCCATCACCTGGACATGTTCCCCATCCTGCATGCCGCTCGGCGTCGAGAGCCGGATCGCGCATGGGACTTTCCTCAGGATACTCACTGGAACCAGGACGCGCACGAGCTCGCCGCCGTGAGTCTCTTCGAGTACCTGCAAGACCACTACCTTTCGTCCGCCGTTGCCAGGACGAGGTGAGGCGGCTCTCCCGCTCCCTCTGCCTCCACGAACTTCCGTGCGCCGCGGGCGAGCGCATGGAGATCGATGCCGAGGGTTTGCCCGTCGAAGCTCTCGAGCCCGGCGCGGTCGAGGAGCTTCCGCGCTCCCGCTGTTTGTCCCTGGCGAACCTTGAGGCACGCGGCGGCTGTTTGGATGATCGTCCGCAGGAGTCGGCGGATTTCGGGCGGCGTCTCCTCGAGAGTCCAGAGCCGCTCCCAGAACGTGTGCGCCTCCCAAAAGTACTCGGCGTTGAAGTGATCGACACCGAAGAGAAAATCCGGGTTCTCGGCCCAGCCGTCCTCCGTCAGCGGTCTCGCGGACGGTTCCTGGACTCCGTACATATGCCCTTTCGGACTGCGCTCGGGGTGAGGGGTCGTGCCGGGAAGGTGCCGATACCGAGGGAAGGGGCGGCCGGTGTACCGCTTCACGTTTTCCGCCGAATCTTAACTGTTTCGGTCGATCACGTAGTAGGCCAGGGCCGCGAGGGTTTCCTTGTAGGTTGACTCCGGAAGAGCGTCGAGCGCGGCCTGCGCTTCCCGCGCGTATTCCTCGGCGACGCTTCTCGCCCGCTCCAGAGCGCGCGTTCGCCGAACGAGGTCGAGGATCTCCTTCCGGCTGACTTCATCGATGGCGCCGCGCTCGAGAACCGCCTGGACCGTGGGGAGCGCCCGGGGCTCGGCCTTGAGGGCGTAGAGGATCGGGAGCGTGACGTGGCCTTCCTTGAGATCGGAGAGCACCGGCTTTCCCAGGACCTTCTCGTCGGCGGTGAAGTCCAGGAGGTCGTCCGCGACCTGGAACGCCATTCCGAGGTTCATTCCATAGTCGCCGAGCGCCTTGACTCTCTCGGCAGGGGCCTCTCCCAGAAGGCCGCCCATCCGGGCGCAGCCGAAAAACAGGTACGCGGTCTTGCGCCGCAGGATGTCGAGGTGCTCCTCTTCCGTCAGATCGACGGCGCCGCCGCGAGTGAGCTCGAGGATCATCCCTTCGATCATCCGAAGCGTGATCTCGCAGATGACTTCCAGCATCGAAAGGCTTCCGGCCTCGATGGCGAGGGCGATCGAGCGGATGTACAGGAAGTCCCCGAGCAGCACGGTGAAATCGTTCCCGAGAAGAGCATTGACCGATTGCTGCCCGCGCCTCGTGGTCGCGCCGTCGACGATATCGTCGTGGACCAGGGTCGCGGTGTGGATGAACTCGGTGACCGCGGCGTAGCTCGGTCCCTTGTCACCGCGATAGCCGCAGGCCTTCGCCGAAAGGAGCAGAAGAGCGGGACGAACCCGCTTTCCGCCGCTCTTATAGATGTAGCGACTCGAGGAGTCGACCAGGCCGAGCTTGCTCTGGACCTTCTCTCGAATGATCTTCTCTACCGCGTCGAGGTCGTCCTGGATCTCGGTGAAGATGTTCTCGAGAGAGAGCGTCGGCACGGGGAGGGCGGAGTTGGTTTCAGGGGCGTGCATCCTTCGAGTCTTTCTTCGTTGGCTTAGTTGGCTTAGTTGGCTACCGGTAGTTGGTGAACTGCATGGCGATGCCGAGCTCGGACTCCTTCAGGAGCGCGATCACTGACTGGAGATCGTCCTTGTTCTTCCCGCTCACCCGCACCTGATCCCCCTGGATCGCGGTCTGCACTTTGAGCTTGGCGTTCTTCACCATTTTCACGATCTCTTTCGCTTTCTCCATGGGGATGCCGGCTTGAAGCTCGATCTTCTGCCTCACCGTGCCCCCGAGAGCGGATTCTATTTTCCCATCTGAAAGCGCTTTCAGCGGGACACCCCTCTTCACGAGCTTCGACTCGAGAACGTCCTTGCCGTTCTTGAGCTTGAGCTCCTCGGAGGAGCGGATCTCGATTCTGGCCCCGTCGTCGACGAGCTCGATCTCGGTGCCGGTGCCCTTGAGGTCGAAGCGCGTCTGGATCTCCTTCATCGAGTGCTGGATGGCGTTCTTCACTTCCTGGAGATCCACCTTGCACACGATGTCGAACGAGCTGTCCGCCGCCATTGGTCCCCCATTATTACGAAAAAGCCCTTCACGGGCAATCTCAGGACAAGCCGAAGAAACGGCGGAAGTTCGCGTCGGTCGACCGCTCGACCTCCTCGGCCGGGAGTTCCTTCACCTCGGCAAGAGCGCGGAGGGTGTCCCCCACGAACGCGGGCTCGTTGCGTTTGCCCCGGTTTGGGACAGGCGCCAGGTACGGGCAGTCGCTTTCGACCAGGAGCCGATCGAGGGGAAGGCGGCGCGCGACCTCGCGGAGCGGTGCGGCGGTCTTGAAAGTCAAAATTCCCGAGAACGAGATGAGAAATCCCAATTCGAGCGCTCGCTCCGCGGTCTCGAGGTTCGAGGTGAACGAGTGCAGGATCCCCCCGATCTCACCCACCCGCTCCTCTTCGAGGACCTTCACAAGATCGGATTCCGCTTCACGGTGATGGACGATGACGGGAAGCGAGAGCTCCCGCGCTACGCGGATCTGCCGGCGGAAGACGTCGCGCTGCACCTCCGGCGGCGAGAGGTTGTAGTGGTAGTCGAGGCCGATCTCCCCGATGGCGACGAGGCGCGGGCGCGAGGCGAGGCCCTTCAAGAATTCCTCGCCGCCCCGCTCGTCGAAGATCTTCGCGTCGTGCGGATGGCAGCCGACGGCGGTCAAGAGGTTCTCGTGCGCCTCGACCAGGGGAAACGCTTTCCGATACGAGTCTTTCTCGTCGACCATCGCGAGCGAGAGGATGGTCTCGATTCCGGCCGCCCGCGCTCGCGCGAGCACTTCATCCCGGTCGGGGTCGAAGGCCTCCATCTCGAGATGAGCGTGGGAGTCGATCACTGGAATTTCTTCTCCGGCGGCTTCGGCGCCTTTGGGGCCTTTGGGGCCTTTGGGGGAAGATGCTCGAGGTAGTTGAGGGAGTCGAGCCGGCGACGCTCGTCCTCGGAAATGACCGCGTCGTCGGGCGAAGGCTCCTTCGCCTTGAGCCGTTCCTGCTCGCGGTACCAGAGGAAGAGCTGCTCCCTGAGGTATCCCTCACGCACGCGGCTCTCGAGGGTCGCTCGTTCCTCAGGATCGGTTTCGAGGTCGTAGAGCTCGGACGCTCCCGTGCGGCTGTCCCAGATGAACTTGAACCTTTCTCCGCGGACGGAGTAACGCGGCTTCGCCCAGAGCGTGCGGCTGAAGGCGAGCTTCTTCGAAAGCGAGCTTCCGGCGAGGGCCGGGACGAGGCTTCGTCCCTGGAATCCGGAAGCTTCGGGCGTTTCCGTGAGCCCCGCAAGCTGCGCGATGGTCGGCGTCAGGTCGATGAGCTCCACGAGATCGGAAACGCGCCGCGGAGCGAAGCCAGGGGCCCGGACGAGAAGCGGGATGCGAATGCTCTCCTCGTAGAGCTGGGTGTTGTGGCCGAGAAAGCCGTGCTCGAAGAGCGCCTCGCCGTGGTCCGCGGTCACGATGACGATCGTCCCCGGCTCGAGCATTCGAAGGACCTCTCCCACCAGGGAATCCGCATACGCCAGGTTCCCGAGGTAGAGGCCGCGAATGCGCGCGAGGACCTCTTCGGACGGCAGCTCCCCGGACGCGGCCTTTCGGTTGAGATCGTCGACGACGGCCGTGTCATCGATGCCGCCGGGATAGGGAAAGGCGGGGCCGAACCGCGTGTCGAAGGGAGGAGGCGGGTTGTACGGGAAGTGCGGCTCTCGGAGGTGAACGTAGGCGAAGAATGGCTCTTCGGGACGATCCTCGAGCCAGCTCCTGAAGGCGCTCACCACCGAATCGCCGTGTCCGGTGTAGCCTTCGCGCTCCCAGACGGGGAAGAACTCCTGGTAGCCGCGCTCCAGGCCAAACGTCTTCGACACCACCGCGTTTCCCGGAAACGCGGCCGTCCGGTACCCGGCGCGGCTCAGGATCGACGGCAGCGTGACGACGTCGTCCCGCAGCCGATCGGCGAACGAGACGCTCTGATGTCTTTCGGGATACTGCCCGGTGAGAAGAGAGCCGATCGACGCGATGGTGTAGACCGCCTGGCTCACGGCGGCGTCGAACACCACGCTTTCGCGACCGAGAGCATCAATGACCGGCGTCGTTTCCCCTCCGCCTCCGTAGAGCCCCATGCGCCCGGCGCTCGCTCCGTCGAGAACGAGAACGACGAAGCTGGGAGGACGGCCCGGGCCGCGCGGCACCGCCTGAGGCTCCTCTACGCGCGGCACCAAGATCTCGGGACGGAGGAGAAGGTCATGGTCCTCCGCCCGGAACGACACCTCGACCGGAGACTCCGGATGGACCGGCATCTCCCTCTTCCACGTCTCGGCGCCGATGCGCGTTACCGCGAACGTCTCCTTCCAGAGCTCGCCGTCGTCCGAGGCAATCGTCACCGTCATCTCGGAGCCGGCAGGCGCGCGGAGCTGAGGCGGATCTTCGGCACCCACTCCGAGCCTGAGGCGCGCGTGCGGCGGAAGCTCGAGGAAGAAGGTCAGGGTCCCTCCCGCGGGCACGAAGATCCCGTTCGCTATCGAGCCGAACGGGCCGACGCGCGCGCGGAAGTGTTCGAAGGGCACCTCGAACCGGGAAAAGGCCGCGGCCAGGCGGCGCTTTTCTTTCGAGGATCGCGTGGGCGCCCCCGCGTAACGGAAGCGGAGCTCGACGAGGTTCTCGCCGCGGACGAGCGGGAGCTGGACGGGGTAGCGCTCGCGGCCGGGGTGAAGCTCGATTTTGGAAAGCTCGGAGCCGTTCGCGACGACGACGAGCCACTGCGCGGGACTTCCGGGGTAAACGAAGGGCTCGCACTCGAGATAGCCCAGGTGCATTCCTTCGCGCTCGCTCGCGAATCGGAACGTCGAGCGCTCCGAGACCGCCCATCGAAAGAGGCTCCCGTCGGGCGCAGGCTCCCCATAGGACCATCCCTCTCCGAGAAACGGAAGCGCCTGGGGAGCTCCGATCTCGAGGAGCACCCCCTCGAAGCGTTTCTCCGCGATGGGTATGCGCTCCTGAAGGATGTCCTTTTCTACGAGCGGAGCGCAGCTTCTCGGGCTGCAAGCCGCGCCCAGCAGGAGCGCGAGGGCGGCGGAGTGCTTGCGCACTACTTGACCTTGCTTCCCGGCGCGACCTCCTTCTCGAACGTCGCCACGATGGGTCCGTCGTCCGTCGAGGCGGCTAGCAGCATCCCGCGCGACTCGACGCCCCGAAGCTCGGCGGGCTTGAGGTTCGCGACGACGATGACGTACTTGCCCACGAGAGTCTCGGGGGCGTAGGTCTTCTTGATACCCGCAACCAGCTGCCGGGTCTCGCCTCCGAGATCGACGACGAGCCTCAGCAATCGATCGGCCCCCTCGATGGCGGAGGCCTCGACGACCCGGGCGACCCTGAGGTCGATCTTCGCGAAATCCTCGATCGTTATTTCATCACTCATTACTTCTCCCCGAGCGCTACTTCTCCCCGAGCGCTTGCATCGCGGCTCGTTGAATCTCCTTGAGCGGCACTTTCTTCGCGGTCGCGAGCTTCCGGCAATCCTCGAGCTCCGGGGCGCGGTTCACGACCTTTCCCGCGAGAATCCCCTCTTTGACTCTAACCTTTCCGTACCGCGTCGCCGCGGTGACGAAGCGCCTATCGAGCGCCTCGCGCCGGACCTCATGATAGCGAACGCCGAGGGTGGTTCCCTCGGTAAAAAGGATCTCGCTGACGCTCTCTCGGGCCTGCGGCCGGGCGATGACCGTCACGTTCACGCCGGGCCGGTTCTTCTTCATGATTACTGGCGTCAGGAATGCGTCCAGGGCAGCTTCGAGGAGCCTCTCCTGAAGATAGCCCATCTGCTCCGGGGTCATGTCGTCGATCGTGGCTTCGAGAACGAGCACCGTTTCCGATTCGCCTCGCTGGCGCTCTCCCAGGACGAGCCGGAGCGCGTTCGGCCGGCCGTGTTCGGGGTCCTTGGTCCCCAGGCCGTAGCCGATCTTCCGCAGGGTCATCCCGGGAAACGCGCCGAATCGAGTCGAAAGACCCGTAACCAGGAGCGCCCCCGTGGGAGTCGTGCGCTCGAAATCATCCCCGTCCGAGAAGACCGGAGCCCCTCTTAGAAGAAGCGCCGTCGCCGGAGCCGGTACCGTCATGCGGCCGTGCTCGGTCTCGACGAAACCGCCCCCGACGTTCACATCGGACGAAACCACCTCCGAGACGTCGAGAAGATCGAGGCCGGCCACGGCGCCGACGACGTCGACCAACGTGTCGATAGAGCCGAGCTCGTGGAGGTGCACGCTCTCCGCCGTCTCACCGTGGACCTCGGCTTCCGCCTCGAAGAGGCGCCTTATGAGCGTGAGCGAGCGCGATTTCACTTCGGAGGAGAGCCGGCTCTTCCGGAGGATGCGCTCGAAGTCCACCCAATGGCGGTAACCGCGGTCGCCCGGAGTGGCGACAGAGAGATGCGTCCCCCTTACTCCCCCCCTCGTACCGCGGGAGCGCGTGAGCCGGAACCCGCCGGCCGGGAGCTTCGAGAGCTCCCGTTTCAGCGCGGCGAGCGGCACCCCGAGATCCACGAGCGCCCCGAGGAGCATGTCCCCACTCACTCCGGACGAGCAATCGATGAAAAGGACTTTCTCGCGCATGGGGTAAGCCCGTGGAGTGTGGCGAGAATCTCCCCGTTTCGCAACCGAATCTCTCTGCGGAATCAGGAGAATCAAGGGGGATGGGGAGATAGGAGGAGATAGGGGGATAAACCAGGGACCGATCTTTGTCTCCCTGTCCCGTCCTGTCCCCCTTATCCCCCATGTATTGTTTTCCTCGTCAGCCGGCTACATCTCTCCCCGCTCCTTGAAGCTCCAGTACCGGCCGGAGGCGACGATGACGTGGTCGAGGAGCTCGATTCCGAGGATCTGCCCCGCCCGAACCAGCCGAAGCGTGAGCTCCCGGTCCTCGCGGGAGGGCTCGGGATCTCCCGAGGGATGGTTGTGAAAGGCGATGATGGCAGCCCCCTGGAGCATCGTCGCCTCGCGAAAGACCTCGCGCGGATGGACGAGAGAGCCGCTCAGGCTTCCGGTCGAGACGATCTGGAGCTGCTTCAGGCGGTTGCGCGTGTCGAGCACCAAGATTCCGAACGCCTCGAGCGGCCGGGTCCCGAACCGGGGAAGAAGAAAGCGCGCCGCGTCTCCTGGAAGGCGGAACTGGGGCCGCGGAGAGAGGGGTGGTGCCGCCGCTCTCCTTCCGAGCTCGAAGGCGGCGAGAACCCTCGCGACCCGGGCGGCCTTCAGACCCGGGACTCGCGCGAGTGCCGCGGGGCTCGCGCGAGAGAGACCCTCGAGCCCGCCGGTCCGGTCGAGAAGCTGGTTCGCGACCTCGAGCACCGAGCGGGCTCGAGTTCCCGAGCCCAGAAGGATCGCGACGAGCTCGTTCACGCCCAGGCTCTCGACCCCGAGCTCGAGGAGCTTTTCGCGCGGGCGGTCGGCCGGCGTGAGAAGCCGGAGTCCGCTCGCTCCCGAATCGCGCGCGGTGAGAGTGGGCTCCACGAGATAGCTCTCAGAGCGCGTCCAGGATCCGGGGCAGGATCTGCGCTGAAGGACCGGCGAGACGGAGGTCGACGAGCCCACTCAGCGGAGTGAGCTCAGGATTCACCTCGACGACGAGAGCGCCTTGCTCTCCGGCAACCTCGGGAAGAGAGGCCGCCGGATGGACCAGCGCCGATGTCCCTATCACGAGGAAGACATCGGCGAGGCTCGCGGCCTCGAACGCACGGGAGAGCACGCCTCCCGGCAGCGCCTCGCCAAACCAGACGACCCCCGGCCGCTCGAGACCTCCGCATTCGCAACGAGGAGGAATCGACGGAAGCGGTGCGCGCCGGTCCTCCCGGTTCCGGGAACAGCTCACGCAGCGCAGGGTCCAGAGACTTCCGTGAAGCTCCAGGACCGGGCTCGACCCCGCGAGCCAGTGCAGGCCGTCGACGTTCTGGGTCACAAGATCGAACGCGAACGATCGGCGTCCGAGCGCCGCGAGGGCCCGGTGGCCCTCGTTGGGAGAGCAGGCAGAGACCTTCTGCCGCCGCCAGTCGTACCACTCCCAGACGAGGACCGGGTCCTTCGCGAACGCTTGGGGCGTCGCGAGCTCTTCGGGCCGGAAATTTCGCCACAACCCTTCGGCGCCGCGAAACGTCGGGACACCGCTCTCCGCGGATACGCCGGCCCCCGTGAGGGCCACGACGCGGCGAGCCCCGCGGAGCTTCTCGGCAACCATGAGGATCTCAGACTCGAAGGACATTTCAAGAATTCAACGCAAAGGCGCAAAGGCGCAAAGGCGCAAAGACGCCAAGACGATAGAGTATCCGTTCGTTCTCGGTCACGTCTTCCTTTTTCACGCACCGTCCATACGGATCGTTAGACGACAAAGGGACGCCTAGAACTCCCTCGGTCTCAGCGGGTGATGAGGGTCTCGCCCTCGAGATCGAACCGCTCGGCGGGCCGGCTCGGGTGAGGCTCCCGGTCTCCCGTCCAGCGAACGAAGACCGTTTCTCCCGACCGCCAGGCGCGCTTCAGTGAGTTCACGGTGTCGGAGGCGAGGACGCTTTCGTCGGACGCGCCGCTCCCGACGGCGGCGAGAGCCCACTCCCCGAGATCGAGGAGCGACTGGCAGCGCCAGCGCTCCGCGGAAACCTGGGCCACCGGTAACGCGTGGTCCGCGCTCGTGAGAAAGGCCACGCCGACCGCTCGATCGGGGGTCACCTCGCGGAGCGTCCGGTCCGCTTCCTCCGCCAGAGGCTCCAGGCCCAAAGCCCCGATGCAGCACAGGAGCTCCGGCGTCCCGAAAGTGAACTGCGCGTTATAACGTTTCGTGCGATTGAAGGCCCAGGTCAAAGTGAGGCTAGCGGTCGAGAGACGCGCGATCGCTTCCGCGGTGTGCTGGAGGAGGGCGCGCCTCAAGCCATCGCTCGAGACGAGACCGCGCGCCACGAGCGTTTCACCGAGCGGCCTGTTCTCCCGATGGCATTCCTGGTACACCTCTTCGAACGCAATCGGCGAGAGCGGAGCCTGACTCTGAGCGCGCAGTAGGCCGGTGAGGCGGTTCTCCATGTCCGACGCCGCCGCCCAGCAGATGCGCCGATCCTCGATGAGGACCGTTCCTTGCGGCGAGTCCAAATCCGTGCACGCGAGCGTCCCGGTCGCGCCCCGAGGAAGGCCGTCGATCCCGCGGAGCAGACGGAGAAGGGTCGGCGGGTGAATCGTCTCCGGAAGAAACATCGGGTTTCCGAAAGCACGAATGCAAGAGGAATGCCGCGCAGCGACCTGGCTAAGCGTTTACCCGGGCGAGACTTAGAGCCGCAGCCGTTTATGATACGGAGCCGCCGTGGGATTTTCGCCCCGGCGATCCGGGGATCGCCAGCGCATTTTTATATCTCGGCCCCGTCGGCAACGACAGCGTCCTTGGGAATGATCACGATTCCATCCCGGATGAAATAGTTCTCGCCGTCCTCGTGATCTCGTCCCTCTCGGTTTACGATCCGGACGCCCCGGCCGATCCGCGCGTTCTTGTCGACGATCGCGCGCTCGACGACGGCTCCCTCGCCGATGCCGATCGGTGGCGTCCCTCGAGCGAAATCCTCGGCGATGACTTCGGGCACCTGGTAGTAGTCGGCCCCCATCACGATCGCCTCCTTCACCGACGCGCCGCGCTCGATACGGGCCCGGATCCCGACGACCGAGCGCTCGATCCGGCACTGGTTTAGGATGCAGCCCTCCGTCACGAGAGAGCGCACGAGAAGACAGTCGTCGATCTTGCTTCCGGGAAGAAAGCGCGGGTGGGTATAGATCGGCGCGAGCGGCTCGTAGAAATTGAACCGGGGAAGGGGATCAGTAAGAAGCAGATTCGCGTTGTAGAACGAGCGAATGGTGCCGACGTCCTCGAAGTAACCGTCGAAGAGATAGGCGTAGAGTCTCCGGCAGCCGACGAGGCGCGGAAGGATGTCATGGCCGAAGTCGCGACCCTCCGAGGCGCCGAGGACGTCTTTCAGCACTTGCCGGTCGAAGAGGTAGATTCCCATCGAGCCGAGGAACTCGCCTTCGGACTCCATGCCTTCGAGGGCCTCGGGTCCGGGCTTCTCGACGAAATGAGTGACCGCCAGGGACTCGTCGATCTTGAGAATTCCGTAGCGGGAGGTGTCTTCGCGCGGCACCGGCGTGACGGCGACCGTGACCTCGGCTTTGGTTTTCTTGTGCTGCTCGACCAGATCGCGCAGGTTCATCCGGTAGAGCTGGTCGCCGCTCAAAATCAACGTCCGATCGACGCCGCCGAGGCTCACGATGTGGCGCAGATTCTGGCGCACAGCGTCGGCCGTTCCCTGGTACCAGTTCTTGCTCTCGAGCGTCTGATCGGCAGCGAGGATGTCGACGAAGCTCCGGCCGAAAGCGTCGAAGCGATAGGTGCGGCTGATGTGGTTGTGGAGCGACGCGGAGTTGAACTGGGTCAGGACGAAGATGCGGCGGATCGCCGCGTTGATGCAGTTGCTGATGGGGACGTCCACCAGGCGGTACTTGCCGGCGAAAGGCACCGCCGGTTTGGAGCGCTCTTGGGTGAGCGGGAAGAGGCGCTCGCCTCGTCCTCCGCCGAGAATCAGGCCAACGGTCTTCTCCGGCACAGCGTTTTCATCGTATCACGGAGGGAAAAAAGGGCTCTGCTTGGAATCGCGGCCCGGTTGAGATTAACTTGACCCCCGAATCCTCGATGGACTCACTCAAAGAGCTTTTGAACGGCCGGCCGGCGGTCATCGCCAGAGCGAGAAACGGTCAGCTCATTCCCGGCTATCTGGAGAAGGGAAAGCTTCTCACGCGGGGAATCCTGAAGATGACCGACGTCAGCGGCGAGCCGGTTCCCATCGACATCCACAAGCTCAAGGGGCTCTTCTTCGTGCGGGACTTCACGGGAAACCGCGACTATCTCGAGGAGAAGACTCTCGTCGACGACCCGCCGCGGCCCGGAGTTCGCGCGCGGCTCCGGTTCGAGGACAACGAGATGCTCGAGGGCGTGACCGAGAACTCTCTCGAGCTTCTGGTGAACCCGGGGTTCTTTTTCTGGCCCGGAGACCGCCAGTCGAACAACCTTCTGATCTACGTCCTCAAGCCCGCGCTCATCGGCTTCAGCATCCTCGGGGTCAAGCACAAGTGACGCTTCACTCCTTCTCGCGGCTCTCCTCCCCGAAGACCTCGAGCCAGTAGGCGGCGTCTTTCGAGCTCGCCTGCGGCTTGTCTCCCAGAGCGTTCGTCGCCGCCTCTTTCCTCTTTCGCCCCTTCCGCGTCTGAAACGGCGCCCAGCTTTCGGGGGCGACAACGCTCGCCCCGAGCTTCCGCACTTCCCAGGAGAGGTCCCGATCCGCGGTCACCACGGTCACCGGCCTCGAAGCCTCGTCCTTCGATCGGGCCAGCAGGTCCAGGATCGTCCTGTCGGCGTCGGCCGGCGGAGTCGAGAATCGAATGGTCAGCATCGGGTGGGGGGACGGCTCGGAGGGCGCGGCCTCGCGAGCGGCGTCGAAGACCACGACCACGCGATGGGTGCGAAGGATGCCCGAGGCGACGATGGACGAGACGAGAGCCCTTCGGCCCGCGGCGAGCCCTGCCTTCTGTTCCGCGCTCGCGAGACTTGCCACGCCTCGAATGGCGTTGTAGCCGTCGACGAGATAGACGTTCAGCGGTAATCGATCTGGAGAATCTCGAGCTCAGCGTTGCCGTCGGGAAGCTCGAGGGTGACGACGTCTCCGACCCGGGCCGAGATGAGGGCCTTGGCGATGGGGGAGATCCAGCTGATTCTCCCTTTGGCCGGATCGCTCTCGTCGACTCCGACGATGTGATAACTCTTTTCGTTGCCCTCCTCGTCGGCCACGGTGACGGTGGCGCCGAAGTGCACGCTATCTTTGTCCTGCGAGACCGGGTCGACGACCGTCATGTTGGCCACTCGTTCGCGAAGGAACTGAGCCCGCCGCTCCAGAGCCTCGAGCCGCTTCTTCGCGGCGCCACCCTTGTTGTCCGCGCCCGCCTTTGTTCGGGGCTCTCCCTCCAGGCGCAACAGCTCTTCGCGCAGGGCGGCGGCGCCCTCGGGGGTCACATAGTTCTTGACTCCCGCGGGAAGCGGGTCCTTGGGTTCGGCGTGGACCTCGTTTCCGGGGCCCTCGTCGGATTCCTTGGTGAACGCTTTGCTCAATGGGTCTCCAAAAAACTTGGGGAAGACGAGAATCGCCCGACCAAGGAGTCTCGGTCGGGATGAAAGTATTCCAGGAAGTCGCGAAAGGCAAGCGGGACCGGGGGATCCGCCTCCGCCTACAGGATCACCCGATCGTTGCCGGAACGCTCGGTCACTCGTTCCCGGTCGAGCCATTCGAGGAGGGGGATGGCGTGCTTTCGGGTGACTCCCGCCATCTCCTTGAAGAAGGCGACGTCGATCCGGTCCCGCGCCGGCTTGCAGCTCCGGACGCTCTCCTTGAGCCGCGAAAGGGAATCCCTGTGAAACACCATTCCCTCTGAGATCCGAACCAGGGTGCCGTCCTTGAGGAGCACCCTCTGGATTCTCTCGAGGAGCTTCACGTCCAGCTTCGCTTCCGACGCGACCTCCTCCAGGGTCTGAGGCTTGACGCCGGCTTTCTGGTAGCGCTCGACGAGCAGGTCCCGCGCCCGGGACTCGTCCTCGCTCAGGTGAATCCGATGATCGAACGTCGAGACGAGATCTTTCGCGGCCCGGAGCCGCTTTTTCTCCTCGAGCTTCGCGAGGATGAGATCGAACACCTCGGCGGGAGCGCCCGCGCCCGCTTTCTCCCGGAGCTCGCTCTTGGGCATGCCCCCGAGGAGGGGGTTCTTCTTCTGGAAGGCCTGGAGCGCCGCTTCCAGCCTCTTTCCCATTTCGTCGACGACCCCGGGGGCGATCAGGACCCGCGGGTTCCGGGAAACCAGAGCTGCGCGACCTCCCGAGAGGAGCGAGGCGAGGATCGCCTCGAGCTCGGAAGCACCCACGCCGAGTCTTCTCCCGAGATCGTTCTCGGAGACTCCCGAAACCCCGCTTTCGTCGACGAAGCGGGCCGCGACGGAAGCGGAATTCGAGCCGCCGACGGCCTCGAGGCGGGAGGCGACCGCGAGGCTAAAGACGGAATGCTTCTCGGGATAGGCGTCGAGCACGATCCCGCCCGCGATCGTCTCGAGCGGTGAGTACCTCCTGAGGATGAACCGGTCGCCGCGGGCGGCGACGATCGGCGCTTCCAGTCGCAGCTGCGAAAGACCGCGCTCTCCCGGAGCGATGGCCTTCGCTCCCCCGAGGACCCTGGCTCTCGCGAGAACTTGAGCCGTGCCGAGGTGGAGATGCACTCTCGTCAGGTCCTTCACTGGAATCGGCGAGGAGGCGAGGACCTCGAGGTCGCAGTCCAGCATGAGCGTCGGCCGAAACCCGTCCCCCTCGACGAGCGCGTCTCCGCGCGCGACGTCCGAGACCTCGATCCCATGAAGGTTCAACGCCGCCCTCTGCCCGGCCGAGGCGCGCGCTTCTTTTTCGCCGTGCACCTGGAGCCCGCGTACCCGGACTTCGAGCCCGCGAGGGAGAATCTCGACTTCGTCATCCTGCCCGACGGAGCCCGAGGCGATGGTGCCCGTCACCACGGTGCCGAAGCCCTTCATCGAGAAGACGCGGTCGACGGGAAGGCGGAAGAATCCCGCAGTCGAGCGCGCAGGCGCGCTTCGGGCGAGGCTCGCGAGAGTCGCCTTGAGCTCGTCCATCCCCTCGCCCGTCTTGGTAGAGACCTCGACCAGGGGCGCGTTTTCGAGGAAGCTCCCGGCAACAAGCTCCCGCGCTTCCATTGCCGCAATTTCGCGAATCTCGGCGTCGACCAGATCGCGCTTCGTAATCACGACCAGGCCGAGGGGAATCCTCAAGAGCCGGCAGATGGCGAAATGCTCTCGCGTCTGCGGCATCACGGACTCGTCCGCCGCCACCACCAGCATCACCAGATCGATCCCCCCGACCCCCGCCAGCATGTTCTTCACGAACCGTTCGTGGCCGGGAACGTCGACGAACCCCAGAGACAGGCCGCTCTCGCTCTTGAGGTAGGCGAACCCCAGATCGATGGTAATGCCCCTCTCCTTCTCTTCCTTGAGCCGGTCGGGGTCGATTCCGGTGAGCCCGCGGACGAGGGAGCTCTTGCCGTGATCGATGTGCCCCGCAGTCCCGATGACGACGTGCTTCATGGCCGGCCCGGATCATAGCCCGGGACAAGACACGGGCGAAGTGTTTGTGCCAAGATCCCGGCTGGCGGAAGGAGAGCTCGATGCGGAGATTCTTACTCGGGGCGATGGTGCTCGTCGTGGCGGGAGCCGGAGCATCGGCGCAAGAGGTTGGACCGAAGCGCGGAACGCTGGTCGTCGTGGGCGGAGCCCTCGAGGACTCGTTCATCCTCGATCGCTTTCTCGCGATCGCGGGAGGAGGGGAAGCGCCTCTGGTCATCATCCCCACCGCGGGTGAGGGGGATCTCTACGACGAGTTCTATTCCGGGGTCGCGGATTTTCGGAAAGCAGGATTCAAGGACGTGACCGTCCTCCACACTCGCGACCGCAACGTGGCCAACTCCGACGAGTTCGTAGCCCCGATCCGGAGAGCGCGCGCGGTGTGGTTCCCCGGTGGCCGCCAGTGGCGGCTCGCCGACGCCTACCTCGACACCCGGACGGAGCTCGAGCTTCAGGCTGTTCTCGATCGCGGCGGCGTCATCGGAGGGACTTCCGCCGGCGCCACGATCCAGGGCTCGTATCTCGTTCGCGGCGACACCCGGAACAACACCACCATGATGGGCGATCACGTGGAGGGATTCGGCTTTCTGAAGAACGTCGCCATCGACCAGCATCTCCTCGCGAGAAACCGGCACTTCGACCTCATCCCGGTGATCGAGAAGCACCCGCAGCTCCTCGGCATCGGCATCGACGAGGACACGGCCATCGTAATCGTGGGGGACCGCTTCGAGGTCGTGGGCAAGAGCGTCGTCGCCATCTACGACAACCGGCGAACTCTCGCTACCGAGGGACGGTTCTATTTCCTCCGCGCCGGGGACACCTACGACCTCAAAACCCGGCAAGCCCGAAGGCGGGATTTCACCGAAGAGCCGTTCGAGGCAGTCAAGCAAGAGCCCTGGCCCGACGGAAACTAGTTCGCTTAGTTGCCTAGTTGCCTAGTTGCCTAGTTTGACGACACGGTGGGACGCTTGGCGACTAGCTCCATGAGCTCCTTGAGCTTTTCGAGCCGGTCGGTGCCATTCTCGACCCCGAGCCCCACGGGACTCAAGATGACCGTCCTGTCCGAGGCGTTCATCGCGAGAACGGCGACGGTCTCCTTCTCGCCAGCCTGGAGCGCGAGGGCCGCCGGGCCGCTCATCCCGGCGAGCTCGACGGTGCGATAGCCGTCGCCGAGCTCGACCGCGGCGGTCACCGTCGGGAGCACCGGTCCGATCTGTACGAGGAGAGCTGGATCTTCGCCCGCCGGCCAGGTGCAGAGCTCGACTCCGCCCTCGAGCGATTCGCTCGAGCCCGCGCCCACCGGCGCTCCGAAGATTCCATCGACTTCCCCCTGCATGAGAAGAGCGCAAGCGCCCTTCCCGCTCGGCCGGGCGGCGCTTTCCCGCCCGGCGTTTCCTCCACCGCCGCAGCCGACGAGTGTCACACTGGCTAAAACCACGCTCACGACGTGTCGCGACACGCTTGCCTCCTAACGACCGCACTTTCGGGGTACCTTCACCGTAGCAAACCAGGCGCGTTCGTCAAGCTGTTTTCGGGCCTGCTATGATTCGCGAGCCTCTTTCATTATCGTGCCTTTTTCAATATTGTGATCGAGCTCACCCCGAGTCTTCTGGCGAGGTCTCCCGAAGAGACGGTAAGACACCTGTGTCTGGGCCTACTGGAGGAGGCGAATTCCGCGGTCGCACGGCTCGAGCCGGGAGACGACGGGGAGGCCCTCCACGATTTTCGCGTCGCGATCCGCAGGCTGCGAAGCGTCGTTCGGGCGTACCGGCGCCATCTGAAAGGCTCCACCAAGAAGAAGCTCCGGGCGCGGCTCAGAGCTCTCGCGGCTTCGACCAACGCCGCCCGCGATCTCGAGGTCCAGATGGAGTGGCTCTCGACACGAACTTCGGAGCTCGAGCCCGAGGCCGCAAGCGGCGCCCTCCATCTCGCGGGGCGACTCCGCGCTCGCGGCGACGAAACGCCGCTGCCTCAAACCCTTCGCAAGGAGTTCGACCCTCTCCACGAGTCCCTCCGGAAGTCTCTGTCGCGCGTGAGGCTTCGGCTCGGCGACGAGGCGAGCTTCCTTTCGGCGACGGGCGATCTCGTCGCCGAGAGCGCCTCTCGCCTGAAAGCGAGCCTCGAGGCCATCTCCTCGTCGGAGGACGGCAACCGCCTCCATCGAGCGCGCATCGAGGCCAAACGGCTCCGCTACCTCCTCGAGCCGATTTCGGCGGACGGTCCCGAGGCCCGCGCGCTCGTGAAGGAAATGAAGTTGCTCCAGGACGTCCTCGGCGAGCTCCAGGACATGCGGGTCTTGAGCCAGTCGATCGCCGCCGAGCTCGAAAGAGCGGCGATCGAAGAGGCCCATCGCCTGCGAGACCTCGCGCTCGACGAGGGTGCGATCGAACCCCAAGGGTCGCCCCCGCACGGCGGCCTCCTCGCCCTCCTGCGCGCGCAGCGAGAGCGCCGCGATCGCCAGTACCTCGCGCTCTCACGAAGCTGGTTATCGGGAGCCTCCGATCCATTCTTCGAGAGAGTCCAACGCCTCGCCCGGTCTCTCGCGGCGCTCTCCGAACCGCCGAAGCCACGCCGCCGATTCCTGCTCTCGGCGGTTCCCGAGAGAGCGAAGGACAAAGCGCCGTCGATCGTGCGCCAGGCGTTTCTCTCGGGGAGAAAGATTCACGAGAGCGTCGAGTCGATCCAGTCCGGCGAGCGGACCCGCTTCTCCCGGATCGCGGTGTCTCTGGGCTCGCGCGCCGAAGAGAGAGTCACGGCCGAAACCTTCGAGCGTTTCTGGTCGCTCGCGCAAAACCGCCTCGAGCGAGCGCGCTACCGGGTCCGTGAGAACGGCCGGACGTTTTTGATCGACGAGGTGCGGGACACGAGCATCGTGCTGGCGGAGACGGAGGACTGGCCGGAGCTCGTGCTTCCCGAATGGCTCAAGGCCGTCGTGACGCGGGAGGTCACGGGCTCGCGCCGGTACGATTGGGAGACTCTCGCTCACGGGAGGCCCCATGGATTGTTGTGAGCCCGAAGCCCAATCGCGCTCGCTTTGTCCTTCCTGCGGTGCCACGGGCCGCAACGTCCAATGGATCACGGTGAAGAGCCTTCTCACGGCTCAGGCACTCGAGCGGGCCGACGCCGGGGAATACCTTTTTTGTGGAAGCCCGGCGTGCGACGTCGTTTACTTCACGAACAGCGCGGACGGCGCGGCGTTTCTGCGTGTGGACGTCCGCGTGCCGGTGTTTCCGAAGGAGCCGCCGGGGGAGCGCGTCGCGTGCTACTGCTTCGAGATCGTCGAGAGCCGGATCGACGCCGAGACCGAATCGCGAATCCGCGCTCACGTGAGCGCAGGAAGATGCGCCTGCGAGATAAAGAACCCCGAGGGTCGATGCTGCCTCGGTAACGTTCGCTCGCTTCGGTAGTCGCCGGCTCAGCGGTCCAGGAGAACGAAGTCCCGAACCTGCATCGAGAAACGCTCTGCCACATCGGGCAGGTAGCCGTCCACGTTCACGTCCTCGCCGATCGCGACCTTCTTCATCTCCACGAACCGGCCTTCGGACTCGGTATGCGCCTCGAGAGCGTACACCTGGTCCACTTCGTTCACCTGAAGCGCCAGCTTCCCCTCTCGCTCGACGAGCCGTCCTGCCACGCGGACCGCGGCACCTTTTGGAGTGAAGCCGTTGTCCCGCACGATTTGGCGGATCGTCTCAGGGTCCACCTGATTTCCGGGCTTGAGCTTCAAGGTCGCTGTTCCTTGATTCAGGCTGACCTCGACGGATTCGACGCCCGGAAGCTTCACCATCGCCACGCGCACGGCGTGGGCGCAGACGACTCAATCCATTCCCAGGATCTCTTGACGTATCTCCCGGAATTCCGCGGCCGCCGCACCCGGAAGCAGCAGAGCCATGAGCCCGGCAATGAGAGTCACTCGAGTCATCTGCCTTCTCCTCGTTAGAACCAATAAGTAAGGTTCACTACCAAGCGAACCTTGTCCTTGGTTTGTACTCCGTTCAGTTGGTCATAGACGCGAAAGACGGGCCCGCCGGAGATTCCCCAACTGCCATAGAGCCCGAGAACCGTCGGGCCTACGTATATCTGATGACCCCCGCTGTTCGGCATCTCGTGTCCCGCGACTCGGTCCTTTGCCGTGTGCTCGCCGACGACTTCGACGAAGACGCGCCAGTCGGGGCTTGGGTAATCCTTGCGAAATAGCTTCGGACGGTACCCGAGGACGAGACTGTACATGGCGAGGTCCCCGGGATGATCCGACGTCTCTCCCGCGGGCGACATGTAGCGCCGGTAAAGACCGCCGACCCAGGCGTAGACGGTTCGAGACGCGTAGCCGGTCACCACGGCCCCGTACACACCGGGCGACGTATCCACCCCCGCCATCATGGAATCCGTCGGATACAGCAACCCCCCGTAGGCGGTGCTCTCGAAACGAGCCCCGACCTTCGGCGCTTTACGGTGGAACCGATAGCCGACGAGGACTTCGACATCCGGGGTCGCGGGCATCATCGTCATCATCCGCGAGGGGGACGAGTCCATGGTCGTATACAGAGGCATCGGGAGCGAAACCGAGACCTGGAGATCCTGAGTGATTCCATAGCCGAGCATCGGCCGGAACAGGGCCATGTCACGGTCGCCCGAAGCACTCATCACCGCCAGATCGAGGCTCCATGCACCCTTTCCCAATGTCGGCGTGGCGAGACCGAAGACGGGCCCGTGTCCGTTTGCCAGAACCCGCGCGGGGAAAATCCCGACGAGAACGAGAGAACAAGCACAAGTGATCCAGGCTCGCGCGGCATCCATTCCGATTTCCCTCAGCGGGTGAGCTTGAAAATGACGTTCATCAACTCTTCGAACACTTCCTGCTCGCGACCGCTCTTGATGGCCTGTGCCGCACAACGTTCCAGATAGTTGCGAACCACAAGCTTCCCCACTCCTCGAAGCGCCTGTTGAGCGGCAGCGACCTGGGTCAAGAGGTCCACGCAGGGACGGTTTTCGTCGAGCATGCGGTGGAGGCCGTCGATCTGCCCTCCGACGCGCTTCAGCCGCGCCCGGATCTCGGCCTTTCTCGCGTCGGGTACGAAGGCTTCGTTCACCACCGCCAGCGACTTGATACTCATACCCCCCAAGGGTATATGTCGAATCCGTCTTTGTCAATCGAGAAAAGCTCGTCCGGAGAGCTCGCTCGATTCCTGAAACACTTGACGATCCTCGAGCCGGAGCGCGGTGAGGCTCCGTCCCCAGGCGCAGCCGGTATCGAGACCGATCGCGTTTCGTCCGAGGTAGAGCCCCAGCGCCGCCCAGTGTCCGAAGAGCACCGTCACCCCCGGAGGAAACGAGAAAAGGTCGAACCACGGCCGGCAGCCGTCGGGCGCTTGCTGAGGCGGACCCGCGAAGTCGAGGCAGAGCTCTCCCGTCGCCCGCAGCGTCCGGATTCGCGTGAACGCGGCGACGACGAGGCGCAGACGTTCGGGATCGGCGAGGTCTCCGTCCCAGCGGGGTGAGGCTCCACCTTCTTCGAACGATTCCAGGAGCGGGTAGCGCCGGCGGGAGCGAAGCGCTTCTTGCGCTTCCCACGCGAGGGCTTCCGCCTCTTCGAGACTCCATTCCGGCAGGAGCCCCGCGTGCACCAGAACGAAGTCTCCCTCTCGATGGAAGAGCGGCCGGCCGATGAGCCACTCGATAAGAGCGTCCCGGTCCGGGGCCTCGAGGACGTCCTCGAAAGTGTCTCGCTTCCGCGGCTCGCGCAAACCCTCGGCGCGCGCGATCAAGTGGAGGTCGTGGTTCCCGAGAACCGCGGTGACGCATTTGCCCATCGACTTGGCCCACCTCAGCACTTCGAGAGAGCTGGGGCCCCGATTTACAAGGTCTCCCACGAGCCACACCCGGTCGCGCCCCGGGTCGAACTCGATTCGGCGCAGAAGTCGCTCGAGCGTGGTAAAACAACCCTGTACGTCGCCGACGGCGTAAGTCGCCATGGAAGGATCTTAGCTCAGCCTCAGGCTCGTCATGCCGGAATCGAAACCCTCCGATACGTTCGCCGCCGTGGATCTCGGCTCCAACAGCTTCCATATGAAGATCGTTCGCGTGGTGCAGGACGAAGTCCAGGACGTCGACCGCCTGAGGGAAAGGGTCCGGCTCGCGGCGGGGCTTCGAGAAGACAAGACCCTGAGCGAGGAAGCCCTGGCCAAAGCGTTCGACACCCTCGCGCGGTTCGGCGAAAGGCTTCGGGCCATTCCGGCGAAACAAGTTCGCGCGGTGGGCACCAATACGCTCCGGCAGGTGAAGAACCCCAAGACGATGCTGAAGAAGGCCGCGGAGGCTCTCGGGCATCAGATCGAGATTATCTCGGGCCAGGAGGAGGCGCGGCTCATTTATCTGGGCGTTTCCCACTCGCTCCCGTTCGAGGACGAAAGACGCCTGGTGGTCGATATCGGCGGAGGGTCGACGGAATGCATCATCGGGGAAGGCTTCGAGTCCCACCGCGCGGCGAGCCTGTTCATGGGCTGCGTCTCTTATACCCGGAACTTCTTTCCCGATGGAGTGCTGTCGGAAGAGAACATGAAGGCCGCCCAGACCGCGGCCGGCGTCGAGCTCGAAACGATCGAGGATCGCTTCAAGAGCCTCGGTTGGGAGCGCGCCTACGGCTCGTCGGGAACCATCCTCGCCGTCGACGCCGTGATCCGCGAGAACGGGTGGGGGCCGGGCATTACCCGTAAGGGACTGAAGAAGCTCGAGCGGGCGATGATCGAGTCCGGACGGCTCTCGAAGCTCGCTCTTCCGGGATTGAACGAGGAGCGGGCGCCGGTATTCCCCGGAGGCGTCGCTATCTTGAGAAGCGTGTTCGACGCATTGGGAGTCGAGGTCATGGAGACCGCGACCGGCGCTCTCCGCGAGGGTGTGCTCTACGACCTCATCGGCCGTATCCGGCACGAGGATTCGAGGGAGAGGGCGATCCAGCGCCTGGTCGAGCAGTATCGCGTGGATACCGTCCAGGCCGGCCGCGTCGAGCGCGCCGCGCTCGCGGCGCTGAAGCAGCTCAGAGCCGTCTGGGGACTCGAAGAGCACGAGCACCGGCAGCTCCTCATCTGGGCCGCGAGGCTGCACGAGATCGGCCTCACCATCTCTTACAGCGGATATCAGCGGCACGGTGCCTACATCGTCGCGAACTCCGAGCTCTCGGGCTTCTCCATCGACGATCAGAGGTTTCTCGCCGCCCTGATAGAGTCGCATCGCCGGAAGTTTCCTCGAGCCGCTTTCGAAGAGCTCACACTGGTGGATGAGGAGACCGCCCTGAGGCTCGCCATCATTCTGAGGCTCGCGGTGCTTTTCAACCGGGGCCGGAGTCCGAGCCTTCTCCCGCGGATCGAATTCTCGGGAAAGAAGAAAGGCCTGACGCTGAACTTCCCGCCTTCGTGGCTCGAAGGACATCCGCTGACCCGGGCCGATCTCGACGAGGAGTCGGCGCTCTTGCGGAAGGCCGGCTACGAGCTCGATTTCGGCTGATCTTATTGACCGCGGTGTCTGCGTCTGCGTTTGCCGGCAGTCGCCTTCGGTCGCGGCTTTACCCCTCGCGACCGTGGCGGCTCTAGGCCCTCGATCGAAAGCTCGATGCGGCGAAGCACGAGATCGACCTTCGCCACGAGAACGGTGACCCGATCCGCGAGACGGAAAATACGGCCCGTGGACTCCCCTCTCAGGGTGTGGGCTTCCTCGTTGTAGTGATAGTAGTCGTCGACGAGGGTGCTGATGTGCACCAGGCCCTCGACGAAGTACTCGACGAGCTCGACGTACAGTCCGTAACTCGTGACTCCGGTCACGACCCCCTGGTAGACGTCACCCACCTTGTCCGACATGAAGCGGACTTTCTTCCAATCGACGAGCTCGCGCTCCGCCTCGTCGGCGCGTCTCTCGGTGTAGGAGCTCCGCTCCGCGACTTCCTTCAGCCGCCGCTCGCGAACCTCCGCGGCCTCCGTCTCGGGAACGCCTTTCTCCCGGAGCTCCCGGAGCAGACGATGCACGATCAGATCGGGATAGCGCCGTATGGGAGAGGTGAAATGGGTATAGAACGGCGCCGCGAGCGCGTAGTGTCCGCCGTTCTCCTCGGAGTAGACCGCCTTTTTCATCGTCCGGAGCATCACGTAGGAGACGAGCCTCTCCTCGGGCTTACCTTCGACGCGGGCGAGAAGCCTCTGAAAGGCCCGCGGGTTGAGGCGCTCGGAGGGAGAGCGCAGCCGAAGCCCGAGGCCGACGAGGAACTCCTCGAACACCTCGACGCGGCTGTCGTCCGGGGGCTCGTGGATCCGGTAGATCGAGGGAGCGCCGCGCTCGGCGATGTGGAGCGCGACGGTCTCGTTCGCGAGGAGCATGAACTCCTCGATGATGCGATGGGCGACGTTGCGCTCGGAGGCGCGGATGTCGGTCACCCGGCCCTTGTCGTCGAGGACTACTTCCGCTTCGGGACGGTCGAAGTCGATCGAGCCCCGCGCCTCGCGCCGGGCTCGCAGGATCTTGAAGAGGGCCTCCATGCGCGCAAACGCGGGAAGGAGCTCCTTGTACTCGCGGGTGACGGCGGGATCCCGGTCGACGAGGATCTGCTTCACCTTGGTATAGGTCATCCGGGCGCGGCTTCGAATGACCCCGTCGGCGAACCGGCTCGTGACGATCTTCCCCGCGGGGCTCACCTCGACGAAAACGCTCTGGACCAGGCGGTCGACTCCGGGGTTCAAACTGCAGATCCCATTCGAGAGCCGCTCGGGGAGCATGGGAATCGCGCGCTCGGGAAAGTAGACCGACGTGCCCCGATGAAAGGCTTCCTGATCGAGACGCGACCCCTCGCGCACGTAGTGCGAGACGTCCGCGATGTGGACCCCGAGGAGGAAGTTCCCGTTCGCGAGGGTCTCGACCTCGACGGCGTCGTCGAAATCCCGCGCGGTCTCACCGTCGATGGTGACGATCGGGCTGCTGCGGAAGTCCTCGCGCGCGCCGAGGGCCCGCGAGCTCACCTCGGAGGCAGTGGCCTCCGCCTCCGCGAGGACGTCCTCGGGAAACTCGTCGGGAAGACCGTGCTTCGCGACGACCACCAGGAGATCGACCCCGGGCTCGTCGACGTTTCCCACGACCTCGACGATGCGTCCAAGAGGCGCGCGATAGGGAGCGGGGTAGCGCGTAAGCTCGACGACCACCATATCCTTCGCCTTCGCGCCGCCGAGGTCCTTGTCGGGGAGGAAGACCTCGTACGGAAAGCGCGGGTCGAAGGGCACAACGCGGGTCCCGCCGGCGTCCGTCTCGAGCCTTCCTACGATATGAGTGGTGACGCGCTCGACGACTTTGACGATGCGTCCCTCGAGCCGCCCGTCGGCGCTTTTCTTCGCCACATGAACGAGG
Source organism: uncultured Acidobacteriota bacterium (assembly GCA_964553925.1). GTDB lineage: Bacteria > Acidobacteriota > Vicinamibacteria > Marinacidobacterales > SMYC01 > DAISKN01. Next base: position 56,362 of record CAZKNR010000539.1, read on the forward strand.
ACCCGGTCACCGTGGAGAGCGTCCGCGAGCTCCGCCGAGGGAACGTAGACGTCGGCGAGGCCCGGCTCCGATGGAATGACGAAGCCGAACCCTCGGCTCTTCATCTCGAGCCGCCCGGCGACGAGATCCATCTTTTCGGGAAGGCCGATGCGGTCGGTCCGGGTGCGAACGAGCTCCCCCTTCGCGAGCAGCCCCTCGATCGCCCGCTTCGCCTCGAGCCGGGCCTCGCCCTTCACCCGAAGCTGCTTGATGAGGTCCTTCTCCGTGGTCGGCCGCCCGAGAACTCGGAGGCGCTCCTTGATACGACGGGGGTAATCGATTGTGGTCACCGTGCAGTCCGGCTTTGACAATACGCCGCCCTGCACATATCATTCAACCCGCAATACTTCCCACGCCGAAGTGGCGGAATGGCAGACGCGCTGCGTTCAGGGCGCAGTCCTCTTATGAGGGTCGGGGTTCGAGTCCCCGCTTCGGCACCAACAAGAGCTAAGTCCCGGGGTCTTCACGCGTGAGGCGAAGGGAATCGCCCAGGTTTCCGGTTGGAGAGCAATCCCATCCGGACATAGAATGTATAGCCGTGGCTAAACAGCTAATGTGGCTTGATCGACGACAATACGGCGACAACAGGGCGTTCTCATACGGACGCGACCCCAGCTTGATGACGTCGTAGAAAAGTTCGAACGCAAGCACAGTGTTGAGAAGAGTGAAGTCTGGGAGCTGCTTCAGAGCAAACCCACGTTTCGGTTTGTCGAAAAGGGTCACCGTGAAGGCGAGAACGTCTATGCTGCTTTAGGACGGACCGACGCCGGAAGATGTGTTGTCGTTTTTTTTGTCTACAAGACGACCAGAGCCGCCCTCGTCATTTCTGGCCGCGATATGACTCGGGGTGAACGGAAACGCTATGAAAAAAAATAGGAGTTCGATATCTGAGGCCACGTCCTACCAGGAAATGGGCCAGTATTGGGATTCAGAAAGATCTGGATGACATCTGGGATCAGACCGAGCCTGCCGAGTTCTCCGTAAGTCTCCAGGCCGAAGCGAACTATTACCCGATCGAATCCGCTCTGTCAGATAAGATCCGCGACTTAGCGAAGCGTCACGGCGTTTCTCCCCAGACCTTGCTGAACCTCTGGGTTCAGGAAAAACTGCAAGAAGAGAAAGTCGACTAATTCTTCCGCCCGGTGAGAGTGCGGTGAGAATTCAGGCTCACGATGCGAGCTCAGCGACGTGTTGACCCATTGACCCGCGGACAACCTCGTATCCGGCGTGGAGCGTCGCTCTCGGAGTGTGATCCTCGCGCAATCGTGCGAATGGCCGTGCTCGGGTGTCACGGGGCGAACTCCGTCCTGTTCGAAGAGACGCTCAAGGGCTCCGGCGAAGCCGTTGTTGGTGGCAGCGCCGGGAAAACAGATGAACTTCTTCCAGGGCTCACCACAAGTCAGTAACCAGCCCCACGGCCAGCACCTCGTCATAACTCTCACGTCATCTCCCTGCACCGTTTTCACGGCTGGCGGCTTCCAGGAGCCACCGATGATTGAGCCCGGCCCGCGTGGCGGTGGACGCTATCCCCCCGGGATAGCGTGACGTGGTCGAGCCTTTGCCGATCAAGTTCTGAGCCCCAGCTGAGACCGTGCTTGTCATCCTTTCCGCTCGCGAGGATGCCGAAACATTGATGACAATCCCGGACCAGACTGCATCGGTCGCAGAGGGTGTACCACCACGTTGGGCGCGTGCAGCCCGGAGAGCCGTGCATCCGAGGACTAAATCGCGATCCTCCCAGGAATTTCGTAAACTGTTTGGTATCCAGTTCCCAGGGTCTCAGACAAACAGCACTGGAACTCGCCGAGTTCCTTTTGAGGAGGACTCGCGTTTCGACGCCGAGTAGCAGCGACATCATGAACTCGAGAGCGTTTGCGCCTACGGCCGCCGCTTTTCTTCTGATCGGAGTTTTGCTCATCCCGAAGGTCTTCGAGCGAGCCGGCAATGGACTTGTAGCAACGGCTAACTGGACGTCTTACCGCGTTGGCTGGGACTGGCATCGAATCCACCCCAACTTCGTCAACATCCCTGGTAAGGATCTCATGAAGAAGCCGGAAGGGTCGCTCCATCCAGCGGTGCCTCTATTCCTGGCTCTCGGCGCCTTGAACCTGGTCGGGCTCGCGGCTCCACGATCGCGCTATTTCTTCGCGGTCATGAATCTCATCTGGGTAATTCTGTTCGTCTTCGTCATTTTCGTCTGGATGGGGACCACGTACACAAGAGCAGACTACCCGCGACTATCACCGACCAGCTCTTCAACAACCCCACCAATTCGAAAGGGTTGAACGAATGTCAGGGAAGGCGATGCTCCAACTCGCTTTCGCTCTTGGAATTCTGGTGCTCGCGATGGCGGTCATCATCGCTCGCCTTCGCACGCGCAGACGCGCCTGGGCTTTACTCTCTCTGCTGTTTCGCTTCTCCTGCCTCCTGATCGGGACGGCGTCGACGGCCTACTGGGCTGCCGCACCGGGCGGGCCGCACCCCATTTCGGCGTGCGGTAGCGCATTCCTTCTCCTAGCGTACGTGGTCTCGGGCGAGTCAGACCTTCTCCGGACGCCGCCAAAAGCTGATCATGAGTGAACGCGCCGCACAAGGCCGAAAGCGGACCGTTTTTGCGCTGTGCGTCTTCATCGCCGCGCTCGCCGCCGTATACGCCTTCGTTGGCGATAGGACCATCTGGGGCGAATGGATCTCTGTCGCACCTCCCGCCATCTGGGGCGTTCTCCTTTTGCCATCGGGCGTCCGCTTGCGGAGCTGGGTGCTCCTCGCATTTATAACCTCCTTCCTGGTCCTTGCGTCCGAGTGGCCGCAGATCGGCGCGAGCGCAGCGCCGTCCTCCCAAACGATTCGCGTTGTGACATGGAACATCGGAGCGGGAAACATTGGCTGGGCGGAAGCCGTCAAGGAATTGAAGCCTGACATCGTCCTCGTTCAAGAGGGCATGAAACCGGCGACCATCGAGGAGGGATTCCACTGGTACGGGACTCTCGACCCGGGGACGCTATCTCGCTTTCCGGCCGAGGTCCTGCCCACGGAGAGCGTCGGCCCCTGGACGGACCCGCAGCTCCTCTTGATGGAGATTCATGGGAGGAAGGTGCTCGTTGCTAACGTCCGCCTCATGCTTCCTTCGATCGTGATTCAGCTCGTGGACCCGTTCTACGAAAACCCGAGCCAAAACTACCGTGCGCGTATCGGGCAGTATGGGAAACTCGCTTCATTGTTGGAATCGACTGCGAGGTCCACGGAAGCCGAAGCCATACTTTTGGCCGGAGACTTCAACGTTCCGGCACACATGCCATCGCTTGCACCGTTGCGCCGCTTTCTACAGGACTCCTGGCGCGCATCCGGATCGGGCTGGGGCGCGACCGTTCCCGAGTTCCTTCCCCTTACTCGCATCGACCAACTCTGGCTGTCGCGAGAAATCGAGCCGGTCTCGGTCCGCGTCGTCCGGGTCGAAGGCTCCGACCACCGAGCGGTCGTCGCGGACCTGAGTTTTCGCGAAACGACATGATGAGCCAGGCGATGTTGCTTTTCCTCGATTTCGACGGCGTTCTGCGAAGGGCAGACTCTCCGAAGTATCGCTTTGACGGGGACTGCCTCGAGCTCTTCCAGCAGACCGTCCGGGCTCTCGAGGATATCGAGATCGTGGTGTCCTCTTCCTGGAAAGACGCATTCAGCATGAGTGAGATAAGGGGGCACTTCGCGCCGGATATCGCAAAGAGAATCATTGGAGTCACGCCGAGCCTGTTGAGGATCGAGGAGTACCCGCGGCATCGTGAGGTCCGGGCGTTTCTTCGACGGCAGGGTTGGGAGCAGCGCCGCTGGCTCGCGATCGACGATGACCCTGACAACTACGGGCCTGGGACGAACGTTGTGCTAACGGAACCGACAAAGGGGTTCGACCAACTCGCAGCGGAATCTTTGATGCGCATCGCCCGGTAGAAAGAAACGTACCAAAAAAAAATTGTAATGGAACTGAACCCCACGCCTTCCAGCGTTCGGATCACAATGACCCGTGGAGACTCTTCAACGTGACGAAGCTCGTGCCGGAAGACTAGCGTTGGACACGGAAGTACAACGGACAGAAGGAGCTCCTCGACCATATACTCAGCAGTGAGGGACTCATGCCTCGGCAGGGCAATCTTCGCCAGGTGCCGACGATGAGCATAATCAACGAGGACACTCCCAACTTGATCGGTGCGCACCCCATCGCGGACGGTGTGATTCCCGACCACGCACCGGTCACCGCTACGTTCGTGTAGCCGATTATCTAAAATAGACAACCTTTTCCCCGCGCAAATCCCTCTTCGGAAGTCCTTTCTATTGCCGGATCCCACGGCTCTCCGTCGCATCGCGCAGGAAATGGTCGCACCGAATACCGCGAAGCAGATTTCCGGACTGCGACCTGCTATAATTGAGAACAACCAGCTATTCTGAATTCTTAACAGGCCCCGCTTACTCGACCTTGTTCGGTATTCATGTCTCCGAGGGAAGGGAGAAAGCCGATGCTGGTCCGCTGGTTCTCGTTGACGCTAACGGTGATTGCGGTTTCTCTGGGATGCTCTGACAGCAACACTCCCGAAACGGAGCCCGGAAGCGCAGGCCCGAGTCGGGGCGCTTCAACGGGCCCCACGGCGGAATCCCTTGGCGAGGACGCCGGCGCCGGCGTCACCATCGACGTGCATGAGCGTCAAGACGAGGAGATCGAGGACAAGAACGCTGCGATTCTAGCGAGGCTGCGAGAAGAGGAGATCGCGAGGAACGCAGAAGCGATCTCAACTGAAGTGGTCGCGACCTCCGGACAAGACACGGCGCCTCCCGCTGCCGTAGCGGTCGAGGCGCTTTCGCCCACGGACAAGATCCCGGAGAAGGCCTCTCGGTCCAGTATGGAAGAGTTCAGAGATCGCGTTGCCGAGTTCGAGCCGCGGATTGGAGAGATTTCTAAGACAGCGGACGTGCTTGATGACAACTACCGACGATACCTCGATGCGTGCTACCAGAAGTCTACAACTGGTTCTTACTCCGGACGCGCGAGCGGCTACTCGTACGGCGCTGCCGCAGGTCGGGATTGGTTCGCCGTTTACGGCGCCCAAACCGACTTGGCATATGGAGGGACCTATAGCGGAAGTACCTCCATAAACAATGAAACGACACCTTACTGTAGGGAACTGTGGAGCGACATCCTTGATGGGAGCCGAGAAATCAACCAAGCCATGAAGGAACTGCAGCAAGACGCGAGACGCAAAGGAGTGCTCCCTGGCCACATGCGCGATCTGAGGAGAAAGTACCGATTGGATTGGGAAGGTTGGACTAGATAGATAGGTCCAGGTCACCTCCTCTGAACATCTAGCACCAATCCGCTCACCTGTTGCAACGGTGGAAATCCTGGTTGAGCTTTTCAGGGACGCAGAGACCTCTGAAGCGAGAAGGAGGAATCATGACACGCGAGCAAAAGGAAATTTCCCCAAACTTAGGCATTCGGAAAGAGAACCGGCGACACCTTCATCGTCGGCGCACCCAATGAAGTTTTTGTTGATGAAGATGACGGCGGAAGACCACTGATCAAAATCCGTCGCGATGACATCCGAAGCTTGATTGATTACCTGCAGAAGATGCTTCTCGCGCCGGACGAATAGCGGTGGCTCTTGAAGAACGTGGGCCCTGAACGGGCGAGGACTTGGGTACTGTAACTCACGGCGGTGACGATGCTGGCCGTGGAATGGGAGAACGGCAATGAAATACGGAGTAGAACTTCTGCCTCAGGTCGTCTCGCTCCTCGGGATCTTGGCGGTTCCCATCGTTTCGCGTACCTCCGCATCAAGCACGCCGTGTGACTCCTCGTTGAGTACCGTCGCGGCGCGTCGAAGACCTCTTCGAGACGAGAGAAGCTCTTCTTGGCGACCCTAGGGCTCGGGATTCTCTCTCCTTGCTGGTGCTTTTGGCCTATGGGTGGTTCTTTGAGGCTCAGTGGGTCGAGCGCGTCGACGTGGTCATCGTCGCCGGGCGGTGCCGAAGGCGCGGCTCGTCGAGACCGCGAACGCGGCCCGGACGGGGCTCGAGGCTTTCGTTGCGAAGCTCGACCGAAGAGCGGCGGAGCTCGGGTATCTTCGAACACGAAGCACCGCTCCACTCGAGCATTGGCTGAAAGTGCCCGTCACCGACGTCCAGAGGGAGGCGGGCTTCCGTGTACTGGAGAGGTTCTATCGCGCCCGGTTCGGCGGCGTTGCCGTGACGCGGGAGGAAGCCGACCGCCTAGGGCTCGCTCTCGTCGCCTTGTCCCGGGGCCAGTCGAAAAGACCCCCCGCACCGTCCCGCGAAGCCGAGGACCTTGCAGCAGTGAGCGCAACCAAGCAGCCTCCGTCGTAGCCGCCGGCTCGCGCGCCCGTCAGGCAGGAGCGCGAGCGTTTCGGCAGAGGAAGATCTCATAGAGGATGGCGAGCCGGAAGACAACTTCGCTGATGGTGCGACAAGAGAACACATCATCGACCGTCGGTTTTTTTCGATGGACCTCCTTTTCTTGGTGGCAAGAAGGAGCCAGCGTACCCGCGTCTCGGGAACTTGAGGAGGCCTCAATGCGAGCCCAGATGATCGATATCATGACCGTGGTTGCCTATGCCGTTTTTGGCGTCGCCTTTCTGGATGTGTTCGTGCTCGGTCCGTTCGGTGCCCGGTTGCTGCCTTTCGACTACCAAACGGCCCGCACACTCACCGTGGTCGGGGGCTTTTGTGCCGGAGTTGCGGCAATTGCCGTCCTGCGGCGCCGCAGTGGATCCATTCCCGGCTTCCTGAGCACCAAGGTTCCCTTTCACATTGTCGTGGTGCTGCTATTGGCACCCGTGGCCTTGGCCAGCATGGTCGGTTATCTCGGCTCGCTCTCCTGGTTTCTCGATCTCTTCGCTCACTTTCGGCTGCAATACACCGCAGTGCTCGGCCTCGGAGTAGCCATTTTGCTGCTGCTCCGAAAGCCGAAGTGGGCGCTCCTGGTGGGCCTTTTCCTGCTGCCCAATCTCGCGGCGCTGGTCCCGTATGTCTCTCCGTGGCCTCGGGCAACGGCCTCGGGAAATGGTCCCTCCGTTCGCCTCGCTCTCGCGAATGTGAACACCATGAACCGGAACCATGACGCCTTAAAGGCCTTTCTCTTCGACATCGATGCCGATGTGATCGTTCTCGAGGAGATCGACCCGGTCTGGCTCGAGGCAATGACCGAGCTCGATTCGCGCTATCCACACTCGGTGAAGGTCCCGCTCCGAAGCAATTTTGGCATCGGTCTCTGGAGCCTACACCCGCTTCGTTCCTCTCAAACCGTCGCGTTCGACCTCCCGGGCGTTCCCTCGCTCGTGGCGACGGTAGACGTCGAGGGAAAACCGCTCCGCGTTTTGGCGACGCATCCGCTTCCTCCGCGAGATGCCAGGAATACAGACTTTCGGGACAAGCAGCTCGCGGGTATTGCGGCAATTGCCGGTGAGGGCAGTCCTTACTCAGTCGTTCTCGGGGATCTCAACACAACGCCGTGGGGCCGCGCCTTCCAAAAAATGCTCGCGGGGTCGGGTCTCAGAGATTCGGCGCTCGGGATGGGACTTCAATGGAGCTGGCCCGTCGGATTCTGGCCGCTCGCTCTTCCCATCGACCACTGCCTGGTCTCTGAGAGAGTAGACGTCCTCGACCGCTGGATAGGACCCGATGTGGGCTCCGACCACTATCCGCTTGTCGTTGATGTGCGACTACAAGAATGACCGTCGGAGTCACCGGCAACCCGAAACGGCATTTTCGCGCGTGCTGGCATCTCGTCATGGTCGCTCAGGTGACAACTTCCGCGCGGGAGAGCACGTTCCAACGGCCGACCAGCGCTTCGTCACCTACGGGTGTGGGAGCATTATGAAGCTCACCTTGCCCTGCGCGGCGAGCGGTCCGTGCCTCGCATCGCCTGCCTGGAAAGGAACGCCGGAGCTCATGCGCCGTCGAAGGACCACGAGCGCCTCAAGTCCTACATCGGCCGCTTCATCGAGGCCTACGTGCTGGGGCGAGGGATCAACCCCTCCCCGTACGGTGGCTGGACGCCCAAGAACGCACCAAAGCAAAGCGGCTTAGGAACCGGACGAGTGCTACCTCGTCCAGCGGCGGAATCTACAGGCTCGAGATCTACCGCCGCCTCGGTGTCGGAGGTGTGGATCTGGAGGGACTCGCCGGTCGTGGTACACGTGTTGCGACAGCAACGCTACCAGCTGGAGGCAAAGAGCGCCCTCTTTTCCAATCTCGACGTCCAGCTTCTCGCCTCCTTTCTCCATCGTCCGACAGCCCTCCGCCGTCAAGGCATTTCGCGAAGCACTTCGCGGCTGAGGAACGTCGTTAAACGGACGATCTCCATCCGAAGCCCTCGTGAATCCCGGGTGGCTGCGCTGGAAGCCGAATAGCGCATCCCTTCAGGGCCGCTCGGTGGTCCAGCACGCCGCCATTGGCGTCGATGATGTCGCCTCGCGCTACACCTTTTGGCGCCAGCCTCTATGACCGACGACAACCTTGCTCGCCAGGATTCATGTCATCGTCACCCGCGGGGTTTTCCTCGACGACGGTTCGTGGCAATCCCATTCCCGGCGTCGATTCTCACAAAGCCGAGCTCCTCTCTTTCACAAGCTCCTAGGCAAGGCAGCGCGCCAATGTAGAGATTTTCGGATATCCTCCGGATAATAATGTTGCGTAATCCCCCCATGTCACATGATGCGCAGGAGCAGTGTTCGCGTTAAATCCCGACTAATCAGTAAGTACACAAGCGCGCGACGTCCCTAGAGCCGCGGCATGCCTCTTGCACCATTGCGATCTTCTCAGTCACGCGAAGCGTGCCGAAGCGGATGATCGGTCTCTCAAAGGGTACCCCGAAAATTCTTTATGCCTCCTGCAGGGAGATGGCAACACCTTGTTCGACCGTTGCTGAAGTGGGTCATACATCTTCATTTGGAGCCGGTCTATCTCTTTTCTTGGAATTATCCTTCAGTCCGTAAATAGGTCCTGTTTTGTCAACGAATGGGCCACCCCGCGCACGAAGCATCGGAGAGACCACCATGAAGAACTCCACGTTGGCGGCGTTCTGCGTTCTCGTACTCGCGTCCCCCACCCTTGCTTCTGATCCACGGGACTCGGTCGTCAAGATCTACGCCGAACAACGGTATCCGGACTATCAGGTTCCTTGGGGCGCCGGGACCCAGTTTTCCGTGACAGGCTCCGGCGTCGTCATCGATGGAGGGCGCATCCTTACGAATGCTCACATCGTAAGCAACCAGACTTTCGTACAAGTCCGCCGCCACGGGCAGTCGGATAAACATACTGCGCAGGTTGTCGCAGTCTCCCACGAAGCCGACCTCGCCATCCTAACTCTGGATGATGATGCTTTCTTTGACGGTATTTCGGCGCCTCCACTGGGGGACCTCCCGGAGGTACAGGACCGCGTCGCAGTGTACGGATTTCCTATGGGCGGAGACACTCTGAGCGCCACAGAGGGAGTCGTCTCTCGCGTTGAGCACCAGACTTATGCTCACAGCGCTAGCAGCCTTCTCGCCGTCCAAATTGATGCAGCGATCAACCCAGGGAACAGCGGCGGTCCTGTCATCGCCGATCAAAAGCTCGTGGGTGTGGTCATGCAAGCGGCTCAGGACGCCAACAGTATCGGCTACTTCGTTCCAACTCCGGTGATCCGGCATTTCCTTGAAGATATCGACGATGGCAAGGTCGATGGAATTCCCTTTGCCGGCTTCCTCTGGCAAGCGCTGGAAAGCGAAAGCCTTCGCGAATTTGTACAGTTCCCGGAGCGAGGAACGGGTGTCCTCATTACTCGAGTTGTGCCCTTCACGCCCGCATCCAGGAACCTTCGCCCACGAGATGTCCTCACAGCGATCGACGGGCACGGGATCGCTTTTGACGGCACCATCGAGCTCCGGCCCAATCTGCGAACGAGCATGACTCATTACGTCCAACAGCATCAGATGGGTGAACAGCTTCGCCTGACGGTCTTCCGTGATGGCCGGACGGAGGATCTCGAGATCTGCCTCGATGTGCCGTTGTCGGCGGCGCAGTTGGTCGCTCCCTACCAATACGACGTGCAGCCGACGTACTTCATCTACGGAGGCCTCGTCTTCAATCCGCTAACGACAAACTATCTCCTGAGCTTCGGACCCAACCCGCCGCCGCATTTGGCCGTATTCCAGAATGGCGATCGAAGTCAGCCGGGAGAGCAGGTCGTCGTGTTGAACCGAGTTCTTCCATCGGCGGTGAATGCTGGTTACCACGATTGGCAGGACCGAGTCCTCACGAAGGTCAACGGCCAACAATTCCGCGGTCTCCAAGAGTTCGTGCACCTTCTCGAGACCGAGACGAATCCCCTCGTCGTTTTTGAGAATGACGAGGGGCAAACCATCGTCCTGGATCGCACCCGCGCCGAGACCGAGAGAGAAACCTTACTCAGAACTTATGGGATAGCAGCGGATCGTTCACAGGATCTTGTGAATCCCACCCCTATGGCATTCCACGCAAATGAACAAAAGTGATCCGATTGAGAAGTGGCAGCAGGATCCCACTCCAGATCTGTAAACAATGGGCAAAGTAGTCCGTTACAGTAACACGCGCATCGAGTGTTACTGTCAAATCGAGTTCGAGACAGGGGACCGTGTTCTAATTTCTATTACCGCGATACCCAGTCCGTCGGTAAAGGTGTCTCGCATGGTTCTCCGTGGCTTGATACCCCTTCAAACGATCTGGGAATACAACGCGACTATGGCGGGCGGCTACACCGCTTACATGGACAAGCTCACGTCTATGTTTTCTATCAGACCTGAAGGTCCGGAAAATCCCCTTGATGCGATCCGTGACCTTTTGTTGGACTGCACATCCGTCGAAAATGCCCGCCTAGCGTTGTTCGCGCGCGAAGCATCTCTTTCAAGGCATGGTGAGTCTGGCGCTCCCGGAAAGAGCATGACCGAAAATGATCAGCTCGACGGCGCAGTGGCGCTTCTTGCCAAAGTCAAGAGTTATAGTCCCGACGACGATGGCGCCAGGATCGGCCTCGAACGAGCTATCGAGTCCGACCGGCGCCGTGTTCGAAAAGATCCGACTGACGTGAGGGCGTACCGCAGGCTGGGGCTCGCCCTCTCTGTGATAGGAGATGCGGGCGGCTGCGTTGCGGCGCTTCAGGAATGTCTACGATTAGCATCTGACGCGAACACTCACACAAGCCTGGCCATCGCTTATGACCGACAAGGTGACGTGGCGAGCGCCATTGAGCATTATAGAAGGGCTGCAGCGCTCGATGCAGAGAACTCGGATCGACACTACAATCTCGGAACGGTTCTCGGTAAGTGCGGCGCTCTCAGCGAATCAATTTCAGAACTCAAAGAGGCTATCGCGCTGGATCCGGAAAACAACGACGCTTACAAGAATCTTTCGAACTCGCTCTGGCTTGATGGTCAACGAACAGCGGCCGTGCGGGTGCTCTATGAACGCGGTGTTGCTCTCGGCGAGAGAGATCGCCTAGATGAATCGATCCAGTTCCTGAAAGCGGCGACAGAGGCGGACCCGAACTGCGCAAACGCTTACTACAACCTCGGGGGCGCATTGGCCCGCAATGGCCAGCATCAGGACGCCATCGCGTCATTCGCACGCGTACTCGCGCTGAACCCCACGGATGCCGAAGCGGAGTACAAGATGGCCCTGCAATTGTGCGCGGCTCGAGAATTGCATCAAGCGAAGGCGGCCCTTCGTCGGGCGATGTTGCATCGGCCGGGTTATGCAGAAGCGAAGATGGCTCTGGAGCACGTGAACACTCTCTTGACGAAGGTTCTTGCGCTACGAGGACAACACTATTCCTTCGCCCATGTCACCCTGCGGGAGTTTGCGTTCGAAAACACGATGGCTCTTCTCGGAATGATGGAAAGGGGCAGCGCGGCACAATCGGTGCGTAAGATCTGGCTTTCTGCGGGCGCTGCACTCGTAGCACAAGGTGGTGTGGCCACTGACTCCGCTGAATTGAGCGTCGAGCAGACCAAGTGCGCAAACCTACCTTGCTTGCTTGTGCGTATGCCGGAACCGACGGAGACGCCAGAGTGTTACTTTGTGACGATTGTCTGTGGGCGAGACGACGAGCGGCTTGGCACTAAACCGCAAGTTTTCTACTTCACGCTGGAGTTAGGCACTACGCCCCAAGGAACGTGTAGTTACGTTTGCGAGTGGTTTGAGGACGGTTCCCGCCAGAACCACGGGCTCGGCCCAGGGGTAGAGGCGGGTGCGTTTCTGCGAACGATAGAAGAAATCATCTCGGTACGCTTCTTGAGGGCGCAAGTAATGCGAGCGATCGAGTCAGTACAGGGGAGTGGTAACTTGGCACCGTCGATTGCGGCGCTTCAGATCGGGATGGCCTGCACGAGGGAGGGGAGGCAACGGGAGGCAATCCTCGCGTTTCGAAGGGCACTAGAACTGGACCCCCAACTAATCCAAGGTCATTTTGGTTTGGCCGCGAATCTCTTGAGTAGCGAGCAGTTCGAGGAAGCGATAGATGCTTGGCGCCAAGTAATTGCCCTACGGCCGGACTTGGCAGAAGGTCATCGAAACCTCGGACTTGCGCTTGAACACAGCGGACGGCGCGAGGAGGCCATCGAAGAATATCGTCAAAGCGTCCATCTCGACCCGAAGAGCGTGGAAGCACTGTGCAATCTTGGATCCGCCCTTTGCGGCGCCGGTATGTTGCATGACGGCCTTAGCTCTTTTCAGAAGGCCATTGCCATTGCTCCAGCATGGTACTGGCCGCACTTCGGGCGGGGACTTGCACTATACAGGAGCGGCCACCTGGAAGGAGCCGAAGCTGCTTTCAAAAGGGCGCTCTCGCTGAACTCCGGTGACTGGCTGACACTGAGCTACCTGGCACTTGTTCTGAAACAGCTTGGTAAAGGCGAGGAGTCCGACCGGGCTTTGCGCGAAGCTGAGCGTCAGTGCGCGTCCGGTTAGACGCTATGTGCCAGTGCGAAGAAGGCAAGCAATCACAAGCCGAACGAGTAGCAAATGACACCACGATTGATGGCTCTCGGCGCAGTTGTCGTCGCCCTCCTCAGCACGGGTCTGGAGTCAGTAGGGTCCCCTCTGTGACCGCGCCGACGCGAGAAGAACTGTTGAACGCTACCTACACCTTGTACGGGGTAGCGATGACACTCCGGAACGGGAAGTGGGTGGGCGAACCCGAACCTGGCTTTACAGCGCGTCCCGAGATGTCTTTGTCGCGGGACATCTTCCTCGTGGGAGACGTCGAGGGCGACGGCAATGAAGAAGCGGTTGTGCTTCTGACCGAATGTTGCGAAGGAACCGGCATCTTCAGCCACCTCGTTGTCATGGGCAGCCGCGCTGAAAAACCCTTCCAGCTCGGGTCCGCTTTCATCGGCGATAGAGTCGACATTCGATCTGCGCGCTTCGAGAACGGTGCGATCATCCTTGATGTCGTGCAGGCGGAACCCCACGAGGGCTTTAGTTATCCAACCCAGCTTGCAACTCGACACTGGGTGTTTCGTGAGGGCAAGCTCGAAGAAACGGCTTCAAAGGTGACTGGCAGGCTCACACTCGCCGAAATCGAAGGCGTCGACTGGATGCTCGAGCGGCTATCTTGGGACGACGACGAACGCACCGCATCGAACGTGACACTGTCGTTCAAAGCCGGACGAGTCGCCGGAAGCACGAGCTGTGATCCTTACTCGGGTAATTACGTGGCTGGCGAACGGGTCGGACTCATCGAGATCAACCAGCCGGCTTTCAGCACGCGAAGGACGTGTCCCGATTTCGATCGAACCGTTGAACATCGATACGTCGAAGCCCTCAAGCACGTGAGCGGCTGGAGCTTCGTCGACGGCCAGCTTGTGCTTACCGCGCGATTACAGACCGTCTCGGAAGGGCTCGTCTTTCGCCGCCCCGCCGGAGAGTAGGTCCGTGAGTCGGCGATTCGAGCTGCACCCCGGGCCCTAATGGTGATCTTCCTCGACCTCGATGCACGTTGAGAACCTCCCTGCTCAAGTACCAACTCCCCTCGAGCCACCCCGTTCGGCAACGCTGTGCCTCGGGCGGACGATCATCGCGAACCGCTCAGCAATTTCGTAGACTATTTGAGTACCCCGTTCCCAGGCTCTTATCGGTCAGTCAAAATAGAGCTTCTCAAGTTTTTCAGATGAGTACGCGCATTTCGGCCACGCCTGAGCAAGACAACATGCGCTCGAAAGTCCTCGCTCCTACGGCTGGTGCTTTCCTTCTGATCGGCGTTCTTCTAATCTCGAAGGTCTTCGAGCTCGCGGTCAATGGACTCGTTGCAACGGCTAACTGGACCTCTTACCGTATCGGCTGGGACTGGCATCGCATCCAACGCAACTTCGTTCCGCGCAGGGATCTCCTGAAGAAGCCGGAAGGGTCGTTCCATCCAGTGCCTCTTTTCCTGAGCCTGGGCCTGGGCGCGCTGAACGTAGTCGGGCTCGCGGCTCCACGGTCGCGCGATTTCTTCGCGGTCATGAATCTCATCTGGGCAATTCTCTTCGTCCTCGTCATCATCGTCTGGATGGGGACTGAGTACACGAGGGAGGACTGCGCGCCACTCTCACGGTCGAACCTTTCGTCAACGACGCCAATAAAGGACTGAAAGATTGTCAGGGAAAGCGATGCTTCTTCTTGCATTCGCCCTGAGCGTTCTGTGCCTGGCGATGGCGGTGTTGGTCGCTCGCGTTCGCACGCGTAACCGTCTCTGGGTCTTACCGTCCCTGGTCTACCGGTTCTCCTGTCCCTTGATCGGCACAGCGGCTATAGCCTACTGGGCCGCTGCACCGGGCGGGCCGCACCCCATCTCCGCGTGCAGTAGCGCATTCCTTCTCCTCGCGTATGTGGTCTCCGGCGAACCCACTTTTGTCCATTCACCATCAAGAACACCGAATGACTGAGCAAACTGCAAGATGAGGCTGTGTAGAGGCAATGCAACACTTGGCCCTTCGGCGCGCGAGGTACGCCCAACACGGTGGGCGTATTGCGCGAGACCAGGGCGAGGATCGACAGCACAACAGGTCGATCTGATGACCGTGGGAGCCGATCGAACGGAGAACCATGGCGCTCCTGCGTGAGGGCGACATGATCCGCGAGACGTACGAGGTCGAGCGCTTGCTCGGCGAGGGCGCCTTCGGGGAGGTCTACCGTGTGAAACACAGGTTTCTCGGTCGGCAAGCCATGAAGGTCTTCAAAGCCGTCGGCATGAGCGAGGAGGAGAACGAGAACCTGCTGGCCGAGGCTAGGTTGCTCTCGGTAATCGGACACCCGAACATCGTCCGCGTCTTCGACGCGAATCTCCTCGAGACTCCCCGGGGGGGGTGTGGGTTCTTCACGATGGAATACGTTGCGGGTGGCAGCCTTGACCAGTTCTGGCAATCACACGGCAGTACGTTCGTTCCACTAGTGACGACAGTAGAGGTCATCGTGCAGGCGTGCCGAGGGCTGGCCGTCGCCCACCTTGAGACCCCTCCTGTCGTACACCGTGACATTAAGCCTCAGAACATCTTGGTGGGCTACGACGCGACCGGGATCCGTGTGCGTGTCAGCGATTTCGGCCTCGCGAAACGCGTCAATCCGCTGACCCTCATGGCCAGTGCCCGCGGCACTCGCTGCTTCAAGAGTCCGGAGGCCTTCAAGGACTGGAATAGCGACTCGTGCGCGGGCGATGTGTGGGCGCTGGGCTGCTTACTCTACCTGCTTCTGACCGACCACCTTCCGTTCCCGCAGGCCGTCGATGCGAGCTTCGGGGACAGCCGTCCATTTCAGGAGGCTCCGATCGCCCCAAGCCAGCTGAACATCGTGGTCGATCCCGTCTTGGAGAGGATCACCCTACGAGCACTCGCTGTCGATCTGCACAGGAGGTATGCCAACGCCCGCGAAATGCTTCAGGACCTCGAGCGATGGCGACCGCACGCCGGATCAGATAAAGGCAAAACCCGCCTCGAGAGTTCGGCGGATGACTCGAAGACTGCTCTGGGCCCGGCCGCCGCCGTCAGCGAACGCACGGCGAGGGACATGGCTAGGAAGGCGCTGGTTCAGGCTCGGGACGCTGGACGACTTGCCGAAGCCGCAGACCTGATGGAGGAAGCGTTTAACAAGTGGCCCGAGCTCCGCGACGAGTACGAATACCAGTTGAAGTTGTGGCGCCGCGGCATCGTCATGTGAGCCCATCCGTGCGAGAGCTGACTGCTGGAGGCCGAATCGACGGAACATCGACGCCGCTGCTCGGCCATGTGCGACCGAGCCTGTATCGAACCAATCCGTACCGGTTGACGGGTCTCCCCTTCGAAGCGGGGTTGGAGCAGATTGCCGCGGCAATGAGGAGTTTACTCGTCGACTCCGCGACTCGGAAATCCCCTATCCCGAATCTGACGCCCGGTGAGATCGAGGCGGCCGTCGCTCGCCCGCTTAATTCGCAGACACTGCTCCTGGACGAGTTCTTCTGGTTATGGCCCAGGCCGTCAAATGACGGCAGAGACAAGGCCCTGGAGGCCTATGCACGTGGGGCGTGGCTCGTCGCCGCGGACTTCTGGCGCGTCGAGTGTGAACAGAGAACCCACAACGGCCTGGCCCTCCACAATATCGCCGTTCTGTTTCACATGATGGCCCTCGACCTCGAATCGCTAGGCGAGTCAGGAGCCTCGGTGGTTCGCCAGACCAGGGAGCGGGATGTCTGGTGGAAGGAGTCCTTCCGCGCGTGGCAGCTGCTTCGGGATTGTGGAGAATTTTGGCAGCTCTATGCCGCCAGGCTCGCAGGCCGCCTTCCCGGCAACTCCCATCTGGAGTTCGCCGACTCCGTCCGGGCCCATTTGCTCGAAGCGATCACGTCGGTGAACGGTCAGATCGCCGCGGAGCGGTGCTCGGCGGAAGAGGCATGGGATCGGCAGGTCACGCTCCTCGATGCGACTCGATACGCACCCGCCGACCTTCTCTCGGCGAGGCGCATTGCCGCAGCACCCTTCACGCGCGCCGTTCAAACGGCGGTTTCCGAAGCCGTTCGTGGGACTCGGACAGACGGGCGCCAAGGACTGGCCGAGGCAACACGCCTTTTAGAAAGTGGACGAGCTTGGCTTCCGTCCTTCACCAAGGCATCGCTGCCGTCGGAATTTCAAAGCCTGTCCGACGAGATCGCCGTCACTGCAATGGGTTGCCTCGACGCGTACGGTCGGGCCACAGGTCGGTGGGCCGAACTGTTGGCGCCGGCGGACGCCGCGTTAAGGATGGCACACAGCCCGGAAGCTCGCACTCGGCTGAATAAGCAGCTCGTCGTCTTTCGCACAAACTACTCCAGCCAGGTCAACAAGCAGCGTGAAGAGCAGCTCAGCACACTCAGGAACAGTTGCTCCAGCATCCTGTCCTCGAAAGCGCCCGGCAGGGAGCGTCTGGCGCAGCTCATCAGGTGCGCGCGGAGCGACCTGCGAGAACTTCTCGCGGCGGGGACAGGAGATCGTGACCTCGACGCCGAGGCAACCGCAACGCTTGTCCATGCATTCCGTCACTTGGCCGCGGCACTCCGGTGTGGTGGAGAATCAGCACTCCTGTCTCTCGACGCGCTCTCGGTTGCGCAGTCCATATGTCGCGAAACGGACGTCAAGAAGACAGTAGCCGCAGAACGCGAGAGCCTGGAGGGCCACCTTCGAAAGGTCCAATTCGACGAGCTGTCGCGGGTGGACGGTCATTATCCGCTTCTCGTGGAGCACGCGAGCCAGGAGCTCTACGCTGAGAATGCCTTTCGCCTTACCGGCCTTTCCGTCCTCGCCACAGAGCGCGACTTCGCGCGCCACGTGCAGAAGGTGGAAATGGCCGAGCGGCTTGGCGCGGGAACGGCTGGCCCCGTGGGACCTCTGGGCGTTGGTGCGTCGGACGCGGAAGCAATCAGGGCCGCGGCTCAGCGGATTCACGACGTGGAGCGACGACTGCTTGATGAGTTCTTCTGGCTATGGCCTCTCCCTGAGTACGCGGTCGATGGCACTGGAACGACGCAGGTGCCCTTGAGCCAGGAGCAGCTCGCCGACGCAATAGACGCCTGGACACGGGCAGCTGCGCAGAAATTCGACCACGGGCTCTGCGCCCACAACCTTGCGGTCGTGCATCACCTTTTGGCGCTTGACCTCGAGCGTCGCCAGCGCACGACTCAACTTTCTGCGGAGGAGTGCGCTACTCGAGACAAGAATTGGATGGAGGCTTTCGCTCGCTGGCGGGAGTCGCTTGAAACGCCAGCTCTGTGGGAGGAAGTCGCCCAGAGAATCCACGGTCTCGGTGATCCTAGGCTGAACCGCACCACGATGATTCGTCTTCGGAGCGCCCTGTCGACCGCGGTCCTCTCGACTGCCGTTCGCCTAGCGACGCGGGCCTACGACAAGGACGCCCCGGAGAGTAAACGACTGACGGATTTGGTGATCGGCTCGGGCTTCGAAGCCAGCTCGGTAAGGCGCGCGGCGGCACCACTCGTCGATCGGGTGCGGCAGACACTGTCCGTTCAAGCGCAGGAAGCCGTGGAGAGAGCGGTGAAGGCCCCGAGCCAGGCTCAAGTGCTATCGGAAGAGCTCATATCTCGAGCGTCGGCAAGCCTAGAGATGCTCAACTGTCTCCTTGGCGAGGACGACCCTGTCGCCGTCGACTGCCACGATCAGATCGCCCTCGCTGCCGCCAACTGCCTGGCCCAGTTCGCGCGCGAGTCGAAGGATTGGCCGGCGGTACTCAAGACTCTAAAGAAGATCGAGTTATTGGCTCATGGCCCCTCAGCGAAGGAGACGATCCGAGGCTACCTCAGCGGGGTGGAAGCCACCGCAAATCAGCCAATGCGATCTTCATCGAACACAGCAGCGGGCTGGATCTTGGGCTTGATCGGGCTCGGCGTCTTCTGGGGCTCGCCTCTCTTCTGGTTATGGATCGCCGATTCCTCCAAGCGCAGTGCAACCTCGCCTGCTGTCACTCGACCGCCCGTGGCCACTTCCCAGGGATCCCGGATTCCGCAGGCCGGGATCCGGGCGCAGCTCGCCCAGTTGGAGAGCCAGATAAACCAGGGCAAGATGGTCCTCGCGCAGAATGAACAAGCTCTGGCGCAGCTCGATCGCACGTTATCCGGCACGAAAAGGGAAATAGAACGCTACAACGCTGAGATTGAGCAGATCGAACAGAATCCCTACGTTGACCGCGGCCGGTACAAGTTCCTCATCGCCACCCAGAACGAGGCTGTGGAGAGGTACAACGCAACGCTGCTCCTTCGAGGCGCGAGGTACGCCCAGTACCAGCAGGCCCTTCTCGACATCAACGCGAAGGTCGATCAGTACAACAGGATGATCCGATGACCTTTATGCGCCGACCCAGTAA
>CAZKNR010000540.1:0-17096 GCA_964553925.1 uncultured Acidobacteriota bacterium
TCGAGCGAGGAGACCGTCGAAGTACGTTCCCGAGGCGACACCGGGAAGGTTCCCGCTCTTGAGAACGAGAGTGGCAGTGCCTCCGAGAGCGATGAAGGAGCCCACCGAGTGGACGGGCGATGTGGCGGACATCGGTCCCGACCATCCCGCCTTCGTGGCCCAGGTGTCGTTCTTGTAGAGGAGTACGACGTCGGGCTGGTTGGCGCTCAGGTCCTGCCCGTTCGCCGGCTTGCGGGTACTATTAATGATAAGCACCTCCGCCCACTGTGCGTTCGCGAGGGTGGGTCCGCTCGCCCAGAACCCATCGACCTCGATTCTTCTCCCGGCTCCTCCCGTTGAGAAGGTCTGGTAGAGCCCGCCGTTATGTCCGGTAGCGGAGAGATGGGCGCGGCCGGACGCATCGACGACGGGAACGAGCGCGCCTCGCTCCACCCAGAGCGACCAACCCGCAAGCCCTAGAGTGAAGTCGCCGTTCGCGATGAGGTTCGTCACCGGAGGTGGCGGGAGGGGCGCTCGTTCGAGAGTGAAGTCGACGACCGAAGTCTGTCCCTCGAGAACGGTGAGGGCTGACTCGGTCTCTGGGACGTAGCCGTCGAGGGATGCGGTGACGTCGTAGGTTCCCTCGGAAAGAGAGAGCGAGAACTCTCCTCGGCTCGAGGTCGTCGCGGAATGGGAGCCCGGCGCCGCGATCACCGAAGCACCCGCCAGAGGAGCATTGGTCTCGTCGTGGACGCTTCCCACGAGCGCACCGAGCTTTGAATCGACGGCCACCGTGGCCCCGCGAATCGTGGCGAAGAGGTCCCAGCCGGGATGCGAGGTCGTGCCGGTAAAGGCCATGCCCTGGGAGTAAGGATTGGAATCGGTCGCGTAGAGGTAAACCCCCTGTCCGTCGGCTCGTTCGACCTTCAAGAAGTAGACCGCTCCCGGCTCGACGGAAACACCGTCGCCAGGCCACTCGGCGCCGATCATCTCACCGCCCCACTCGAGATAAGCGGTCACCGATGCGCCCACCTGCTCTCCCAGGGGGCCGCTTTTCAGGATCGAGAACTTCATGGTGACGTTGCCCACGTTCGGCATCGCCGCGGCGAACTTGATGAAGCCGACGTCGCCGGGAACGGTGAACGTCTCGCCCAGGAACGGCGCGAAGAGATTGCAGCTGCTACAGGTGCCCTGATTTTGGAAGTAGATTCCCTTCGCGACTTTTCCTCGATAGACGAGGTCGAAGTCGGCGACGGTCTCCGTTCCCGCTTCGATGGTGATGGACTTCGCCCCGCTCTCGTATCCGACCTTGTTCACTCCGAGGGTGTACGTTCCGACGGGAACATCGTGGACCCCATAGATCCCGTCCGAGAGAGTCGGCCCGCCGAACGCGTACCTGTCGGTGAAGACCGTCGCGAAGCGAACGGGCGAGCCCGTGTCCTTCCGCCTCACTCGACCGCGGATACTGCCGACGGGACCTCGGTAGGGCTCCAAAGCGGCGGGCGGGGGTTTGACGATGTCGAGGATCGCCTTGTACTGAGGATAGGGAGCGTCAGGGCGACCGCAACGCTTCGCACCTTCCGAGTATCCCGGAGGCCACGGAGTTCCCGCGGCGATGTCCTCGGGCGGACACCAGCCGGGAACGGGAGAATCCGCGCGTGAGCGGCTCCCGCGGCTCACAAAAGCGAAGGGATCCCAGGACCAGTTGTGGAGGAGGAAGGGGTGAACGGCGACGATCTCGGGCCAGCGGTGCCAGAACTCGGTGAAGGCGGCGACGTTGTACTGCGATGGAACATCGAGCTCGCACGGTCCATCGGTCGAGCAGATGCCGCCCCGCTTCGTCTTGGGGTAGCCCTCGTAAGAGATCCCGAGGCGATCTCCGTAGATGGTCTCGGTTACCATCACCGGAAAACCGCGCCGGGGTGAGCCCTGAGCCTCGCATTCCATCGCGACCGCATCGAGATCCAGAAGGTAGCTGTCGATGGTCTTCACCTGATTGATGAAGGGCACGGAGTCGTGGTGGTTGTAATGAGGAGGATAGGACTCCGGGTAGGGGTGCGTCGCCCAGACGTCGAAGGCCTGGCAGACGGCGGGATTGTGCCGGATGGCGCGGCGCCACCAGTCGGGGCCGTTCTGGCCCGGGGTCATGGTCCGGTAGACACCGTTCACGTCGGCGCGATTCACTCCTGCGTTGGCGGCGACGAGGAAGTCGGCGAACCTCTCCGGGGTGACGAAGTCCCTCGAGTCCCCGGGCTCGTTCCAGAGCTGGAGGTAGACGAGGCGGTTCAGGTACTCGGGCCGATACTGCGCGAGGTGCTGGCGGATCACGCTCGCCACGATCTCGGCGTGGCCGGCGTCGGGATCGCAGCCCGCGTTGCAGTTCTGGAGCCTCAGGCACGGAATCAGCCCGCGGTCCATGGCGTCCACGACAAAGCGGCCGTAATCGCCCCTCACCCAATCGAAGACGTAGCCGCCCTCGCCGACGAGGTGCCGGGTCCAGTTCATTCCTTCGGGGATGGCCGCACCTCCGTCCTTGAGGTTGTGCATCCCGTAGAAGTTGCGGCGAGTCGACGTCTGAGATTCGGCGCCGGTCAACGAGGCGAGAAACAGGCAGATCGAGAGAACGAAGCGATGCCCGAAAGACATTGCGCCCTTCCTTTCGAGGCTCGACAAAACGAGAGAGCTTCGGGTCGTGTTGGGACAAAACCAGGGAAGCCCCCCGCGCCACCGTGTATACAAGACCCGGCGACCTTTGCACAAGAAAAATCGCGCGATCGCTCGCGCGATCCGCATCTCAAAATGAGGGTGGGGATTGACCTACGTTCCGATCGCGCTCGGCAGATCGGCGGCGGGAGCTAACTCCCTCCGGCGGAGAAAGTTTTTTTGAGAACCTCGAACCAATTGAAGACCACCGTCACTTTCGTGTTCCGCAGCTGCTCTTCACCCTGCATCATCACGAAGCGCTTGCCATCGGGAGCGACGTCGTAGTCCGCGAGCGTGCTCCCGTAGATCGAAAGGCTCAAGAACGGCCCGTTGAACAACTGCCGCGGTTTGTCGGCCACGA
Source organism: uncultured Acidobacteriota bacterium (assembly GCA_964553925.1). Lineage (GTDB taxonomy): Bacteria > Acidobacteriota > Vicinamibacteria > Marinacidobacterales > SMYC01 > DAISKN01. The sequence goes on from CAZKNR010000540.1 coordinate 3,044, forward strand.
AGGATTCGCCCGAGGGATCGACGGAGACAACCGCGAGACCGTCGTCGTTTGCAATAGTCTCGGTTCCGGCCTCGCCGCCCGCCTGGGCTCGAGCGTCGTGCGAAGGAGGTAAGAGCGACCTCCTACCCCCGTATCTGCAAGTTCTCGTAGGCGACGGTCGGAGTCGTAAAAGAAACGGTGACGAGCCCATCGACTTCCGGGCGGGCGAATCGGTAGGCCTGCTCGTGGAACAGAGGAATCAGGAGCGCGTCCCGGACGAGGATCTCCTCGGCTTCTCGATAGAGCGAGTGGCGAACGGCGGGAGCGGCTTCGGCTCGCCCCCTTTCGGCGAGGCGGTCGAGCTCGGGCGAGCCGGTGAAACGCCCATACGCGCCTCCTTTGGAGTGCAGGATGTAGATGAACGTGTCGGCGTCGGGATAGTCGGCGCCCCATCGGCCCACCATGACGTCCGTGGTGCCGTGGGTCATGGCGTCAAGGTACTCGGCCATCGTCCGGTTCACGACCCGGGTCTTGAACCCGAGCTCGGCCCAAATCCGGGACAACTCTTTGTAGGTGCCCGCGTACTGCTCGAAAAACAGCGGGTGGAGCGCCACCGTCAGCTCGATCGGGCTCGGGAGCTTCTCGGGTGCGGCTTTCGGGGACGTCGCCGCGGCCACACGAACGCTCTCGTGACCGAGAAGCCCGGGAGGAATGAGCCCCGAGGCGGGAACGGCAATTCGTCCTGCCGTCTGCCGCACGAGCCTCGGAGCGTCGATGGCGTCGACGAGGCGGCGCCGCAGGCGAGGGTCGCTCAGAGGTCCTCGTTGCGCGTTGAGGACGGCAAAGTAGGTAATGAGGCGGGGGGTCTCGCGGTACCCGGAGGCAAAGTCGGCCTCGTGCCTCAGCGACTCGGCATCCTCGGGAAGAAGATCGGAGGCCAGCGAAAACCGGCCGGAACGGAAGCCCGAGAGGATCTCCTTCGGGGAAACGCCGAAAGTGAAGACGACTCCTTCGCTTCGCGGGTATCCCTTTCGCCAGTAGGCTCTGTTGCGCTGAAGCTCGAGTCTTCGGCCGGGCTCGAACTGGACGATGCGGAAGGGGCCGGTTCCGACACAAGGTGCGCCCGAGGGGTCGGCTCCCTCGGGAACGATCCCGGCCGCCGGGTAAGCGATGAGGGCGAGGAAAAACGCCACGGGCTCCTCGAGCTCTATCGTAAGCTCGGTGGCCGAGTGAATCTTGAGACCGGCCAGGTCCCCCGCCTCACCGTTGAGGACGGCTCTGGCGCCCTTGATGCAAGAGTAGATCCGTCGGCTTTCGCTCTCGGACTGGAGAAGCCGTTCGAACGAATAGCGCACGTCCCGCGCGCTGAGCTTCCGCCCGTCGTGGAATCGGACGTCGTCGCGGAGCCGGAAACGGTATTTGAGGCCAGAACCTTCTACGCGGATGTCCGAGGCAAGCCAGGGGACGAAACGGGCGCCGCCGGAGTCTCGCGTCAGCGTCTCGTAGACCGAAGGAACCACTTCGGTCTGATCCACCGTGTCCGCGAGCGCGGGGTCCATCGACTGGACGACTTCCGCGACCGGGACTTGAAGAATCCCGCCCGCCTCTCTTTGTAGCTCGATTCGCGCCTCGTCGGATTCGGCGACGCCGATTTCGGCGTAGTTCACGTAGGGGGCGGTGCCCCTCAACTCGAGCCCGCGAACCTTGGGGCCCGCCACGCGATAGTCGATGTCATGAAAGAGCGGGAGGAGTGTTCCCGATTCCGAAAGAAGGCCCTCGAACTTCCGATAGAGACTCTCTCGGACGGAAGGACGCCCTTCGGAGCGCGCCTCCTCCAGGATCTCGTCGGATTCGTTCGAGCAGAAGTAGCTGCGCAGTGCCCCCGAGCTCGAGTCGAACAGCGTGAAGGTGAAGTTATCCGGATCGTCATAGTCGGCGTTCCACCGGCCGATGGTGAGATCGAGGCCATCATTGTTCTGCCAGGAGTCGAGGTAGGCGGCCATGTCCGGGGTCGCGATCGAGACTTCGACCCCGATTTCGGCCCAGACGGAAAAGAGCGCCGTGAGAAGGGAGCCATAGCGGTCCCGGAGCAAAGGATGAACCGAGGCTTTCAGGCGAATCGGCGGGGCAAAACCGCTCGAGGCCAGGATCTCGACCGCCTCCTCACGAGTGAGCAAAGGCGTGCGCTTGCCGGGGTCGTGGCCGAGCATCCCCGGCGGAATCCAGCACGAGCTGGGCTGGGCGAACCGACCCAGAGTTCTCCAGACGAGATCGCGGGCCCGCACCATCCCGGAGAGCGCCCGGCGAACGTTCGCGTCTCGAGCCACGGGCCCGGAGCGCGCGTTGAAGAGAACGAAATAGGTGTTCCTCTTCGGGGCCTCGACGATTCCGTGCCGGAAACGAGGGTCCCGGAGCGTTTCCTCGAGGTCCTCGAGCAGGAGATCACGGGCGAGATCAATCTGGCCCGAGCGGAACTCCTTCGCAATGGTCGCGGCAGTGCCGTACGTTCGAAACTCGATGCCGTCGAGCTTGGGGACACCCTCTCTCCAGTATTCCGGGTTGCGCTTCAAGACGACTCGGTCGCGTTCGTGAGAGGCAACAACGAACGGCCCGGTGCCCACGAGCCCCCCTTCCGTGGCGCGGACGACGCCGCTACTTCCTTCGCTCAGGAGGGCGGGATAGATGGGTAAGGCGTCCGTGAGCCGCACTTCGAGAATGAAGTCGTCTCGAGCCAGAACTCCGGCCACCTCGCTCGCCTTGCCTTCGCGGTACGAAAGGGCGCCCTCGATCGCCGCATAGGCGGAGGGAATCTCCGGCGCCGCGCGCCGGATCGAGGTTTCGATTGCGGCCTTGGCGTTCCGAGCGGTGAGAGGCTCTCCATCGGAGAAACGAACGCCGCGGCGAATCGTCAGAAGAAACGTCTTGCCGGAATCGAGGGCCTCCCACTTCTCACAGAGCTGGGGAACGAGGTTTCCGCGGGCGTCGGTGGCGATGAGGGTCTCGAAAACGTTGGCGGCGACCTCCATTTCTTCGTTGGTCTCGATAGTGGCGGGCTCGATCGGCTTGACGGGATTCGCGAGGGCGACGACGAGCTTACCTCCACGCGGGATCTCCCGTTCTTTCTCGGTCTCTTTGGCGGTAGCGCCGAGGCGCGCCGCTTCCTCCAGGAACTCGTTCGCTTTCTCGTATTCGCTCCTCAGATTCGCGAGGGTCGCCGCGAGCAACAGAAACTGCCGCAGGCTCTCCGTTTGATCCGAGCCGCGAGTCGCGCTCAACCCTTTTTCCACCCATCGACCCGCCTCCTCGCTGCGGCGCGCTTGCCACGCGGTATCCGCGGCGAGCGCCATGGCGGAAATGGCGCGTGCGGCGTCTTCCTGCTTCTCGAAAACGCGGATGGCGCTCCCGCACTCTTTGAGCGCACCTTCGATGTCGCCCGACATCCGATGGGCTTTCGCGAGGAGTATCCGGGCCTCGCCTTCGAGCAGGCGATCCCCTTCCCATTCCTCGTCGAGGAACTCGAGCGCGGTTCTCGCGGAGCGGGCCGCCTCTTCCGCGCTGAAGGCTTCGATCGAGGTCTTCGCCAGCCGAAGCCCGTACTCGACGGTCTTCTCCGGGACATCTGCCTGGTAGAAGTGATGAAGGAGCTGAGGCAGCACGCGCTCGATCCTTCCCGAGTGGCGCGACTCGATGAGCTCGGCGCACTTCTGGTGGAGGGAGCGTCGTTTTCTCCGGGAGAGGCCGGCGTAGAGGACGTCGCGAACCACCCCGCTCGAAAAACTCAGAACGTCGCCCCGAGACTCCCGCTCTTCTTCGAAGTAGCCCTCCTGGACGAGGCGGTCGACGGCATCCTCCATGTCGCTCTTCGCTTCGACCAGCTTCTCCAGGTCCTTGTAGTCGAAGCTCTTTCCGATGACGGCGGCCACCGAGAGGACGTCGCGAAGCTCTTCGGGAAGCCTTCCGATGCGCTCTTCGACCGCCTGCTGGATGGTGGCGGGGAGGGCGTCGCTCGAAACACCACCCTCCCCCGAGAGGTCCCACGCCCCCGTCGGGTCCCGGGCGATCGCGCCCGAATCGAGGAGCGATCGCACGAGCTCCTTGGTGAAGAAGGGATTGCCCTCGGTGCCCTCGAAGAGTCGCGTAACCAAACTATCCGAGAGCTTGGGCCCGCCCACCAGGGTCTCGAGAAAGAGGCGATGCTCCGACGGGGTGAAGGGCGCGAGCGTCATGGGAGAAAATCGCCGATCGCCTCGGAAGCTTTCGAGCATTCGTGTGAGCGGATGCCGGCGGTCCACCTCCGTCGAGCGGTAGGTGCCGATGATGAAGGTCGGCGTCGGGCCGAGCCGCCTCACGACGTACTGGAGCGCCTCGATCGAGACCTCGGCCTCGTGAAGGTCTTCGAGAACGAGGATGAGCGGCCTCGCTCCCGCGATCCGGGTGAGGGTGCGCGCCAGGAGCTCGAAGACCTGAGTTCGATCCTCCGGCCCCGAGGCGCCTCCGGTGCGCGTGAGCTTCGAGTCTCCGGTCGCGGCGGAGCGAATGTCGCTGATTTCGTTGAGCATCGGGAAGAGCGACACCAGATCGGAAGCCACGTCGGAGAGGTCGGGAGGAGGCGAGCTGTCCGTTTCCTTGAAACGAAAGTACTCCTGGATGAGCTCACAGAAGCCCTGATAGGGGAAGGCTCGGTCCTGCTCCACCGACCGCCCGTGGAGGACACGGATCTTGCGCGCCCCGGCGAGAGACTCGAGCTCGTCGATGAGCCGCGTCTTTCCGATGCCGGGCTCCCCCCCAACTACCACGAGTTGGCATTCGCCGCCGAGTGCCGCGTTCAGGCGGTGCTGGAGCTCGGCAAGCTCCTTCGAGCGCCCGACGAAGGGAGAGACCGCCGGTCTCTGCGGCTGGAACGTGCGGGTGAGCCCGGCAACCGATCGGCCGCGGTCGCTCTCACGGAGCGTCGCGCGGTACCGCCTCAAGCTCTCGGCAAGCTGACCCGCGGTCTGTGGCCGCTCTCTGGGATCTTTGGCGATCGACGACAGCACGATGCGCTCGAGCTCCTCGTCGATTTCGGCGCCCAGAGATCGCGGGGGCTGGGGGATCTCGTGGACGATGCGATAGAGGATCGACTGCATCTCGCCGGAGAACGGTGGCTCGCCGACGAGGCATTCATAGAGCACGGTGCCCAGGGAGTAGATGTCGGAGCGTCCATCGGCGTCTTTCGAGGCGACGACCTGCTCGGGGCTCAAGTATGCGAGAGTCCCGACGAGTGTCCCGCTCTTCGTAAGGCGGCTTTCCGTCGCCGCCCGGGCGAGCCCGAAGTCCATGACCCGGAGCCGAATGGGTCCCCCTTCCTCGCGGAAGACCATGATGTTCTCGGGCTTGATGTCCCGGTGCACGACCGCTCGAGCGTGGCTGTACTCGAGGGCTTCCGCCGTCTGGACGCCGATATCGACGATGTCACCCAGGGGAAGAGAGCTCTGGCGGAGAAACCCGCGGAGGTTCGTTCCCTGCACCACGGGCATCACGAAGAAGAGAGACCCCTCGTGACGGCCGAAATCGTAGATGGACACGATGGCGGGATGGTCCATCTGGGCGACGAGCTGGGCCTCGCGCTGGAAGCGTTGCTCGGTATCGGGAGAAAGCTGGCTCGGGGGAATGAGCTTCACCGCGACGTCGCGACTCAGCATCGGGTCGCGGGCGCGATAGACGACCCCCATGCCGCCGCGGCCGAGCTCGGCGACGATCTCGTATCGTTCCGACAGTTTGGTGCCGATCATCCCAGGTGCGAGCCGAGACCCCTCATGCCCTCATGCCCTCATGCAAGGTTTAGCGAAGGGAGACTATGCGCTCCGAAAGCGAGTGTCAACCAATGTGGCAACGTGGCAACGTGGCAAGGTGGTAAGGTCGCCGTGGTTTTCGTCAACGCACCCCGCCCGACGCGAGAATCCGCTTCAGCTCTTCCGTCCAGTTGACCACGGCGCGCAGGTTGCCGCCGTTCGCACCGCGCCGAAGCCGCGGGCAGCACCTTGATCGCCGCGTCGCGGTTCAGCTTCGTATCACGTGCGCGATAGACCTCGCCCATCCCGCCCGCACCGATGGCGCCGACGATCTCGTAGGGGCCAATCCGCGTCCCTGGGCTCAGCGCCATCGCGTCGCTCCAAAGAGGGCGCGCCACCCCCGCGCAGGACGGCGGCAGGCGGCTAACTCCCTCCGGCGGAGAAAGTTTTCTTGAGAACCTCGAACCAGTTGAACACCACCGTCACTTTCGTGTTCCGCAGCTGCGCTTCCCCCTGCATCATCACGAAACGCTTGCCGTCGGGAGCGACGTCGTAGTCCGCGAGCGTGCTCCCGTAGACCGAAAGACTCAAGAACGGTCCGTTGAACAACTGCCGGGGTTTGTCGGCCACGAAGGACTCGCCCGAGGGATCGACGGAGACGACCGCGAGACCGTCGTCGTTGCGATAGTAGAGCTCGCGGCCGTCGGGAGACCACCGGGCGTATCTCCCGCCGTTGGTCGAGATCTGCCACTTCCCCGCGCCAGACGGGAAGGGGCGGACGTAGATCTCGACCGTTCCCGATTCGTTGGACTGATAGGCGATCCATCGCCCGTCGCGCGAGAACGCCGCTTCCGCCTCGGTGAACGGGGTCTGGAGGTAAGTCTCCGGCTTGCGGTCGCCCGAGAGCGGGAGCACGAAGAGGTCCGACGCCGTTCCCGAGTTGCTCTGGTGAAACACGATGTGCTTCCCGTCCGGTGAGATGGCAGACGCCCATTGGGTGATCTGGCTATCGGTCAGCCTCTCCGCGTCTCCCGATCCGTCGGCCCGCTTCCAGTAGATGTTCGTGGCTCCGCTCGAGTCGGAGCTGAAGACGACCCTCTGGCCGTCGGGAGAGAAGAACGGCGCGCTCTCGCCCGATTCGTCGAACGTGAGCCGCGTGGGAACGCCTCGTTTGAGATCGTAGACCCACACGTCGGAATTCGTTCGTCCCGGCTCGAAGACCTGAACCGCGAGCTTCGAGCCGTCGGGCGAGAAGTGCGGCTCGCCGTAGGTTTTCTCCTCTTCGCTCAAGGGAGTCGCTTCGCCGTCGCGATCGACCCAGACCATCGAGTATCGGTAGAGCTGCTGTCCGCCGCCGAGGTAGACAAGGAGCCCGTTCGCGGACACGTCGAACTGAGCGCTCCCATGGAAGGGGTTCGAAGCGATGCCCTCCAGGATGGGTGCGGGGGACCCGGTGAGCTCGAGCCGGCCCAGATCGAAGGGCGCCGCGAACAACGTCGCCTCGCGCGCGAACACCAGATGACCGCTCCCGACGTAACGGGCGTAGGAGCCCCCTCGATGGAGAACCTTGCGCTCGCCGGTCGCGAGCACGACGAGCTCGATGTTGGCATCGTCGAAGTTGCTCGTCGAGGAGGAAGAGGAGAAGAGGGCGGCCTTCCCCCCCGGTAGCACCTGGGGCCAGCGGTGGGAGGCCTCTCCCTCTTTGAGCTCCGTCAACGGCTGGGGCTCTCCCCCGGCCGCGGCGACGCGAAATAAACCGGCTCCCGGATTGGGCGTAAAGAGGATCGTGTCATCGGGGGCCCAGCTCGCGCCTCGGCTGATGTTGATCGGACAGAGAGTGAGCGGCGCCCCGCCAGAAACGGAGACTTTTTTCAGCTCGCTCCGGGTAACGAACCCCACCCACTTCCCGTCGGGCGAGAAGAAAGGGTGGTAGCCCTCCTCGGTTCCCGAGAGAGCGGAACCCTGGAGCTGGTCGAGTGTCCGGACGTGGAGGGCTCGCCGGTTTCCGTCGCCGACGATATACGCGAGGCGCGTTCCATCGGGGGACACCACGAGGGCGGAGCCGACGTCCGAGAACAGAGGTTCAGAGGAAAGTTGGGTGTCGAAGCGAACAGGGAGCACGGAAGCCGCTGGCGCGGGCGAGAACCACAGGGCGCTCACCGCGAACGCCAGTACCGAAACCCCGGCGATCGCCCAGGGGAGAGCACGGCGCCACACCGGCTCCCGGGGCAGGACCGGGAGCGCGAGCACCTCCGAGGTGTGGGGGTCCTCCAGATATTCTTCGAGGAGAAGGCGGGCGTCGCCGATCGCCTGGAGCCTCTTCTTGACGTTCTTCTGGAGACACCGTCTCAGGAGCCGCCCGTACGCTCGGGGGCGTCGTCTCCGGGAGCGCTTCCCACTCCGGCTCCCGCGCCAGGACGTTGGCGAGAACGTCCGAGACCGTGTCTCCCGAAAACGCCATCTTGCCGGTGAGCATCTCCAGGACCAGGGCGCCGAAGGACCAGATGTCCGACCGCCGGTCCGCCTTCTGGCCGCGCGCCTGCTCCGGGCTCATGTAGGCCGCCGTTCCCAGAATCACGCCGGCGTTGGTGGCCGCCGCGCTGAAAGTCGGCGACTGGCTCAAATCGGGGGACGAGGGGGAGGGCGCGTCGTCCTCGAGCGCCTTGGCGAGTCCGAAGTCGAGGAGCTTCACCACGCCCGTCGGCGTGATTTTCACGTTCGCCGGCTTCAGGTCGCGATGAATGATGCCGCGCTCGTGCGCGTCCTCGAGCGCCTCCGCGATCTGCTTCGCGACCGCGATCGTCTCTTCGAGCGGCATCGGCCCCCGCTGCAGCCGCTCGGCGAGCGTCTCGCCCGCAACCAGCTCCATCACCAGGGCGCGTTTTCCTTCCGCCTCCTCGATCCCGTGGATCGCCGCGATGTTGGGATGGTTGAGCGAGGCGAGGAGCTGCGCCTCCCGGCTGAACCGGGCCATTCGGTCCGGGTCCTGGGCGAAAGCGTCGGGGAGAAGCTTGAGCGCGACGTCGCGCTTCAGTTTGGTGTCGGTGGCCCGGTAGACCTCCCCCATGCCACCCTGGCCAATCTTCTCCGCGATGCGGTAGTGGCCGATGGAGTCGAGCTTCATAACCGCCGGATGTTAGTCGTGGATACAGGAGAAATCAACGTCAGAGCCGTGGCGCCGGTAAATGCCCGAGGATCTTCTCCACGGCGAGACCGAGCGCGAGAAGGCTGCGATCGGCGCCCTCGGGAGCGTCGAGCTCGATTGCGACGGGAAGCCCGTCTTGCGTGAGCCCGGCCGGCAGCACCAGCCCGGGAATCCCGGCTGTACTTCCCGGCGCGATGTTTCGTGACATCGCCGTCGCGAAGCTGACCTTCTCGTCGCCGATCGAGACTTCAGTGTCCTGACCGATGGGTAACGCCGGAACGAGAGTCGTTGGGAAGACGAGCGCCATCACTCCATTCTCGCGGAAATACCTGCGGAGCTCCTCCTGGAGTGCCGGCCGCTCGGTGTCCAGCGCCGCCCGGTACGCTTCCTCCGAGACCCCGAGCTTCGCGCCCGGCAAGGCGTAGAGCTCGAGCTCGCGTTTCACGTCGGGGCTCACCATGTCCAGCATCTGGTCGAAGGAGAGCCCGGCGCCGAATTCCTCTAGGTATCTCGCCAGCATCGGTACCACGTCGTGGTTTTGCACCACGTCGGTAATCCTTTCATCGAACCGGGCGAGGTTTGAAACCTCCGCTTCCACGAGCACCGCTCCGGCGTCTCGAAGCTTCCGCAGCGCCTCCTCGGTAACCCGAGCGACTTCGGGGTCCAGCTTGTCGAAGAAGTACTTTCGTCCGATCCCGATTCGCACTCCCTGGAGCGCGAGAGGCGGGAGGGGGCCCTCGTCGCCGCCCGCGACCCGGTCGAACAGAACGAGGTCTTCGACCGCGCGCGCGTGAGGTCCTATTTGATCGAAGAGCGGCGAGATCGGGACGACTCCGGTCGTCGGATAGCGGCCGGTCGTCGGACGAAACCCATAGATCCCGCACATTGCGGCGGGGACACGGATCGACCCTTCGGTGTCCTCGGCGACACCGAGCGGCGCCATCCGGGCCGCCACCGCGGCCGCCGTCCCGCCGCTGCTCCCCCCGGGGATGCGAGTCGGGTCATAGGGGTTCTTGACCGCGCCGAACGCGAGATTGTTACTGCTCCAGCCGAAGGAGAGCTCGTGCAGGTTGGTCTTCCCCATCACGATCCCGCCGGCGTCGACGAGCTTTCGAACCAGCGGTGCGTCTTCCCTGGGCCGGAAATTTCTCAGCGCCGGCGTTCCTCCGGTGGTCGGCAAATCCTTGGTGTTGACACTGTCCTTGATCGGAATTGGAAGACCGTGGAGCGGGAGAAGCGGCGCTCCGGTGGCGCGCCGCTGGTCGGCGGCGCGCGCGGCTTCCAGAACGCGCGATGGCTCGAGCGTAATGAAGGCGTTGAGATGCTTCCCGGCTTCACAGCGAGCGAGGAGCGCCGCCGCGTAGTCCTCGGCTTTGATGTCGCCGCGACGGAGTGCCAGAACCGCGTCGGTCGCGGTCAACTCGATGAGGTCGTCTTGGGTCATCGTTCGCGGAGCCGGAGCCTCGACACCGCGGCAGGCGGCGGTACCCGCGGCGACAGCTCCGGTGTGAACGAGGAACTCACGTCGGGAGATCTTGAAAAGGTCGGGCATTGGGTTACTCTTTCGGGGTGAATCTGCGCCACGTGCAAGCAACGGGACTCGGACGCTTCGACGATACCCTTTTGACTCAAGGGACTCAAGGAAGTGAATCGTGAAAATCCGCTTCGCCCAAAAGCGGCCGCTGCTGGATACGTTGACGCGGTTCTGGGCGACGCTCTCGTCTCGCTCGCGATGGCGCCTGGAGGCGGACGCGAGCCGAGCTAGACCCGGTGGCGTCGCTTGCCCGTCAGGCGCCGCCAGGATCCGGGATCGCGGACCGTCGTGGTTCAGGCCGTTCTCCTTACAAATATGAGGCTCGTTGGTTCATGGGCTCGCGCACGAGAGCGAGTTTCTGTATCTTGTCCAATACGTGTACATGACACCAACGTGTGCTCATCCGCGTCGACGCCGCCGACGAGGTGTTGACCGAGCTCCGGCGGAGTACGGATTGAGAACGCCGAAGCCGTGGCTCGTGACGGTAGCCGCCCTGTGCTTGTTCGGCGCACTTCCACTGGGCGCGCAAGAGCTCGAGCCCGGCGCCTACTCGGTTTCTCCGCGGGGGGTCAACTTCCTCCTCCTCACCAACAACTTCAGCGGCGGCGACCTGACCTTCGATCCCGCTCTTCCCGTTGAGGACGCGAGCGCGACCATCAACACCACCACCGTGGCTTACGTTCGCAGCCTGAGCTTCTTCGGGCGGTCCGCGAACGTCGGAATCATCGCCCCTTATTCGGTCGGACGCGTGGAGGGGCTCTACCTCGGGGAGCAGACGGAGGTGCACCGTTCCGGGTTCCGCGATCCGGTCGTGCGATTCGCCTTCAACCTTTACGGGGCTCCGGCCATGGATCTGAAGACTCTCGCCTCGTACCGCCAGAGAACGAACGTGGGGCTGAGCCTGGTGACGGTGATTCCTCTGGGAGAGTACGACCCGACGAAGCTCATCAATCTCGGGTCGAATCGTTGGGCGTTCAAGCCGGAGATTGGGCTATCGCGCGCCATTCGACGATGGACGGTTGAGCTCTACGGAGGGATCTGGCTCTTCACCAACAACGAGGATTTCTACGGAGGCAGGACTCGAGAGCAGGACCCGATTGTATCGGTCCAGATGCATATCCTCTACACTTTCAAGCCGCGACTGTGGGTGGCATTCGACGCCAACTACTACCACGGTGGGAGGACCACCGTCGATTCCCGAGAGAACCTCGATCTCCAGAAGAACTCGCGGATCGGGGTGACGTTCTCCCTTCCGTTGAGCCCGAGGCAATCGTTGAAGCTCGCCTACAGCAGCGGAGCCCGCACGTCGATCGGAGCCGACTTTCAGGCCCTGGTCGTCGCCTACCAGTACCTTTGGGGTGGGGGGCTCTGAGGGCTTCCGACCGAGCCGTTGCGCTATACTCGCACGGCGCGAAAGTCAGGAATGAACCGGCCGCTCGCGCTCTATTTTGGAGGAATCATGAAGTTCGTCTCGAGGAACGCTTCTGCAGTAGTGTTTGGCGCGGTTTTCGCCGCCGCGGCGCTCGGGGGCCGCGCGTCCGCCGTTCAAGACCAGCCCGCGAGCAACATGGAGATCCTGCGGGACAAGCTCAAGGCGGACAAGAAGCTGCTCATCGCCGAGAACCTGGGTCTCACCGAGACCGAGTCCAAGGGTTTCTGGCCGGTTTACGACGAGTACCAGAAGGAGCTCGAGGCGATCAACCAGAGGCTCGGCAAGACGATTCAGAGCTATGCCCAGGAGTACAACGCCAAGACGCTGACCGATGACAAGGCCAAAATGTTGATGACCGAGGCGCTCGCGATCGAGGAAGCGGAGGTCGCGCTGAAGAAGAAGTACATGGACCGGCTGACCGGAGTGATCCCCGCGATCAAGGCCGCGCGCTATATCCAGATGGAGAACAAGATCCGCGCGCTCATCCGGTTCGACCTGGCGGCGGAGATCCCCCTGGCGCCCTAACTTCGAGTCTCACGAGCCTCCCCAGGCTCCGCGACCGGTCCGGTCTGAAAGAAGGTCTGGGGCTTGGCGCACCGGTCGTCCTCTTTGGAGCCCCATTGGGCGGAGTCGTGGCGAGGTCTAGCCGTACCTTGATTTCGTTGCCGTGCGCCGATTTGCGCAGGTTCTTCCAACGACCCGCTTTCCGGAATGCTGAACGCGCCGACGCGCCGATACGGAATCCACGATCGATTTCCTGTCGCGTAATAGTCGGATTATCCGTCGGCTACGAGCGCATCGCACTCAGCCGGGCGGCGGTCATAGCGGAGTGAGGGAAACCTCAGGAGCTTATGACGGGGTCGCGGGAAACGGCGGTAGTTGCCTAACGTGGTATGCAGTGTTCCGCCGAACGTAGCGGCACCTCCTTTACCTCTTTATAATCCCAAGGACGGAGGTTCTCCAGATGCGAGACGGAATCCCCAAAGAAAGGTCCAGCCTGGAGGACGAGAGCGCTCTCCGCTGGGGTTTCCTGGAAGGCGACCCGGACGCCTGCGCCGTGGTCTCCGACCGGATGGAGCTCGTCTACATGAACGAGCCCGCGAGAAAGCTCGTCTCCGAGAGCTGGTTCGGACGGCGCTGTTTCGAGATCTTCCCCACGGTGAACGACCTCTGCGCGTTCCACTGTCCCACGATGACCGCGGTCCATGAAAGCCATGACGTCCTCTACTGCGAGGAGAACTTGCGCACCCCTAACGGTCCCGTTCGTGAGCTCGGAGTCGCCGTGATCCCCCTCGAGGGCATGAGCCAGGACGAGGCCCGATCTCTCCTGCTGCTGCGGCCGAAGTCGGAGTCCACAAGAGACGCGCTCCTCGAGGACGCCTCGAAGCTCAGGACCCGCTTGGCCTCGAGATTCCGCCCGGCCGGCGGCGGAGCTCGGTAGCCTCTCCGGCCTCATTTTCTCCGCCAGCAAGTTCTTCTGTCGCCACCGCCAGCTCCGCGAGCTTGGCCTCTCACCATATATGATGGCTCAGCAAGAAAGGACACCACGAGATGAAACATCAACGACATCGAATCGACAGGGCCCTGGCAGGGCTCTTCCTGCTGGTGACGGGGCCGGCGTTCGCGCAGGAGGCGACCCCGGTTCAGGAGCGGGAAAACAAGAACGAGATCGTCGTCTTCGGCGGCGTGTCGATTCTGGATGCGAGCGGCTCCTCCGAGCGGATGTTCGGGATGGGGACCATCCCCGGCCTGCCACGCTTTCCACCCGGTTTTTCGCCGGGCTTTCCAATGTTCCCGGGCTTCCCCGGTGCAATCCCCGACATCACCGTGCGGAGCAGGACCTCGCTCGGCTCGAGCGCTCTCTTCGGCGCGCGCTACTCGCGTTACATCAAGGAGCGGCTGGCCGTCGAAGCGGACTTCGCGATTGCCCCGACGCACGACCTCGAGGTCAGGGGCGATGCCTGTCTCGACGGCTTCGGCTGCTTCGGTGAGGCCTCGCAGGCCGCGGGCCGCCGCGGCCGGGACACGGCTTACAGCCGCGACGTCGACTTCGGCGGGCGGGGCGTCATTGCCTGGCACTACGGCACGGGGCTGGCCTACGACCTCACGGGCGGCGACGTCCGACCTTTCCTCCTCGTCGGTGCCGGTGGGGTGACCTGGGACGGAGCCGCCGACACCGATTTCGTCTTCCG
>CAZKNR010000541.1:0-11687 GCA_964553925.1 uncultured Acidobacteriota bacterium
GTGTTCGAGCGGGCCTCGGGATTGCCGACGGCGAGGCGGCTGACTTCGCTCGCGGCCCGCATATACGCCTCCAGAAGCGTCGCCGAAAGTCCCTGGGCCGCCGACATGTTGTCGAAGTTGCCGAGGTAGGTGTCGGGCGGAAGCCAGCGACTGGCATCGACGTCGAGTGCGAGGAGGTCTTCGACTACCCGCTCGTACTCGGCTCGGGTGAGCCTCTGAAACCGACGGGCCCCGGGATTCGGGTCTTCCGCCGCGGCCCGGTCCACCACCTCCTCCAAGGTCGTGACGAGCGTCAGAAGGGTGTCCGCGGACGGACGAGGCATCTCTGGCGGGGGCATCATACCGGCCCGGAGCTTCCCGATCATCTTCTCGGCTGTCTCGGCCCGCTCGTGCGCCCGAGCGACGTCGAAGGTCTCGAGGGAGAGGTTGCCGGAGAGCGTCACATCGTTGTGGCAGGGTACGCAGGAATCCTGGACGACGGGATTCAGGTCCGCCGGAGGTGTCGGCGGAGGCTCGGGTGGCAAGGCCGCAGCGATGCGGGAGCTCTGGCTCCCGACAGCGAGCCAGAATCCGAGGAATGCGGCGCCGGCGGCGCGTATCTTCATGCGCATCCTTTCGGGGCCTTTCGGGGACTTGACCGAGCTCAGGCGGCCCACGACAAGGGGATGATCGCAGACCTGGGCAGGCGGAGGCAAGTCGTCTGCGCTTCGTCTTCAGCCTTTTAACGACCCACGCCTGGTGCGAGCTTCGGTGTCGAGGCCGTCACCCGCCAATGCCGTCGGCGGTGATGTAGGCTTCGAGCGATCCCAGCTCGTCCGAGAGCTTCTCGATGGTCTGTTTCATGATGCGCTTCGTCGTGGCGAGGCCGACCACTCTCGACTCGGAGTCGACGATCGGGAGATGGTTGAACGGCCTCGCCGCCATCAGCTTCAAGGCGTTGGAGAGCTCGGTGTCCTTGGATAGGACCTCGACCGGCGACGTCATGACGGAAGAGACCGGAGTCGACTCGAGAGACAAATTCGCGAGCACGACGCGCTCGATGGCGTCGCGGCGGGTGAAAATGCCCGCGGCTTTCTCTCTCTCGATCACCACGACGCCGCCCACTTTCTCCCGGGTCATCGCTTGGAGCGCCTCCATGACCGAGGCAGTGGCGGGGACGCAAACGGCGGGTATCCGACTTACGCTGTAGACGTTCATGGCTAGCCCCCTGGGGAATCGACGGGAGATTGTCGCGAACTCGAGAGCCCGCTGTCCAGTGTCGCGGGGCGGGGAGCTTCAGGCTACGGATCTCCCTCGGCCGTCTGCACGCGGTTTCTCCCGCCCTGCTTGGCTTGGTAGAGAGCAGAATCGGCCCTTTCGAGAAGCGCCTTCGCATCAGGAGCCTGATCCGGGATCGACGCCACACCGAAGCTCGCGGTCACCCGCAGGTTTTTGCTCGAAAGCGATCGCGCCTCGAGGTCCTTCCGGATTCTCTCGGCGAGCCCTGACGCCTCCTCGGCGGAGTAGGCGGGAAGGAGGAGCGCCACCTCTTCTCCACCGTAGCGATAAGCCCGCCCCTTGTGCGCCACGCGCTCGACCACGAGGCTTGCGACCGCAACCAGAACCTCGTCACCTACTGGATGACCGTGCGAGTCGTTGATTTTCTTGAAATGATCGATGTCCATCATCACCAGTGCGAAAGGTTCTTTTTCTCGTCGCGATCTCTCCACCCCCTCCGCGAGATCGCGGTCGAAGGCGCCTCTTCGGGCGAGAGCGAGACGATCGTCGAGCTCGCCTTTGGCGGGAGTCTCGCCCGACCGTGGGCGCCGGGCGCGCTTCGCCCGTGAGGCTTCGGCGCGAAGAGCCTCCTGGGCCTCGGCCTTCAGCGTCGAGACCAGATTCCCGACGCGATTCTTATCCGCGCGAGCGCCGGTTCCCAGGCGCTCCAAGACCTCCTGTGCCATCCGGTCCACGTGAGCGTCGTAGGTTTCCTCGATCTCATCGGAGGGATCGCCGGCGTCGAACAACGCGAGGAGAGCGACGTAGTCCTTGAGAGCTCGCCGGGAGTGAGCTCGAAATGTCTCCTGAAAGGCGCTCCAGAGCGCGCCTCGAGCCAAAGAGTCCCCACCTTGGACCGAGACCCCGCACTCCTCCAGAGCCCGCGCGTACTCGCCGCGGTTCCGCTCCAAAAGAAGCTCCGCGGCTCCTCGGATGTTTCGGTCCACGTTGGTTCCAGGCTGTCGAATAGAGTAGGGACGAGTTCAGTGTCGCACATCGGTCGCCTGTCGTCGACACGGCCGAGCCTCGCGCGCGATCCCATCGCTTTACCGAGTGGGGGAGAGATTGTCCCGGAACCCATCGTTTCGGTAAACTCGACCCAGCCCAACTATCGGCTCAATTTTCGACACCATCCCAACCCCAGCCTGGGGCTGAGAGGCGGCCAATGGAGAATCGCACATCGTGGTCCGAGGTCACGTGCAAATATGCCGATGGTACGGTTCTCTTCGAGGAGAACGACCCCGGCAAGCGGATGTACGTGATTCGTTCGGGCCGGATTCGCATTTTCCGGCGAGTGGGAAATGACGAAGTCGAGCTTGCCACCCTCGGGCCCGGCCACTTCTTCGGTGAAATGGCGTTGCTGGAAGGCATGCCTCGATCGGCAAACGCCCAGGTGATCGAGTCCTGCGAGCTCGTCGAAGTGGATGCCGAGACCTTCGATGCCATGATCCACGACAGCCCGGAAATCGCCCTCCGCATCATGCGCGCGCTGGCATCGAGGGTGCGAGAGCTCGACTTCCGTCTCCAGAACCTTCTCGCGGAAAGCGGGGTGGGACGAGCCATTGAAATCCTTCGCTGGCTGCTCCCCAAGGGCAAGCGCGAGGGAGATTTCGTTCGCCTCGATGCTTCCCATGTCCACGTTGCCATCACCGCTCAGGCGAGGTTGCCTCAGCACGAAGTGCAGGCGGTGCTCGATCGGCTTCGCAAGGCGGGATGCATCCAGGAAGATGGGAAGGACATCCTCATTGCCGCGAGCGACAGGCTCGAACAGTACTCGACCTACCTGGATCTGAAGCGCCGGTACCAGCCGAACGATCGGATTGCCGACGAAGCGCACACGGTTCCCTCCGAAGACAAGAAGTTGGCGGTTCAGAGGCTGCTGAAGGCGCTGGGAAAGCCTCCGGGCGAAGAAGCTCGAGACAGTGTTCTGAAAAGCCAGTACCAGAAGTACGTCGAGCTGCAACGTCGCTTCGAGAGCGGTTGAATCAGTAAGCGTCGATGGCGGCCCAGCCAAGGCTAGCGTATCCTGATCGGAAACCGCACGACGCACGAGGAAAGACCGGATGCTCCGATCCCCTTGGAGATGGCCCGATTGGCGCGCCTTCCGTTGCCCAGTCTCGCTAGTACTGACGCGCCGGGTGCACGTCCGCTCGACCGACAAGGGCCAGCTCGAATTCCGCCCAGGCGAAAGAACGGGCGTGAAGTAGATCGTCTCCCGCCATCCCGGGTCAGATCCGCGTGGCGGATGTTCTCGACGACGCCCACCACTCGCATCTCGACGGCAAACGGCGTCGATTCCGATCCGGCTACTTCGCTATTCTTGATCTTCGCGCCGTTTGGCCGTAACATAAGTGCCATATGGCATCGACGGCAGCGGTGGAACGGCCAGAGCGCGTGGCCGCGTTACTTGGTGGTCGCAAGGTTCTGCGGAGCAGAATCCGGGCGACCAGCGAAATGCGGCTGGCCCTCCGGAACGGACTTCCCTTCGCCGCCTTCGAAGCGCTCAGCGACGCGCTCCAGATGAGCTCCGACGAGCTGGCAGAGCTCATCGGGTTGGCGACGCGGACGCTCGCGCGCAGGAAAGCGCTTGGTCGCCTCTCGCCGACCGAGTCGGACCGCCTCTATCGAGTCGCGCATACCACGTTGATCGCAACCGAGACCCTCGGCTCTCTCGAGAAGGCGCGGCAGTGGCTTGGACGGCCGAACCGGGCTCTCGGAGGAGACCGGCCAATGTCTTACCTCGATACCGAGATCGGCGAGCGCCAGGTGGAAGAGCTGCTGCTGCGCATGACTCACGGGATCTACAGCTAGCCGACGGAAACCGAGCCCGCGGCACTGAAATGCGCGTTTGGCGTATCAGTCGAGTCCAGCACGCTCGTGAGGCTCTGAGCGGCCGCGGCGGCCTTGTCGCCGCGGGCCGCTGGCACGCGAGGGGCACGCGGATCGTCTACACCTCCGCGACGCTGTCTCTCTCCGCGCTCGAAGTACTTGTTCAGGCCGACAAGGATCTGCTTCCCAACGACCTCGTTCAAGTGGAGATAGAGGTCCCGGACGATCTGATTCGAGAGCGAATTCAGCCGCGGAATCTGCCGCGAAGCTGGAGAGCTTACCCAGCGCCTGGGAGGCTCCGGGTTCTTGGAGCTCAGTGGATCGACCGGAACGAGAGCGCCATTCTGGAAGTTCCTTCTGCCGTGATCCCGCAAGAGAGCAACTTCCTGCTGAATCCCGCGCACCAGGACGCCCGCTTCATCCAGGTCGTGGCAGTGGAGAAGTTTGTTTTCGACCCGAGACTAACCCTCTGAACTTTCGTCGTGGTTCCCAAGCCGTTTTCCCGTTCGAGTCTGCTTCGTGCGGTGGAACGGGTGCTCGACGGATCGAAGGAGTAGTGTCCTCCAGGAAACGATCCACGATCCTGAGATAGTCCTCGGGGCTTTCCTCGCTCGGATAGTGGCCGAGTGGAGGTCCGGCCCGAGGACGGATTCCTGGAGGTGTGAGAGTGCGCCCCGGTGGCCCGCGCGTGCTACGATCTGCCTATGAGTCCGAAGGCTGAGAAGATTCTGGAGGAAGCGCTCGAGCTTCCTGACAGCGCCCGCGCTGATCTTGCTGCGGCGCTTCTCGGAAGTCTCGACCAAGATGTCGACGAAGATGTCGAGGCGGCCTGGTCCGAGGAGATCTCGCGGCGCATTCAGGAGGTCGAGTCTGGAGCCGTCAAGCCTATCCCGTGGGAGGAAGCCAGAAAAATGATCTTTGAGTCCCGGGATGAAGCGAAGCGTCGTTGATATTCACCCGGAAGCCATTCTCGAAGGCCGGGACGCTCGAGATTGGTATTTTTCCAAGAGCGCTCAAGCAGAGGAAGCCTTTCGCATTGAGCTAGAACGCGCGATTCGGCTCATCCGCGAGGCACCAGAGACGTGGCCCCGATACCTTCACGGAACTCGGCGGTTTATCCTCGCTGTATTCCTTCGTGCGGTGGAACGGGTGCTCAACGGATCGAAGGACTAATGTCCTCCAGGAAACGATCGACGATCCTGAGATAGTCCTCGGGGCTTTCCTCGCTCGGATAGTGGCCGAGTCCGGGCATGGTGACGATCTGTACCTGGGGAAGGGCCTCCCGCAGCCGCTCCTGAGTTTCGAGGGGAACGATCGAGCTCCGCCCGCCGAGGATGTACAGAATGGGCGACTGGATTCGCCGGACGTGGTCCCAGAGCTGCGTCGGAACGAATCCCCTGGCTATCGCCGGGTCGCGCTTCCAGATGACGCGGCCGTCCGCGCGCCGCTTTGACCCATGATGAGCGAGGGAGTGGAGGATCTCATCGCCGGTGCGGGGATTCGAGGATTTGAGCTCGGCAAAGAGCGCGTCCTCGTTCTCCCAGCCCGTCTCGTCTTCCTTCTGGATACGACTGGTGACGTTGTTCGCGACCTCCCGGGGCCGCTCCGGCCCTACGTCTTCGACGATGACCGAGGCGACGAGGCCTGGATGCATGCCGGCGAAGACCTGCGCCACTCGTCCTCCCGTCGAATTGCCCCAGAGGACGATGTCCGTCAGCCGGAGCACGGCGACCAGCTTCTCGATGTCCTTGACGTAGTCCTCGACGAGGTACGCGCCCTCTGGATCCCAGTCGGAGTCGCCGTGCCCGCGCAGATCGACGGCCATCACGTGATAGCTCTCGTTGAAGTGCGATACAACGTGATCGAACGTGTGAGCCACCCGCCCGATCCCGTGAAGCATGAGAAGCGGCTGCTTCCCCGCGCTCCCCCAATCCAGATAGTGAATGCGAAGACCGTTCACCTGTACGAAGCGATCCAAGCGCAGCGGCTCCATTCCGTTCGCTTCGAACGTCCGCGCGGCCGCAGGCCCCGTGAGAAACTGAATCAGATCTCGGGAGGACTCCGCATTTCGAGCTAGCGCGCTGACGCCGGCTCGAAAGACGACTTCGTTCTGGTACTCCGCAGGGAGGGGTCCGACAACATCGATGCCCGCCGTGGGCAGGAGCTCGCTGAGCAGCGTCAGCACCAGCTCCGATCGTCCTTCGGCAACCGCCGCCATCGCGCGCGCGGACCCCTGCTCGAGAACGGTCTTTCTGCCGGCCTCCCGGGCGATTCCCATACGTTCGAGCATCGCTTCGATTGGGACCCGGCTTGCCCCGTCCCGGGCGTAGGCAATCGACGTCGCCCTCAGAAGAGTCTGCTTCATCGCTTCGGGAGTCACGATGTCGGGCCGCGAAGCACCTTTCCGCACGCCGACCCCGATCCCGGATTGAGCCAGATCCGCGGTGCTCCCGGCTATCTTACTTTTTCGCGCTAGATCGTCGATGATCTCGGCGGTGAGAATCGCGACGTCGAACTCCTCGCCCGCCTCGATCCTCTGCTTGAGCCCCGCTGAGGTCCCGAACTCGATCGCGAGCGTGCGTCCGATC
This sequence comes from uncultured Acidobacteriota bacterium, assembly GCA_964553925.1. Lineage (GTDB taxonomy): Bacteria > Acidobacteriota > Vicinamibacteria > Marinacidobacterales > SMYC01 > DAISKN01. The sequence continues at coordinate 6,675 of CAZKNR010000541.1, forward strand.
GCTTTCTCGCACGCCGGGCGAAGCTCCTCTAGCGCCGCCCTCACGCCGTTCGAGGAGAAAACCCGGATCGCGTTCGCCTGCCCCGCGAACAGGATCGCGATCTCGAGAGTCGCCGCCGTGATCACGAAACGATCTGCGGGATGGGAGTACCGTACACGTCGGTGAGACGCATGTCGCGGCCGTTGAACCGGTACGTCAGCTTCTTGTGGTCCATCCCCAAGAGGTGCAGGATCGTCGCGTGGAGGTCGTGGACAGAGATGGGCTGCTCCAGCGCCTTGTAGCCGAACTCGTCACTCGAGCCCACGACTTGCCCGCCCCGGATTCCCGCGCCCGCCATCCAGACGGTCATCGTCCCCGGGTTGTGATCGCGGCCGACTCCGCGCTGCGAGATCGGCATCCGGCCGAACTCTCCGTGCCAGTAGACGAGAGTCGATTCCAGAAGACCGCGTGAGGCCAGATCGGTCAGGAGGCCCGCGATGGGAAGGTCCGATTCTGCCGCGTGCTGGCGGTGGTTCTCCTCGAGGTTGCTGTGGGCGTCCCAGGTGTCGGTGTCTTGATTCCCCATGCCGCCGTGGTAGAGCTGCACGAAGCGGACGCCGCGCTCCACCAGCCGCCGCGCCATGAGACACTGCCGTCCGAAGGCCCTTCTTTACGACGAAACCGGTGGGTCGCGGAACCGGGCTGGGGCTATCGACGGTGTACGGCATCCACCAGCAGAGCCGGGGTCTCATCGATGTTACCAGCAAGCTCGAGCAGGGAACGACCTTCGACGTCTACCTTCCCCGGGTCGACGATCCACCGAGCCCGAGTCTGCCACGGGTCCCGGAGCCCGGACAAGGGGAAGGCAGGATCCTGGTGGTCGAGGACGACCAGTCGGTGCGGAAACTCACGGTGGAGCTATTGCAAACCTCGGGCTACGAAGTTCTCTCCTGCGCCGGGGCCCGAGAAGCGTTGAGCATCGTGGAGCGACTCGAGGGGAGGGTGGACGTCGTCATCACCGACGTCGTGATGCCGGGGATGAAAGGCGACGAGCTCGCGGAGCTCCTGGCGAAGCGCTTTCCCGGCATCAAGGTGATACTGACCTCGGGTTATCTCGACTGAGCGTTGGTTGGGCGAGAGGGCGAGCCTTTCGTCGTGGTTCCCGCGGGCCGTTCGTGCTCCCGGGAAGCTACCGCGCCCGCTTGCTCGTCGACGAAAGCGAGGCATCGAGCACCGATCTCGAGGTGCGGGGCGATCCCGAGATCGCCATCAGCGACGCCGACCGCGTTCTTTATCTCGAGACCGCCGGCAAAGTCTACGACCTGAACAAGAGGGCGATCGAGCCGGCGAACACGCTCGCCGACCTTGACGAACAGCTCTCGGCCACCAAGAAAGCGGTCGAGAAGTCGAAGCTCCCGGAGGCGACCGCCGCCGCGATGAAAGAGGTCGAAGACCGCGTCGTCGACCTGCGGCACCGCCTGAGGGTCGGCCGGCGTGAGGCCGGCCCGCCTCCCGAGGACGACGTGAGGGGCGAGATCACGCGCCTCCGGGGAAGTCTTCTCGGGGCGACGGCCGTGCCAATGGAAGCGCAGAACCGGACGCTTTCGAAGCTCGGGGGCGATCTCGCGAAGGCGGTCGCTGACCTCAACGAGACTCTCGGCAAGGCCTCGGAGCTACTGCGCGATCTAGGAACGGGAGGGTTCTATCCGGCGCTACCGAAGCCCGTAACGCAGTGAGCTTATGCGTACTGCCTTCCGAAACAGGTTTTCCATCCGGCCTCTCCCTCGATGGGATCGAAAGGCGTCTCGTCCCATCAGCCCGTCACCACCATCAGGAAGAAAGAGCGATGACGTACTGGCTCTACGAGGTCGCCCGGCGGTCGCTCTTCGAAGCGAGGCTTCTCCTCGATCGGTGACTACGAGCTCGCGGAGGGGCTCAGTGCGGCGGAGCTCGACAAATGGGCGGGTGCTGGAGCCGATGAGGGCGGAGTTTCTCGGGACTTCCTTCGGGCGGAGCATGAGGACGGACCGAGTGCCCACGAGAGCGATAAGGAGCGGCGGCGCCGCGGTGTGCGGGTGGAATCCTCCCGACGCCGCCGCTCGGCTTTGCGCTAGTTGAGGACGTACGGGAAAGTCGCCTCCAGGTTGTTTCCGCGATCATCCGTCAAGTTTACGGTAAGGAGCATCTGACGTCCCTTCTTCACGGTAGCGCGGAAGAAGAAGGTGAGCGTGACACTTTCCGTCGAGTTAGCCTCTAGCCGGTTGTCGCCGATCCCAGCGATGATTTGGCCAGACCCGATCTCCGATCGTTCCTCGAATTCCCCGGTTGCGCGATATATATCCAGCCGGAAGAAGTTGATGTTGGCTCCAACTCCACCACTTTCTCTCAAGGCTACCAGAAGCTGGACAAGATTCCCCGATCCTGAAGCGAGAACGACACCATTGGATGCCGCTGCGGTCACAGATGCCCGCGAAGGCGCTGTTGGGGAGGTCGCTGATGGGGCAGCAGGTGTCGGAGACGAAGGCGAGTTGTCTCCGCCGCCGCAACCCGATACGAGAAACACCAACGCAACTACCACTAGCACCGTCAACCTCTTCATCGTCACCCTCCTAATCCGGTCTGCAGAGTCCCGGCAGATTCCATCATTGAAATTCGACGGGACGCTGCAAAATGGAGTCGCTCCTTGGACGCGTTTCCCGGCGGAGACGCGAATCAACGATTCCACTCCACTTGTCACTTGGGATGTGGGCGTAGCCTGCAGATTTCGTGCCGCGTTTCGAACCAATCGCTCTTTGGTCTAACCTCTTCAGCCAAGACGGATTCTTGGCTTTTCAAGCTGACTCAGGCGCGAGGCTGGGGGAAATTGACCACAGTTGGGCGCTGGCGCTGGTTTCAAAATGAAAGACCCGCGGTCGACCGCCGGGAGCGGAAATGAGTCCAGTAACCCTTTCCATTGCCGGTCGTCCCACCCGCACTGGGAATGGGATTCCGCGCCCTTCTCGCGCTCGACGAGGATCCGCCCAAAGATCTCTACAAGGGGGACTTCGAGATCTGCTCCATCCTCTCGAGATGCTTACTTTGATTTGCACGCAGCCGGAGGCAGCCCATCGCCTTCAGTTTGTCTTCGGTCCTCCCGGTTTACTCGGAAGGTATCGAGACTTCGCGCGTCTCCTTGTCGGGTGCAGTGATGAGGGAGACGTCCCTGACCGCCTGGCTTGTGAGATTGAGGGTTCCGAGCTCCGCGGGAGTTTGTCAACGGCGTTGCATTTCCGCATGACTTCGAACTGCTTCCGCCGTCGGGTTGGAGTTCGAAGAACCATTCAGTTGATGATGCGCTCCACTAGCTCACCGGACGCCCCTTCACCCCGGAGAGCGTTGAGTACGAAGTCCTGCGGATCCCGATCCGGCGTCCGGCTCCCCGATGGCCGGCGGTAGAGGATAGCGCCGTGCAGGATATCGTTTGGCTCGGGTCCGTCGCCGTGTCCGTAGCGCATGATCGAGAGAAGGGGCACCTCCACTTCCCCGCGTGGGTGAAAATAACCGACGGCATGTGCCAGCTCGTGGCTATAGACCCCCCGCAAGCCCTTATGGCGCGAGTTGATCATTACCAGACCCGAGTACAGGCTCCCCGACCCGTGGTAATACCACATCGAGGCCCACGAAAAATCGTTCGGGAGTTCAACGAGCACGAACCTCACAGTGTCGCGAACCCACGCGTCTTCCCGAACGATGCGCGTACCCGGAGCGATTCCGACGCGGGTGACGTTCACCCCTGTGATATGCCCTCCGGTGTAGCGGCTCACGTCCTCGACAATCACCCGCTGCACCAGGGTAGCGAATTGCTCCGCCGCTGCGCCCTCCGTTGCCTGGAAGACGTCACAGTAGCCTCTATAATCGAGCTCGACGCAGTCCAGGACGTGATCGAGGATCTGGAATGCCGGCTCACTCGCCCAGCGGTGCGTCCCGTCTTCGCCAAGCTCCCGGTACACGTGGTCGAAGAACCCGAGATCGAATTTCTCACGCTCGGGTATAAGGTCGATCGCAATCCGCGACGGCACGCCGAGCTGGACGAACGTCTCACGCGGGAGGTGTCCGGAAGCGTCGACCTGAATAGGCAGGACACCAGCGAGACTCGGGGGGAGCGTGAAAAGCCCGCTAGCGTCCGTTTCCACGACAGCATTCCCCGCCTGGAGGCGCGCACCAGCGATCGGCTGTCCAGTTACGCTGTCGACGACCTGCCCCGATAGCGAGACCCCAAGACCAAGCGGTTCGGAAGCGCCGAGCGAGTGCGCGATTGGAGACGAAGGGCTCGTGAGCCCGTCGTCGTCGACTCGGCAAGCGGTTCCACTGAGAAAACATAGGAGCACCGCTTCCACAAGCTCGCAATTCCGGCGCATCCCCAGCCCCCCGTGAGCGCTTGATTACACCGGCCTCTTAGTCAAAGTCAAGAGAACGTCGTCAGAGCTTCGAGCAGACGCGGCGACGATGTCGGTTAGAGGAGGCCGGCTCCACGGGAGCAGTGAGCCGCCAGACCCGGTGGATCTTTCGTCTCCGGAAATCCTTCGGGATGCTCTCCCGAGTCACGTCCTCGACGCTCCAGCCGGAGAGCGCTTCGACGTCGAGCTTTGGCCGAGGCGCGCGGGTGACGATGTAGACGACTCCCGAGGGCGCCATTCTTCGAGCGAAACGGATAGGCGTTTGTATGCGGCGGCGGTGCGAGATTTGGAGGGAATGGAGCCCGCGGACAGGTTTTTGGAATGGGCGAAGGCCTTTTGTATAAAGAAGGAGGGCTGACCCCCGAAGGGTCGAAGCGAGAATGGTGCGTTCTCCGGTTCGGACAGACGGCGAGTGTGAGCTTGAGTAGGGCGGCTATTGGAGCTCGGTGGGTTGTGAGGGAGCTCTGGGTTGTTGTGAAGCCTTGTGGTCGAGATGGTCCAGGATCCGACGGATAACGCTGGGCTCGGTGATGAAGGCGAGGATCTTCATCTGGGCCCCGCAGCGAAGACAGGTCAGAGGGTCGACCTCCGGAGGGAA
>CAZKNR010000542.1:0-7443 GCA_964553925.1 uncultured Acidobacteriota bacterium
ACTCCAGAGCTTGATAGAGTCGGCGAAAGTGCCCGCCTGCTCGCGGATCACCTGGAACTGGCCGCCGTTCTCGCTGTACTTGAACGCGGTCCAGGGTACGCCCTCTCTTTCGAGGGCCTTGACGATCATGGGTTGATCCAGAAGCGCTGGGTCGCAGAAACTCGGCGCTCCGAAGAGCACCCCCTCAGCGCCCGAAGCCTTCACCCGCTCGAGCAGGTCCCTTCCTTTTTCATCCCGGTCGATGTAGCGCGTGGGGCTCGCGATCGCGTCCTCCAGAAACGCCACCACCAGGTTCTCGAGGGGGTCGCCGTCGGTCGGGACGTCGTGCCGCAGAAAACGATGGACCTGCAGGAAATCGTCCTCGACGATGTAGCAACCGGCGCGCTCGAGGGTCTTGATGAGTCCGAGGGGCGGCTGCTCGCAGAAGGCTCCGGTGAAGACCACCCGCGCCTGATCCATCGGGCTTCGGTCGGAGGCGCTCCCGGCGAGAAGGCGGTAGCGGCGAAGCATCAACGTCGACTCTTCCACCGGAACCATGAGGCTCGCGCGCAGCACGCAGTACAGCTCGCTCGTCGGGACCCTCCACGGCTCCTTCTGTCGAAGCGCGTACAGGTCCCGCACCAGGGCCCGGTTCTCGTTGAAGGTCGCGATCGAGCGCCGGAGGGCTTCCTCCTCATAGGGTTTTCCACCGTACTCGATGAGATCCCGGGACAGCGCCTCGAGCTCCCGACGGTAGAACGCGCCCCCGAGATCGCGATCGAAGTCCTGGGGCACGTCGAGATAGCGGACGAGCTTCCCGGGAAACTGCATCCTCCAGATCCCGGAAAGATTTCGGATGACGTCGCAGATCGCGGGAAATAGCATACCGTCGAGGCAATCGAAGCTTCCGTTCAGCCCGAGCTCGATGGTGCTTCTCGGGATGTGGCAGATGTACGACTGGTAGTAAGCGTCACCGCGAATGATCTCGAGGTCGTCGCCGCCGCCGAGGATTCCGACGGGAAGAGCTCCCTGCGCATGGAGGAGCTCGCGCGGAACGTAGATGGGCATGTAGCCCACCGCCGGGCCCGAGCTCGTCTTCTTCCACTCGCGCACCGCCGGCAGCCGATAGTCCCGGTAGATCTCCTCCGCGCGAGTCGCGAGCTCCGAGGCGCTTCTGATGGCGTCCCAGCTCAACGGTTCCTCCAGACCGGGGCGCGCTTCTCGAGAAACGCCTGGATCCCCTCGGCCGCGTCCTCCGTCCCCATGAGCTCTCCGAGATAGAGCCTCTCGAGACGCGCGAGCTCCCCTTCGAGACGCTTCGACAGCGGAAGCCGCAGAGCCCGGACCGCGTGCCGGAGGCTCGACGCCGAGCGAGGAAGCAAGTGCTCCCTCGCGTAGGCGAGAGCGGCCTTCTCGGGCTCCTCGGTAACCACGTCGACGAGGCCCATCTCCGCCGCCTCCGTAGCCCCGACTATCCTTCCGGTAAGGCAGAGGTCTTCCGTGTTCGCGCGCCCGATTCGCTCGGGAAGCATCAGCGAGGCGACGGGCGCGAACACCCCGAGGACGATCTCCGGCTGGCCGAGCTTGGCGTCGGGAGCGGCGAAGACCCGATGACAGAAGCTCGCGAGCTCGAGCCCACCCCCGAGGCACTGCCCTCGCACCGCCGCGAGCGAGACTACCGCGCTCGCGTCCATGGTGCGGAACAGCCGATGGAAGCGTGGAAGCATGTCGGCCACTTCCTGGGGACGATGCTCTTTAACACTGGCGCCGAAAGAGAAGTCCTTTCCCCGCCCTCGCAGACAAATCGCCTTCAACTCCCGGGCGCTCGTTGCCTCTTCGAAAACCGCCGCCAGCGCATCGATGAGGGCGGAGTCGAGGACGTTGCCCTTCGATCCCGAGAGCTCGACGTCCCAGTACGCTCCTGCCTCGGCGCGCTCGACGGAGAGCGGCCTCCCTTCCATGTCGCTCATGACCGGACCACTCCCTCCATTCCGTGCGCCTTCTGGAGAATCTCCTCGAGAAGCTCGTCGGACCAGACCGCTCCTTCCGCGAGCCGTCGACGAAGGAGGAGGAAGTCCGCTTCGCGGCACTCCTTCGTTCCCTCGTTGAAAGCGCGAAAACCCGCGCGGCCCTCGGTCATCATGTTGAGGGCGAGCCAGGCGCGGTTCGACTCCCGGTTCTTGTCCCAGTGCTCGAGCTTGTGCTTGCGCACGCTCTCGATGGTCTTGGTGAGACAGCCCGGCATGGTCAGGGCGAGCCGGTAGACGAGATCGTCGACGGCGGCATCGAGACGCGAAAGGTCGACGGTCCCGCGCGCCATGAGCTTTTTCGCCTCGATGCGGGCCTCTCCCTTCTGGGGCTCTCCATGGACCAGCTCGCCGTGATCGTCGATCCAGCGGTCGGTGACGACCATCGGATTCGGCACGAAGGCGCCGTCGACGTGGAGAGCGGGGACGACCCTCGTCACAAGGCCGAGCCGATAGGCCTTGTGAGCGCTCCAGTGCTCGCAGAGAGTGCAGCTCTCCATGGCCTTCTCGACACCGACGAAGAGCGGGAGGAAATCGGTGCTGCCCCCGTCGGGAGCGGAGCCGTGCCGCGGCCCCGCCTGGCCGAAGATCGCGAGATCCTGAGCTATGGAGAAATCGCAGGCCATGCCGATCTCCTGGCCGCCGGCGATGCGCATACCGTTCACCCGGCAGATGACCGGCTTGTCGCACGCGAGGATCGCGCTCACCATGTCGTTGAACAACCGCATGTACTGTCGATACTCCTCCGGCCGTCCCGCGTAGTACTCGGCGTACTCCTTGGTGTTGCCGCCGGTGCAAAAAGCGCGATCGCCCGCGCCGGTAAAGACCACGGCGACGGCGCGCCGGTCGTTCGAGGCCCGCCGCATCGCCAGGATCACCGCCTTCACCATCTCCGTGGTGTAGGAGTTGAGCTGCGAGGCGTTATCGAGGGTGATGCGCACCGAGTGGAGGCCCTCGACTCGGTGACCGTCGGCATCCTTCAGCGGAGATTCGGCATAGTCGACACCGGGATGGGCGGCGCCCTCGTCCAGATCGTGTTTCTTGAATTCCATTCAACCCTCCGGAACGAGAACGGGACGAGCGGCGAGCTTCCGCGCGCGCAGCGCTTCGAACGTTTCGTTGATGGAGCCGAGGGGCCGCTTTTCGATGAAGGGCGCGATCCGGACCTTCCCCGAGAGAACCAGGTCCAGCGCTTTCGGATAGAGGTCCGGAGAACAGCCCCAGTTCCCTTCGGCTCTGGCGTCGAAAGCCATCAGGTTCGAAAGCTTCAGCTCCACTTTTTCCGGGGTGAAGCCGACCACACCCAGGTAGCCTCCGTGGCCAAGAAGCGAAAACGCCGTCGCCTGCCCCGCCGGCGTCCCCGACGTCTCGAAGATCTTCTGCCGCCAGGTCGGGACGGCGCGGGCCTTCGCCAGCTCTCGGACGGCGGCCTTGAGCGCCTTGGCGTCGAGAACGTCGGCTCGCAGAGTGAGCTCGGCTCCGAATCTCGAGAGGGTCTCGAGACGCGCCGGGTCGACGTCGATGGCGACGACGTGCGCTCCGAGGGCCGCCGCGATCTGGACGCCGAATCCGCCAACCCCGCCGACTCCCACGAACACCGCGAGATCAGAGGCTCCGAGACCGCTGCGCGCGATCGCCTGGTAGGGCGTCGACACCGCGTCGGCGACGACCGATAGAGAGGCGAGGTCCACCCCGGATGGATTCGCGTGCGCATCCGTCAGATCCGGAACCGGGCAGAGCCCATGAGCAGGCACTTTCACGTGAGAGCCGAATCCTCCGTGTACATCGCTTCCAGGAAAGATCTGCGAGGGGCAAACGGAGCCGCGGCCGGCGCGGCAGGCCTCGCAGCTACCGCAGGGAATCACCGCGGGAACGATGACGTCCCGCCCCACCCAGGATTCCGCCCCGGCCCCCGCCTGGACGACCCGGCCGCTCACCTCGTGACCGAGGGCAAGGGGAAAGCCGTGCTTGGTAGGAACGCCGTCGTAGAAGAAACCGAGATCCGTGTGGCAGACCCCGCAACCGGCGACCCGGACGAGCACTTCGCCCTCACCGGCAGTCTCCTCGCGCTCCGTCCGGACCATGGGCTCACCCGGCCGGTGAACCATCCACGAGACCACGCGCATGGGCTACTTCCTGAAACGAGCAGTGCAAAACCGGGACCAGAAAGCGGGACCTCAATCTCTCCGCGAGTCCTCGACTTAGTCGGGATCCGGGAGAGTCCGCCACCAGAACTCAGCGTCATTTCCCTCAATTCTTGGGCCGAACGGCGCAGTTGAGTTCCCCCCGGGCTGGGCCGCTCAGAACCACCGCCGCAGCCAGTCCTTCTCGAAGAGGACCTTCGCCGCGTGCCAACGGCGCCCGGGCGCGTGGATCCTCACCTGTGGCACCGGCTCCGCGTAGAAGTTGCCCTTCCCGAAGCCGGCCTTGCCGTCTCCGGTTTCGATGAAACACTCACCCTCGCCGTCGAACGACGCCTCGCGGCCCTTTCCGGTGATGGCGCGCGCGATATTCTTTGCCACGACCTCGGCCTCGGCGTGCGCGAACACACCGGCCTTGGGGAGCGGCTTGCCGAGCTTGAGCGGGATGGCGACCACGTCTCCCAGGGCATAGACGCGCGGCCACTTCGTCTCCATCGTGTGGCGGTCGACCGCCACCCAGCCGCTCTCGCCGACGAGGCCCGCCTCGCGCACGACGCGCGGCGCCCGGTGGGGGGGCACGTAGGCGAGAAGATCGAAGCCCGCCTCGGCTCCGTTCGTAAACTTGAGAACGTGGCGTTCGACGTCCACCTCCTTGACTTGATGCTCGGGGTGATACGCGATGTCCTTCGCCTCGACCATCTCCCGGACGGCCTTCGAGACCTCGGGGCCCGCAACCCCCATCGGGCCTGGCTCGGCCGCGTAGAGGTCGATCCGCGTCTTGTCGCGGATCCTCCGTTTGCGGCACGCGTGCTCCAGCAGCATAGCCGCCTCGTACGGGGCCGCCGGGCACTTGTACGCAGGCGCCGCAGTGAGCACCACGAGATTGCCGCCGGTGAATCGCGCGAAGGCGTCGCGCAGCGTCTCGGCCCCGGCGAGCGTGTAGAAGTCGTGGCCCGCTTCGGATAAACCGGGAATCGTCTCCGGCCCCAGCTCTGCCCCGAGCGCGATGATGAGGTAGTCGCCCACGAGGCTCCGGCCGGAGACGAGCGCCTCCCGCTTCGAAGGATCGACGCGGTCGATCTCCCCGCGAACGACCGCAACACCCCGCTTCTCGAGGCGAGCCAGCGGGCGGGAGATCTTCTCGGCGGTGCGGTCTCCGACCATGAGCCACAGGAGCGAGGGTGCGAAGACGAACGATTCCTCGCGGTCGACGAGGACGATGCGGCGCTCCTTGGGCAGCGACTTGCGGAGCACGTTCGCCGCTACGAGTCCGCCGACGCCTCCACCCAGGATGAGAACGGTCTCGCCCATGTCTACGTCCCCTTTAGAAAGTGAGTACCTTGTCCGCTTCCAAGGTCCAGCGGGTAAGCTCGTCCATCGAGCTCCGGTGCGTGCCCTCGACGAGATCCTCATCGGAGATGCCGCGCGCGTCCATGCAGCTTCCGCAGACCCCCACCGACGCGTTCCTCCGGAGGACCGCCACGAGCATCGTCTGCACGTTGTAGTAACCCTGGGGTACCTTTTGACCTTTGTGCGCGCCTACGACCGCGTCGCCGATGAGGAATACCTTGAGCTCGACCTCCTCTTGCTTCACGAGGGAGCCGGCCAGGCGCAGGCCGTTATACGTGCCCTCGCTGCCGTAAGGAGCGGCGTCGAGGATGAGGAGGATCTGCATGGTCGAACTCCCTTCCTTGACATCGGGAACGGCGAGCGATCAGCTCCCGAGCGCCCGCGGAAAGAGGATGTTGTTCTCGAGGTGGATGTGCTGGTGGAGTGATTCCTCGAGGGCGGCGAGCCCGTGCCAGAGCGCGCGCCAGGTGTTGCAGGCTCGAGGCGGCACCTCGTAGTCGTTGGTGAGCTCGCGGAGACGCTTCAGCGCCAAACCCGCCTGGTCGTGCTCCTCCCTCATGACCGAGATCGGACCGTCGGCAAGAAATCCCTGCCCCTGCCGGATCATCGGGAAAAGAATCTGCTCCTCTTTTTGCATGTGCGGCTCGAGGTCGGCCTTGAGTCCAAGGTAAACGGATAGGAGCTCGGTCAGCATCTCGGGCTCTTTGTCTCGATGGACCTCGAGAACCTTGCGGGCCATGGCCTCGAGCCTCGGAAGCTCCTCCTTGAGGGGCTTGTGGTAGGCCACGAGGATGTGAGTCACGAGATCCTGAAGAGGCAGCTCGCTCCAGCTCTGCTCGGAGCCCACCTGGGGACCCACCTCCCGTTGAATCTCCTCCATCACTCTCTCCGCGTCGAGTCCTCGGCTCTCGCAGGCCGACGCGAGAGGGACACCTCCGCCGCAACAGTAATCGATGCCGTAGCGGGCAAAGACACGCGTTGATATCGGGTGCTCGGCCGCGATTCGACCGACCTGGCTGTCGCTATGGATGTTCATTTCTTCCTCTCTTTCGGGACCAGTTTCAACTTCCGTCTCGTTTCCCGACCAGGCGGCGCGAGCATGCGCATCAGTCCCTCGAGAACGCGCTCCGGGTCGACTTTTCGGGAACCTCGCGCCAGCCGGTGGATCCCGGGCATCCCCACGAGCGCATGGATCGTTCCCGCGACGGGAACGAGAAGCGCCTCGGGCACGATGTCTCTTCGGATACTCCCCTTTCGGGCTCCATCCTCGATCGCTTCCAGAAGAAATCGCCGCGAGCGGGACACGAACTCCAAAAGTGAGTCCACCGCGTCCCCGGGAAGCGCGTGGAGCGCCTGTTCCGAGCGCACGAGCCAGGCGAGCCCCGGGTCCGAGGACAGAATCGCCACGCGATTTCTGGCGAGCCCCGAGATCCGCTCCAGCGCAGGGAGCGACGGCTCGGGAAACGTGGATTCCATCCTCGAAAGCGATCGCCGGACCGCCTCCCGGAGCACGTCGTCGAGGCTCGCGAAATGGCGGAAAAGCGCTCCGGTGGTGAGCCCGACCTCCTGGGCCAGGTTCGCGGTGGTGAGCGCGGTCACGCCCCCCCGGCCCACGATCCGGAGCGCGGCTTCCGCGATCTCCTGGCGCCTTTCCGCGGCCGGCTTGCGCATTCGCACCGCCACCATGATAGGATTGTAAGTAACTACTTACTTACTTGTCAAGGAAGTGGGTTTCTCATGCCGATCCGGACCGTCATCGAGCCCTTCAAGATCAAGACGGTGGAGCCGATCCGCTGGACCACCCGCGAGGAGCGCGAACCGATTCTGGCTCGCGCCCATCACAACGTCTTCTTGATTCCCGCGGATCAGAACCTCATCGACCTGCTCACGGATTCGGGAACGGCGGCCATGAGCACGCGCCAATTGGCGTCCATGATGGAGGGCGA
>CAZKNR010000543.1:0-2749 GCA_964553925.1 uncultured Acidobacteriota bacterium
TATCGGACCCGCCCAGCGTCCGTAACTCCACCGACCAGATAACGCCCTCCCGGCGCCCCCGCCGAGCCGTCGCACGCGGCCCATCGTGCCCCGGCCCTGCGTGTCGCCGTCGGTTTACCCGGGCTTGCCGAAAGGACACAAAGCAGGCCAATTCAGATCGAGGCTCTCCCCGCAAGCCATTCGATCCGCGGCATTGGCCATCATTCGGTACTCCCGGCGCAGGGCGGCTTTCCACCCCTGTTCATGGAAGCCCGGAAGACTGTCGAGGACGGTCTGGACATCGCGGTCCTCGAGTTTGCTCCTCTCGATGAAGTGGGCGAGACAGGCCAGGCCCGAGAGCTTGGAGTGCCTGCCGACCAGAAAGCTCATGAGCGTCCCATCCGCTCCCTGCAGGCGATGTCCGAACTGTATGACGTTCAACGCTTCTTGAAATGCCTCCAGCTCTTTCTCGCGCTCAAACAGAGAGGCCGCTCGGAGCAACGCCAGCAGGGCGCATCTTCTGAACGAGAAAACATAGGGGATCCGCAAATCCACCTGTTCGACTTCCGGCTCCTGGAATTCCGGATACCGGAGGGACTCATCGAACTTCTCCAGGAGGCGCCGCTTCTTCTTGAGAATCCTCTCGGCCAGATCGAGATTCCATCCCTCCGTGAAAGGCTCGCAAGCGTTTTCCTTCTCCCGCTCTTCCTCGGAGATCTCCTCCTCGCCCGGCTCCTTCTCCACGAGGGCCTCCGCCTCTTCGCTCGTCAAATTCACCGCAAAGAACCCGTTCCTCTCCCGCGGCACCTCGCGGCGCACCGGGCGAAGGTGCGCATCGTCCGGCGGAGGCTCGTCCACGACGAACGGCAAGGCGAGAAGCCCGAGGAAGCCGGCGATGGCCGCCGGGACGGCGATCCAGAGGATCCAACGTCTGTTCCAGGGCTTCTTCATGAGAAGCTCAGAGGAACCGAATCATGTTGCGCATGTCTTCCGCTCTTGTCGAGCTGAGGAACGCCAGCGTCCGTCGCAGCAATCTACCGACACAATGTACCGAACGCCTTGCGGCTCACCGGCTCCGAGACGAGAATCCCCGCGTGTTCCCTGCCCGCACGAAACCAGGTGAGGCCGAGCGGGACAAAGTCCTTCACGTCGAACGTCAGGATACAGCGGCGCTCGGACGCCGCATGCGAGAGCTGCTCCTCATCCGACTTGCCCATCATCCCATCCTCGAAGGCGCTCGTGCAGTCGAAGCCCCGTTGTCGAACGGCATCGGCAAGGTCGGGGAAGACGTTTTCATCCAGGTAAAGGCGGATGAACAAGGCGGACGCTCTCTCGTTCCGACCGATTCAAGGTCGCAAGAAGCCCTTTTCGTCGATTTGATGCCCATACTGCCCGGAGATGCTCTCCTTCCGGGTCATCTCGATCTCCCGATCGATCTCCTGCTGGTGATCCAGGTAGAAGCTGATCGCATCGTAAACCTGAGAAGCTTCGAGGTGAGGGAACGCTTGAACGATGTCCTCCACCGTGTCCCCTCCCTTCCACATCACGGCGATCTGGAGGACGGAGATGCGAGTCCCCCTGATGGTCGGCGCTCCTCCGCACACCTGAGGATTTCGCACGACGTGGGGATGCTCGGTTTGAGTTTCCATGACTGGAGCCCATTCTCGCGCCTCACGTCCGATGGTCAAGCCCTCCAGCCGTCGGACCAAATCCTGTGAACCTCCACCCCACACCCGAGACGTGACCATCGCCCTGGTTGTCCCACGAGGAGATTCGCCGGCGGTTTCAACAAGGTTGGGTAGAAGTCCCGCGGAGGTGGGTACCAGCTCGGTCTGTCTTCGTTTCCCTCAAAACCCGATTCTCAGCGCTGGTCCATCGACGATGCCGGGTTCCTCGCTCTCCGGGATTCCGTTGAAGTTCAGATCGGGTCCGGCCGTCCAGACGATCTTCCTCTCCTTGTCGTAGCGGAGCTTCTCGCCGTCATAGGGGTCGCGGGGGATCTCCTTCAAGTAGGCGGGGACCAGCTCGTCGAGAGAGTCCGGAAGCGCGCCGCGGTCGCGATGGAAGCGCTTGAGGGCGAATAGGAGCTTGGGGGCGGAGAGGAAGAATTCCTGCAAGGCGAGATGCGAAAAGGTACTGTGGGCCTCCATGAGGTTCGAGCAAAACCATTTCCCCATGTAGTTCGGTGTGAACCACGAGGATCTAGTGATTCGTTCTCGACGAGCATTCCACGTTCGCCCTTTCTCTCCGACCGGGAAGAGAACCGGCAAGTCAAGGAGAGCTTGGATGAGTTCGCCGAAGATCCGCTTCGTCTCCTGCGGCTTGAAGACGAGCCTCGCTGGAACGATCGAAGGCAGATTCAGATTGAGTTCGCCCCGACCCACCCGATCGGCGAGATTTGCAATCCACAGATACTCTGCGCGCAAGGCGAATCTCCATCCTTCCTCGTGGAAGGCCGGAAGACCGTCGAGGATCGCATGGACCTCTCCGTCGCCGACTCTCGTTTTCTCGATGAATCGGCTCAGGCAGGCCAGGCCTTGAAGCTTGATCCCCCCGCCAACCAAAAACTCGATGAGGCGTCCATCAGCTCCCTGTATCCGATGGCCGAAACGGATCAGATCGAGGACCGCCATTAGCCTCGATTTTCACATCACCCCGGGAGCTAACGCTTTTCGGCCGGTGGCACGACGCTGTTCTCAGCGGATCTCAACCCTCAGGCGTCGGCCGCCCCACCAGGGTATGCGAGTCGAAGCGCCGATCAAGCCTGCGT
>CAZKNR010000544.1:0-2109 GCA_964553925.1 uncultured Acidobacteriota bacterium
GGTGACCATGATATTGGCCGGCTTCAAATCGCGGTGGACGATGCCTCTTTCATGGGCTCGCGAAAGCCCGTCGGCGACTTCGACCGCGAGCGCCAGCGCGCGCGAAAACGAAATGCGCTCGCGGGCCAGCCGATCGCTCAGCTTCTCGCCGTCGATGAGCTCCATCACCAGGAACGTCACCCCATCGACCTCGTCGACCTCGTGGATGACGGCGATGTTCGGGTGCTGGAGCGAAGCGGCGGCCCTCGCTTCTTGAAGGAAGCGCTGTTTGCGCTCTTCGTCTCTGACGAGCTCGGGAGGAAGGACCTTTACCGCCACTTCGCGCTCGAGCTTCACGTCGAGCGCGCGGTAGACGATTCCCATACCCCCGCGACTCAGCTCTTCCAGGACCTTGTAGTGCGAGAGGCTTCGCCCGATCACATTCTTTCCTCGGATGACGTTTCGGGATTGTATATGCGCCTTTCGTCCGCTTCAACACGCTTCGCCCGTGCCTTCCGATAGCGTGCGAGGAGCTCAACCTGAAGGCAGCTCATCCCAGTCACTGAACTCGGAGACGGACTGAGCCGGAACGCCCGGACTCGGGCGTGCGTATTCGTCTGCGGATGCGCCGTAATGAGGGTGCTCGGAAATACTCCTCCCTCAGCTTTCCAGCGAAATCGGCCGGGTCGGCTTCATTATCTTTCCCAGCGGGGACGCGTGTTGTATTGTACTACCAACTGTTGTATAATCCAAACAACGGGAGGGCCAACCATGAGCGCGAAAACGGCAACCGGCTTCGGTCCGTGGGTTCGTGAGCGCCGAGAGAAGTTGCGACTCCCTCTCCGCAGGTTCGCGGAGGCGACGGGCCTGGATCCGGGAAATCTGAGCAAGTACGAACGTGGCCTGCTCGCCCCCCCCAAGGACGAGGCGACTCTCAAACGCATGGCCAAGGGGCTGGAGTTGAAGGAAGGAAGCAACGACTATCGGGATTTCTTGGATATCGCGGCCGCTTCATCCGGACGCCTTCCCGAGGATCTCCAAGGTCCAGAGATGGTTGCGCGAATGCCTTTGCTTTTCCGAGCGGCCCGCGGGCGCAAGTTCAAAAGGCAAGATCTCGAGAAACTCGCGAAACAGCTGAAAGACGTGTGAGGGCAAAGCCCCTGGCTCCCGCACGGTTTCTCAAACCAGAACGCCTCGAGGACATTGCCCGAGAGTTCCTTGAAAAATATCACCCATCCCTCGAATCACCGGTGCCAATCGAGGAGATCGCGGACTTCGACCTCGTGTTGGATATCATTCCCTTCCCCGACTTGCGCCAGAACTGGGACGTGGACGGCTTTCTCGCATAAGCACGGAAGGCAATCTACGTCGACCAGTGGCAAATGATGAACCGGGTCCGCAGATACCGGTTCACCATAGCGCACAAGGTAGCGCACCTCGTTCTGCACGATGACCTCTACGAGGAGGCAGGGATCCGGAATCTCGAGGATTACCTTGGTTTTCAAGAAGAGCTCGATCCCGAACTCCGTGACGCTTACGAGTTCCAAGCTATGAATCTAGCTGGACGGGTTCTGCTTCCGCGGCCGACGTTTATCAGGGCTTGCCGACGCGTCCTCGACACCGTCCGGGCCAAGCTTTCCCAAGTCAAAGACTGGAATACAGTCGGGGAACTGGTAGCTTGGCGCGTCGCGCCGGAATTCGAGGTGAGTGAAGAAGTGGCGAGTCGGCGTTTGTTCAAGGACCGTCTATGGGACGAGATATCTTGAAGCGCCTATTGCAGCGCGGGCCCGAGGTAGTTCATTAGCATCGGCCGCGCGGAACTACTTCTTCGGGCGTCGCGCAGGAACGCCGTGCAGCATGTCTTCGGCGCTCAGGTCCTCATCGACTTCAGGCCAATGCACGCCCTGGCCGTCGCCGATGATCTCGAAATTCTTTCTCCGCGCCGGAGTCGCTTCCGAGAGTCGCCAGGACCAGGCGAGCGGTACGCTGATCACGCGCCCATCCATGAGGTCAAAAGTGATGAGCTCCTCGGTGACCGTCACATCCTTGACTCGAGCATCCACATGCGGTCCTGGGATGTCTTTGACAGTCGGCATTCACGCGCCCCGACGAGCCGCCTCCCTCCACTCC
>CAZKNR010000545.1:0-11304 GCA_964553925.1 uncultured Acidobacteriota bacterium
GGCCGCGAGCTTCACTCTCATGCTCGGAATCATGGGTATCTTCTTCTCCCTCTGGAGACGAGCCGTCCTCGAAGTCTCTCGCCGTGAAGCGGCCCAGATCCTGGCCCTGGGAAGGCTCGAGCTCGAGGATCGGCCGACGGCAGCGCTCGCCCACGCCCTCGCGAGCCTGGAGCGCGCCGACAGCCCGGAGGCGCGGCGGTTCGCGGTCGAGACGCTTTGGCACGGTGCTGCGGCGATCGTTCTCGAAGGCAACGTGAATTCCGTGGATTTCAGCCCCGATGGCAAATGGATCGCCACCGGCGGAGCGGGTGCGGGAGTTCGCCTCTGGTCCAGAGACGGTGGGTCCCCGAAGACCCTGGGAGCGCTGGATGGAGTCCCTGATGTCACGTTCAGCCCCGGCAGCGACTTTCTGGCCACCAACTTACAGACGACGGTGCGATGGTGGTCGGTTCCCGAGGGGAAGGAGATTCGCAGTCCGGATTTGGGGGAGGATGGAATCAATATTTTCAGGCGAGGCGCACACATTCTGAGCGCCTCGTCGAGTTCCGCTACGACGCGCGTGTACCGCGACTGGACCCTTCCGGATCGGGATCCAAGCATCGTTGCTTCCCTTGATGTAGGCGAAATTCCCCTACGGACAATCGACGCGAGTGTCGAGTGGCTCATTACCGCGCGCGGAAAGGGCGTCTACCTTTCCCCACTCCGAAGTCCGAGCCCGGAGCGGGCGCGCCTCATCGGCAAGCACGAGGCGAACGTCGTCTGGCTCGAGCCCCATCCGACGGCTCCACGAATCGCATCGAGCGATGAGGCGGGCGAGGTCCGGATCTGGAGCTTCTCGGAGGAGTCGGGGCATCTGGAGCGCGCGTTCCGGTCTCCGTCCCCCCATACGCTTCTCGACCCGACCGACTCCTGGATCGTCGTCGCGCCTCGTGGAACGCATTCGACGCCCGACGTCGCTTACGTCTGGGACCTGAAGGGTCCATCGGATGCAGAACCCCGCGCTCTTCGCAATGGCGACGTGTCTTTCTTGAACCAGGGTCTCGTCCATCTGCAGGGACTCTGGCTCCTGACCGGCACTGCCGATCGTGGGATTCTGTGGCCGCTCCACCCGAAGTACTCTCGAGTGCTCCGCGGCCAGTCCCCGCCTGTCATCGTGGTCGCTTTCTCTCCCGACGGAAACTCGCTCGTCTCCACTTCGCACGACGGCACCGTCCGCCTCTGGCCTCTTTCGGTTCGAGCGGGCGAGAAAGTCCGCATCGTGATGGAGGACAAGGGAGCTCTTCTCACTTACCCTTCTCTCGATCCTACAGGAAGGTACCTTCTCGTGGCGGTGCCATGGGCGCCTCGGGTCTTCCTCGTGCCTCTCGATGGCGGCGAGCCGCGAGAAATGCCCGGCTTGAATGAGGGCTGGGTGTTTTCTCCGGCCCTTTCGCCCAACGGCCGCGTCGTTGCCGCAGCCGGATTCAACCCCAATCGTCTCCGAATTTGGGATCTCGAATCTGGAGATGTCCGGACCCTGGAGACTCGCGTCCCGGACCGTAACTGCGGAACGGAAGAAAGACTTAAAGGCTCGGTCACCGATCTGAGATTCCTTGCCGATGGCCGTCTCCTCGCCGTGGGCGAATGGGGGCTCCGCATTTGGGACCTCGAAGACGGAACCAACCGGGAGATCCGGCCCTGCACGCCCAAGGGTGTGGAGTCGCTCCTGGCCATCGACCGGGATCGCCGGCGTTTCCTTGTCGCGGACATGAACTCTGCGGCGCGGGTGTCCGCGCTGAGCTTCTACGATCTGGAAAATGGGACATCGAGGGAGATCACCTCTCATGGGAACCGCGTGAACACGGTTGCGCTCGACCCCACAGGAACGATCGCCGTGACTGGAGGCTTCGATGGTGTGGTGCGGGTGGGACCCGTAACCGGGGAGGAGCCACATTTGCTCTACGGCCACACCCTTGAGATCACGAGCGTTGCCGTCTCGCCGGACGGCAAGTGGATCGCCTCGGGAAGCCAGGACGGAACGATCCGGCTCTGGCCCATGCCCCCCTTGGGCGAAGTGACGCCCTTCCACACGCTCCCCTACGAGGAGATTCTGGAGCGCATCCGCGGGTTGACGAACCTGCGCGTCGTTCCTGACGAAGGCTCCGACACCGGCTACCGTGTGCAGATCGGCCCCTTTCCCGGCTGGGCGAAGCTGCCGGAGTGGTGATTCCTCACCCGCGAGGAATCTCGTCCTGGACGAGATTTTCACCTTCGGCCATGGACGCTCAGCCGCGACCCTTCCCGGGCGGGGAAACGGCTCGAGTCCTGAACCGCAACTTTTTTCGTAACCTTTTCCCCCCTTTCCGTCATAACCATTCAGAACCCTGAGAAGGAGGGTAAAGCGCATGAACGGGAAAGTTGCCCCTTCCGCCGCTGCCGTTTTGCTCGTGGCTGCCATCGCCTTTCCCCAGGGAACGGGCCGGCTCGAGGGTGTCGCTAAAGACCCGCAGGGGCTCGTCTTACCCGGCGTGACCGTCACCCTGACGGGGGCGGCGGTCATGGGGCCGCGGGTCGCGACGACAGACATCGACGGGAGCTACCGATTCTTCGCGCTCCCTCCGGGGGAGTATGACCTCCTGTTCGAGCTCCCGGGATTCCAGGACTTCAAACGGGAGGGCGTGCTCGTCACCACGGGCACGACCTTTACCATCGACGTCACCCTTCCCATCGCCGCTCTGGCCGAGGCCATCACCGTAACCGGCGGCTCTCCCCTCATCGACATCAAGGCCACCGGTGTCGGAGTCACGTTCGGGACCGAGGAGCTGGAGGACGTACCGAGCGCGACGGACATGTGGGCCGTCTTGCAGCAGACGCCGGGGATCCACATGTGGGGCTTCGATGTGGGGGGGTCCCACAAGGGCACACAGACGGATTACGACACCTTCGGCATCTATATGCAGAGCCGAATCGTGAACGAGGGCGTCAACACCACCGAGGACGCCGGCTGGGCCGGGGGCTACTACGACTTCTACGCCATCGAGGAATTCCGGGTGAGCGCACAGGGCTCGGACGTCGAGATGTCGAGCCCGGGGGCGAGCGTCGTGACCGCGTTCAAGAGCGGAGGGAACGAGTTCTCGAGCCTCACCCACTTCGACTTCGAAACGAGCGGCATGGTCGCGAACAACATCGACCAGGAGCTCATCGAGCGCGCCGGGACCCCGGCGCCCGTCCGCCACTTCCGCGAGCTCCACGTCGACCTGGGAGGGCCGGTGGTGAAGGACAAGCTCTGGTTCTACGGCGCCTACAACTATTTCAATGTCGACAAGGCCATCTCGGGCCAGAGTGAGGACATCGCGACCGACCTCAGCTTCTTCCACCAGGTCACGGGCAAGATCAACTGGAAGATCTCGGAAAAGGATCAATTCATCGGCTTCAGCCACTGGAGCAACAAGCAGAAGCCCTACCGCGAGCTATCGTCGACCGTCCCCGCCGAGTCGGTCCTGGCCCAGGACGGCTGGACCTGGCTCCACAAAGCCGAATGGCAGAGGGTGTGGTCGGAGCGCCTCTTCAGCAGCATCCTCGTCGGGCACTTCGGCACCGACTATCCCTTCCTTCCCGTCGTCGACCCCGCCACGAACCCGCCCCGCATGGACGTCACGACGGGCCAGGTGAGGGGCGCTGGCTGGGTCCCCACCATCGTCGAGCGCTGGAAGCCGCAGAGCACCGGCCAGTTCAATTACTACCTTCCCCAGGCTGGAGGAAGCCACGACGTCAAGTTCGGGTGGGATTGGCAGATCGACAGCTACCGGGAAGGCATCCCCCTCGATTCGGGCGCCATCCGCTATCGGGACCAAAGCGGCCTCGGTCCCTGCGACCCCTGCGCCACGGGGCAGCTCGGAATGGTTGACGAGATTATCCTCACGAACGCGCCGACGTTCAGCGACGACCGGAACACGCGCTGGGACTTCTACGCGCAGGACATCTGGTCTCCGAACGACCGGCTGACGCTCACTCTCGGCGCCCGTTTCGGCCGGCAGGACACCTACTACATAGGCTCCAACCAGACACCGCTCTTGAGCGAGCTCTTCGACGCGGTGACCATCGAGCCCCTGACGGTGAAGACCTGGAACAAGGTGGCGCCTCGCATCGGGGGGACGCTCGATCTGACCGGTCAGGGGAGAAGCGTCTTCAAGGCCTTCTACGGCCGCTACTACGCGAACGCCGCTCAGATGTCCTATGGGGTCAATCCCGTTGCGTTTTCGCGACTGAGGTACAAGTTCCTCGATCCCAACGGAAATGGCCTCTACGATGGCCTGGAGGAGCTCGGCGACTTCGTCGGAGGAGCGGGCGGCGCAAGCGGCGTCGTCGTCGATCCCGAAATCGAGCTCGCCTACGTCGACGAGCTGTCGTTCTCCTTCGAGCACGAGCTTCTCGCCGATACTTCCCTTCGGCTCTCCTACGTGCGCAAGATGTCGCGCGACAACTGGGCTGGGGTAACTCCCTGGCAGATCAACCTGGCGCAGACGCCGGAGCTCCTCACCGAGAACCTGAGCGTGCCCTGCGTCGACTGCCCGGCCGATTTCGAGGGCACGACTCTCAACCTTCGCACGCTTCCCGATGGAGCGGAAGTCTACGACCCTCTGATCACGAACCAATTGGGGGATGCCGATGGGAACTACGACACCATCCTCCTCATGTTCGAGCGGCGCTTCACGGAGAACTTCTTCTTCAACGCGAGCTTCGACCACCAGTGGCGATCCGAGTTGGCCGACTATCCGGGGTTCAACCGGGACGTCGGTTCGAGACAGGATACGACGTACTGGGGCTTCAAGTCGGCCGCTCGCTACGAGGGTCCGCGCGACATCAGCCTCGCGGCGACGTTACGCGTTGAAAGCGGCTACCTCTGGGCGCCCATCTACTATGAGGATCTTCCCAACGTTGGAACTGTAAGTTTCTACCTGGATGATCTCAGGAACCACCGTTCGGAAACCGTGTCCATCGTCGACTTCCGGGCGGATAAGACGATCGCTTTCCGCGACCGCTACAGGTTCACGGTGATGGCGGACGTCTACAACCTTCTGAACGCCAACCCCGAGATTGACTTCATCTGGAATGTCGGCTCGGACTACCGCAACATCGGCGAGTGGCTGCCGGGACGAACGCTCAAAATCGGACTGCGGTTCCAGTTCTAATGGGAACACGATCCAAAGGTATGTAACCTTTTCGCCCGGATCCGTCATATACCGATAGGACTTTCATGGAGAGATCCGCCCGCTGCCCGGACTGCGGGGGGGAGCTTGCCTCGGAACCCGGGATCCAGGGTCTGTGCCCGCAGTGTCTTCTGAGCCTGGCACTGGAGGAATCCGAGCTTGGGGCGCAACAGACTCTGGACGGCTCGGCTCTCGGTCAGGTGCTGGCCGACCGCTACCAGATGCGGGAGCTTCTGGGGCGTGGAGGGATGGGGGAGGTGTGGCGGGCGTTCGACCTGAAGCTTCGGGTCGACGTGGCGCTGAAGGCTCTTCGACCGGAGCGTCTTTCGAGCGAGAAAGCGCGGGAGCTCCTGAGACAGGAGGTGCGCTCGGCCCGCGAAGTGGTATCGCAGAACGTGTGCCGGATCTTCGACCTGGTGGTGGAGGACCACCAGGAGCTGGTGTCGATGGAGTTCATCGACGGGGTCACGCTCGCCGAGACACTGCGGGACCGGGGACCTCTCGGGCTCGAGGAGGCGAGGGAGATCGCGTCCCAGTTTCTCTCGGGGCTCGAAGCGATCCACCAGGCGGGGTTGGTGCACCGGGACTTCAAGCCGGAGAACGTGATGGTGACCCGGGCGGGGCGTGTGGTGGTGATGGATTTTGGCCTCGCAAAAGGAGGAGAGAGGGAGAGGACGGGGACGATCTCGGGGACCCCGGCGTACATGGCGCCGGAACAGGCCCGAGGGGATGCCGTCGATGCCCGGGCAGACGTATTCGCGGCGGGAGTGGTGCTGTCGGAGATGCTGGTCGTGGGAAGTGCCCGGGCGCGGCAGGAGCTCTGGGAGAAGGTGCGGGAGATTCCGCCCCGAGTACCCGAAGGACCCTGGGGGCCGGTGCTGAAAAAGGCGCTCGCCTTCGAGCCCGACGGCCGCTATGCCTCGGCGCGAGCTCTCGCCCGAGCGCTCGAGGAAGTGACGCTTCGGCTTCCAGGTTTCGAGGACAAGCATCCATATCCGGGGCTCGCGTTCTTCACGGAAGAGGACCGGGAGTTCTTCTTCGGCCGCGAGGTGGACGTGGAGGCGGTGTGGAAGAAGCTGAAACGTCCCCGTCTTCTGGCGCTCATCGGGCCTTCGGGGGCGGGGAAGAGCTCGTTTCTGAGAGCGGGGCTTCTCCCCGCCCTTCCCGCGGGGTTTCGCGTGGTCTTGTCCACACCGGGACACCGTCCGTTCTCGGCTTTGGCTGAGGCGTTGCTTCCCGCCTTCGCGGGAGACATGGAGAGGATCCAATCGTTCCTGCGGTTCGACGAGCCGGCGACGGCCATTTCTCTCTTCTCGAAGTGGCGTGAGGGGGGCGAGTACGCGCTCGTGATCGTGGACCAGTTCGAAGAGCTGTTCACGCTGAACCCTCCCGAGATCCAGCGCTCGTTTGCGGCCCTTCTGGGGAAGCTCGTCTTGGAGGCGGACGTTCACGTTCTCTTGTCGATGCGAGACGACTTCCTCTTCCACTGCCAGGGGCACGAATCTCTGGTCCCGGTGTTCTCGGAGCTGACTCCTCTCGGGCCACTGAGCGAAAGCGCTCTGCGCCGGGCTCTGGTGCAGCCGGCCCTCGCCTGCGGCTACCGGTTCGAAGACGAAGGGCTGGTGGAGGAGATGGTAGCGGAGGTGAGCCGGGAGCGCGGCGCGCTTCCGCTTCTCGCGTTTGCGGCATCGCGACTGTGGGAGAGACGGGACCGCGAGAGCGGGCTCCTCACGAGGGAGGCTTATCAGGAGATCGGTGGGGTAGGAGGAGCTCTCGCGCAGCACGCGGAGGAGACGCTCGAGAGGATCGGCGCCGAAAGAACGCCTTTGGTACGGGAGCTCTTTCGAAATCTCGTAACGGCGCAAGGGACGAGAGCGAGCCGGGAAGTCCAGGAGCTTCTATCGATCTTCTCGAAGGAGGACGATCGGAAAGCTGCGGCGGAGGTACTGCAGGAGCTCGTCGCGGCAAGGCTCCTGACTTCGTACGAGACCTCGGTCGAGATCATCCACGAATCTCTTCTGAGCGCCTGGCCGCGTCTGGTGCAGTGGAGGAACCAGGACGAGGGCGGAGCGCTCCTTCGAGATCAGCTCCGGCAGGCGTCCCATCTGTGGGAGGAGCGGGGCCGGACCGACGACCTTCTGTGGACGGGAAGCTCCTATCGCGAGTTCTCCCTCTGGCGCGAGCGTTACTCGGGCGGCCTTTCCGCGGCGGAGGAGGATTTCGCGCGAGCGATGACCGCGCTCGCGAATCGTCAAAAACGGAGGAGGCGGATCGCCCTCAGCGCGGTCGTGGTCTCCCTGACCGTCGGTCTCGGAATCATGGGCGCGCTCTGGAAGAGGAGCGAGACCCAGGCGCTTCGGGCGGAGGCCTCGAAGCTCCTCGCCCTCGGGCAGCTCCAGATGGAGAGGCATCCCACGGGGGCGCTCGCATATGCCATCAAGAGCCTGGAGATGGCGGACACCGCCGAAGCTCGCTTTTTCGCCTTGCGGGTGCTGCAGAGTGGTCCGGTTGGCCTCCGGTCGCCAGGCATCCAGCAGGACGGACTCGAGGCCATCACTTTGGCGTTCAGCGCGAATGGGGAATGGCTCGCTATTGCTGGCTTCCGCAAAGCCGAGATCCGTAACCGGGACGGACGCGAGCCCATCGTGCTCCAGGGAGAATACCCGAGCGCGGGTACTCGCGGTATGGGACTCGCCTTTGCCCCGGACGGGCGGACGCTGGTCACGAACCGTCGGGGAGATCTGAGATGGTGGTCGGTCCCCGAGGGACGCCCGATTCGAGAGGTACAAATCGAGAACGGTAGATCGGTTACGTTCGCTCGAGGAGCCGGATTCTTCACCTCCACGACCGTCGGGGCAGACGAGATCGTTCGCTTCTGGCCCTTCGAAGAGGGCGAGTCTCATTGGGTTGGTTCCACCGATGCCCTGAATGCGCGGGATATCGACGCTTCCGGCGAAAGAATGGCCTACGCTCGGGGTAACCGGGTCTACCTTCGGTCTCTCCGAGACTGGGCTTCGGGTCCGGAGCTTTTCGCCGAGGGCTCGTTAGCGGTGCGGGACGTCGCGTTCCATCCATCGGGGGACCGCATCGCGGTGAGCGACGAGTCGGGTGAGATCAGGATCTGGCCGATCCCGAAATCAGAGTCGCCGCTTCGGGTCCTCGGGCCGAAGGAGGAAACGTCGGATGTTCTCTTCAGCCCCTTCGGCAAGTGGCTCGCGGCTTCCGGCGAAGAGAACGGCTTTTGGGTCCTTCGGCTGTGGGACCTTTCCGCTCCTTCAGGCGCCGCACCTCTCGAAGTTCGGACCGACGGCTTTAACTTCGCCCAGTTCGCGTTCGATCCCACCGAGCGATGGCTGGTCACGAACCTTGCTGACGATACATTCTACTGGCCGCTCGGAGAGACGTACCCGCGGGTTCTCGAAGGCCATGGCGCAAATGTGGATGCCGTCGCCTTCACCCCGGACGGGAGTACGCTCCTCTCTGTGTCCCGCGACGACACCCTGCGCACCTGGCCCATGGATCCCGCGAGCCCCGAGAAGCCTCGAGTGCTGCTTTCGACCGGCACGGACTTCCCTTCGCTTGCGCTCGATCCCAGCGGCACAACGGCCGTGATGTCCGCAAGCGGCGGCCGCGTGCTCGTGGTGCCCATCGACGGAGGGCCTATCCGCGAGCTCAAGGCGTTCTCGGAGGGAACGATCGCGTGGTTCATAGCGATATCTCCAGACGGGCGCCGTGTGGCTGCGGCACCCAACCGCGCACCTCTCGAGGAACGTTTCATCCCCGTCTGGGACCTCGAGAGCGGCCGGCTTCTGACCAAGTTGTCCATCCCGGGAGCTGGAGATGACCAGCGCGGTCTCTCGTTCGTGGACGAAGACCACCTCCTTGCGGGAGGCACCCCGATGGTTCTTTTCGACGTGCGCGACGGTACAGGGAGGCAACTGTCTGCGGCCAACCTCGAATTACTTGCTCTCAGCCGCAGAGGCCGCTTCGCGTTCGCGAATACGGGACGTCCGAACGACTTCCGTAGAGAAGTAGTTCGCGTCAACCTCGACGATGGAGCCGTGACGACGGTTCCCACTCTTTTCGGTGCTGCGGGTATGGCCGTGGATGCGAAGGAGGCTCTTCTCGCGAGCGGCAGTTGGGATGGCACGGTGCGCGTTGGCCCGATCTCGGCGGCGGAGCCGTATTATTTTTTCGGTCACCGAGGCGCGGGCGGCCCCGGAGCGTTCTCCCCCGATGGCCGGTGGCTGGCATCATGCGGCGAGGACAAAACCATTCGCCTCTGGCCCGTTCCCGACGTCACCAAGACGCCGCCGCACAAGCGCCCGCACGAGGAATTCCTCTCGATGCTCCGGAGCTGGACGAACCTCCGCGTGGTGCCCGACTCGAATTCGCCAACCGGCTGGCGTCTCGATGCCGACCCCTTCCCCGGCTGGTCGAAGCTCCCCACCTCGTTCGAGTGAGAGCTCGCTGCGGAATAATCTGCGGAGCCCAAACATGCCCTGAAATCATTCGATCCCATCGTTGAATTTCAAGGATCGGCGCGCCGCCCCAAAGGTGTATTTGACTTTAGATTCGTCGGATTATTATGAAGTCATATATATGTTTGGTCGTTGGGTGGAGCCGAGGTGGAAGAAGAAGCTAGGGACGCCGTATGTGTGCTTGCTCTTCGGCGCCCGCCAGACCGGCAAGTCCACGCTGCTGCGGAAGCTGCTGCCGGACGCGGCGATCTGGCTGGATTTCTCCCGACCCGCCGAACGGGTCGAATACCTGCGGAATCCTGACCTGCTCGTCCAGCGATGCCGGGCGCTGCCGAAGTCTCGTCGTTCCGCAGTCGTCGTGGTCGACGAGGCGCAGAACGTGCCGGAGATCTTCGATGCAGTGCAACATCTCTACGACTCCGACAAACGCCGCTGGCGTTTCGTGCTTTGCGGCAGCTCGGCCCGCAAGCTGCGGGTGACAGGCGCAAATCTGCTGCCGGGCCGAAGTCTGCTGCATCACCTATACCCCCTGTTGTTGGCGGAGCGCCCAGCGCCGCAGGCGAGGAAGACCAGAACGGAATCGTCGTCTCCGTTGCCAATGCCATTTGGTGGCAAGACGGAGGAACCCTTGTTTCCTGCGGCCGATTTGTTGGAGCGACTCACGTTCGGCGAGCTTCCGGTGATTGCTACCGCCGCCCGCGCTCACCGGGCCGGCCTGTTGCTGGCCTACACGACGGTTTATCTCGAGGAGGAGCTGAGGCGCGAGGCGCTCGTAAAAAACTGGCCGGCGTTCGCGCGCTTCCTCCAACTTGCCGCGGCCGACGCTGGCCGGATAATCAACTACGCCAGGATTTCCCGCGACGCGGGAGTGAGCCTGCCGACGGTCAAGTCCTACTATCAACTGCTCGAGGACATGTTCATCGGATTTCGCGTGACAGCGTTTTCAGGCAGCCCGCGAAAGAGTCTCCTGTCCACCGAGCGGGTCTTCTTTTTCGACGTGGGTGTGCGGAATGCGGCTGCAGAACTGCCGCTCTCGACCGCGGCGGCGCGAGCGAACCCCGGGCCCTTGTTCGAGCAATGGGTCGGGGTCGAGTTGTGGAAGCGCCTGCAGTACCTGGGTGATGGAAAGCTCCACTATCTCCGTACGAAAGCGGGCGCGGAGGTGGACTTCATCATCGCCCACGGCGGTGGGCTCGTTCCGATCGAGGTCAAGTGGACGGAGCGCCCCAGTGTCGGTGACGCTCGGCAGCTGACAGCGTTTCTGAACGAGCACCCGAAACGGGCCCGCCGCGGCTACGTCGTGTGTCGTTGTGCAGTACCCCTTGCCCTCACCGACCGCGCGACCGCGCTGCCCTGGGCTGGTCTTTGAGCCGAAGCCGGCGAGTCAGTCGAATCGAAGACCGGCGAGACCGGTGTGCATTCGAAAGTACTCCGAGTACTTCGCGAGGCCGAAGCCGATGAGTCCTGCCGCAACCAGAATCGCGGCGAGCCGGCCCCACCGGCCGCGCCGCCACAAAGAATCGAGGGCGACGCCCGCGGTGACGGCGACGAACGGGCCGACGTAGACGAACTCTTTGAGGTCCTTGAACATTCCCGAGACGGCACGGAGCACGAGGAGACCGAGAAAACTCAGG
>CAZKNR010000546.1:0-9421 GCA_964553925.1 uncultured Acidobacteriota bacterium
GCGAGTCGATGCCGATGGTCTTCCGCTCTGGAAACGACGCGGTCTACGAAGTCCGGGGGCCCGCCGATCCTTCATGAAGATTCTCTACCTCGCCGACATCCGGTTTCCCATGGAGCGGGCGAACGGCATCCAGACGATCGAGACGGCGCACGCCCTCGCGCGCCGCGGCGTCGAAGTGGACCTCGTCGTTCGGCGTACGGACGGACGGAGCGACGAGGCTTGCCTCGAGTTCTTCGGTCTGTCTCCGCACCCAGGCCTTCGCCTCCGGCGCATCTGGGCGCCTTTCGGCCCTTTCGGAAAGTGGAGCTTTCTCGCCGCGGCCCTTGGACTCCTCGTTCGCGCTCGCGGAAAGTGGGATTTCGTCTACACCCGCGATCTCGTCCTCGCCGACCTCGCTCTGCGCCTTTCGACGCTTCCCCTCATCTACGAGGCGCACACCGTGGCCGCGGTCTTCGCCGAGGAGCGCACGCGGATGTACGGAGCCGAGCGGACCCCTTCACCTTCTAAACTCTCGCGTCTCGACCGGCGCGAGCGTCGAGTCTGCCGTGACGCGGCGGGCGTCGTGACCATCACTCGAGCGCTCCTCAAGGCTCTCGAAGAGCGGCATGGAAAGATCGCTCCCTCCCGCGTCGTCCCCGACGGAACGCGGCTTCCGAAGGAGCTCCCCGCGTTCGAGAGGCCGCACTCGCCCCCGCGCGTCTACTACGTCGGCCAGCTCTACCCCTGGAAAGGGGTCGACGTCCTCGTCGGAGCGATGCGCCACGTCAACGGCGCCGAGCTCGTCATTGTCGGCGGGCTGCCGCCCGAGCCCGATCTCGATCGCTTGAAGCGTCTCGCGTCGAGTCTCTCTCTCGAGGACCGCGTTCGCTTCCGCGGATTCGTTCCGCCTCCGGAGCTTCCCGCGGAGAGAACGAAAGCGGACCTCTTCGTGATTCCTCTCCTCGACTCGACGACAGCACGGCTCTTCACCTCACCTCTCAAGCTCTTCGAGGCCATAGCCTCGGGCCGCCCCGTCGTCGCCTCGGACCTTCCGTCGATCCGGGAGATTCTGACCCACGAAGAGAACGCGCTTCTGGTCCCGCCCGGAGACGCGCGCGCTCTCGCGGCCGCGATCGAGCGGCTCCTGCGCGATCGAGACCTCTCCCGGCGCCTCGCGGCGCGCGGGTACGAGGACGCGAAGGCCTACACGTGGGAACGCCGCGCCGAGGCCATTTCCAGTTTCTTGGAATCGCTATGAGGGGTGATTCGAGGGGCTAGCGGCGCCGTCATGGTACCATCCGCGTCGCACGGTTCGAGATGCTCCCAGGCACAAAACTCGGTCCCTACGAGATCGCCTCGCCCCTCGGAGCTGGGGGGATGGGCGAGGTGTTCCGAGCTCGCGACACGAAGCTTCACCGCGACGTTGCCATCAAGGTGCTTCCCGCGGCCTTCGCGCAGGATGCCGAGCGCGTCGCGAGGTTTCGGCGCGAAGCCCAGGTGCTCGCGTCGCTGAACCATCCCAACATCGCCGCGATCCACGGGCTCGAGGAGAGCGAGGGCGTCGTCGCGCTGGCGCTGGAGTTGGTCGAAGGCGAAGAACTCGCCGAGCGGCTGAAGCGCGGCGCGATCCCCGTCGACGAAGCCGTCGCCATCGCGAAGCAGATCGCCGAAGGCCTCGAGGCCGCGCACGAGAAGGGGGTCGTCCATCGCGACCTCAAGCCCGCGAACCTCAAGCTCACCAAGGACGGCACGGTCAAGATCCTCGACTTCGGTCTGGCGAAGGCCTACAGGGGAGAGGCGGAAGCTGCGGCCGGCGGAGGTCTCTCTCAGTCGCCGACGATGTCGCGGCAGATGACGGAGGCCGGCGTCATCTTCGGAACCGCCGCGTACATGTCCCCCGAGCAGGCTCGTGGAGGGACGGTAGACAGGCGCGCGGACATCTGGGCCTACGGCGTGGTTCTGTTCGAGATGCTCACCGGGAAGAAACTCTTCACAGGCGAGACGGTGAGCGACACGCTCGCGGCGGTGCTGCGGCAGGAGGTCGACTGGAGGGCGCTTCCCGCCTCGACGCCGGCTGTGGTCCGAGAGCTCCTGGAGCGGTGCATCGAGCGCGATCCGAAGGAGCGTCTGCGCGACATCGGGGAGGCGCGCATCGCGCTCGCGCGGAGACTCGGCACGCCCGATACGGTCCGTGCCTCTTCGGGAGTGCGGGCGCTACCGTGGGTCATCGCGCTGAGTACGACTATCGCGGCGCTGGCACTCTGGGGGCCGTGGCGCTCGGCGTCCCAGCCCGCTGCACCTCTGCGCCTGAGCGCGGAGCTGGGTGGTGCGGTGTCGCTTTCGACCGACTGGGGACCCGCTGCGATCCTCTCGCCCGACGGTCGCCTCCTGGCTTTCGTCGCGAGCCAGGGTGCGGGCGGACGCCCGCTGCTCTACCTCCGGCGTCTGGAGCAGCTCGACGCCGCGCCGCTTTCTGGTACGGAAGGGGCCCGCGACCCGTTCTTCTCTCCCGACGGGGAGTGGATCGCGTTTTTCGCCGACGGGAAACTGAAGAAGGTGTTGGCTTCGGGCGGTGTAGCCGTCACGCTCTGCGACGTGCCGAACGACCGGGGCGGGACCTGGGCCGAGGACGGGACGATCGTCTTTACGGCCGGTGGCCAGCCGGGCGTGGGCCTTTCGCGGGTGTCGTCGGCGGGAGGTACGCCGCAGACCCTGACGACACCCGATCCGGCTTCCCAGGAGGTCACGCACCGCTGGCCCCAAATCCTGCCCGGGGGCGAGGCCGTTTTGTACACGGCGGGCAGCGTGGTGGGCCACTACGAGGACGCGAGCCTCGTCGTGCACTTGCTCGAAGGCGACACGAGGAAGGTGCTGCATCGCGGCGGATATCATGGCCGCTACCTTCCGAGCGGCCACCTGGTCTTCATTCATGAGGGCACGCTGTTCGCCGCGCCCTTCGATCTCGATCGGCTGGAGCTGACAGGCCAACCCGTGCCCGCCCTCGCGGGGGTGACCGCTAATCCGGACATCGCAGGGGCCCAGTTCGCCTTCTCCCTCGACGGAACGCTCGTGTACCAGCGGGGACAGGCCCGCGGCCTCGGCACTCCCATTCAATGGATGGACCGGGAAGGGAAGCTTCAGCCTTTGCGCGCGGCACCCGGCGTCTACAACAGTATCCGCTTCTCTCCCGATGGCGGCCGGCTCGCCATGGACATCCTCGAGGGCAAGAACCAGGACGTGTGGGTCTACGAATGGGGGCGCGACACGCTCTTTCGTCTCACGTTCGATGCCGGCGGGGATGGCGCCCCCGTATGGACCCCCGATGGCCAGCGCATCGCCTTCTCCTCGGCGCGAGCAGACCAGGCGACTCAAAACCTCTACTGGCAGCGAGCCGACGGGGCGGGTGAGGCGGAGCGCCTGACCGAGAGCAAGAGCCCGCAAGACCCGGCA
Source organism: uncultured Acidobacteriota bacterium (assembly GCA_964553925.1). Taxonomy (GTDB): domain Bacteria; phylum Acidobacteriota; class Vicinamibacteria; order Marinacidobacterales; family SMYC01; genus DAISKN01. The sequence continues at coordinate 3,430 of CAZKNR010000546.1, forward strand.
TCGTGGCATCCGAGCGGGAGGTTCCTGGCCTTCGAGGAGAACAACCCACAGACGAGCTTTGACATCCTTATCCTGCCGCTTAAGGGGGACGAGGCCTCCGTGTGGAAGCCGGGGAAGCCCACGGTTTTCCTGAACGGTCCTTTCAACGAACTCCAGGCGGCCTTCTCGCCGGACGGTCGCTGGCTGGCGTATACCTCCAACGAGTCCGGACGCAACGAGGTGTACGTGCGTCCGTTCCCGGGTCCGGGTGGGAAGTGGCAGGTCTCCACCGCCGGCGGAAGCTGGTCCCTGTGGTCTCGAAGTAAAAGAGAGCTCTTCTACCGCGGCGAGGACGGGAGGATCCTGGTGGCGGCGTACACCGCGGAAGGCGACTCGTTTCGCCCCGAGAAGCCGCGGGTGTGGTCGCCAGGGCTTGTGCCCCTGCGGGTACTCCGCGGCCGGAACTACGATCTGCACCCGGACGGCGAGCGGCTCGCCGTGCTGAAGGCCTCAGGGGACGAGGCCGAGGCCAGGCGGGACAGGGTCGACTTGATCGTCAACTTCTTCGACGAACTGCGCCGTATCGCGCCAGCGGGCAGACGATGACGCTCTCTCCCGGCACAAGACTCGGTCCCTACGAGATCGCGTCGCCCCTCGGTGCCGGGGGGCAGGACGAAGTGTTTCGCGCGGGACACGAAGCTCAACCGCGACGTCGCGATCAAGGTGCTACCCTCAGCGTTCGCACAGGATGCCGAGCGCGTGGCGAGGTTCCGGCGCGAGGCGCAGGTGCTTGCGTCGCTGAACCATCCGAACATCGCCGCGATCCACGGGCTCGAGGAAAGTGAGGGCGTCCTGGCGCTGGCGCTGGAGTTCGTCGAAGGCGAAGACCTCGCCGAGCGGATGAAGCGCGGCGCGATCCCCGTCGACGAAGCCGTTGCGATCGCGAAGCAGATCGCAGAAGGCCTCGAGGCCGCGCACGAGAAGGGCATCGTCCATCGCGATCTCAAGCCCGCGAACCTCAAGCTCACCAAAGACGGCACGGTCAAGATCCTCGACTTCGGTCTCGCGAAGGCTTACGGGGGAGAGGCGGAAGCCGCGGGAAGCGAAGGTCTCTCTCAATCGCCCACGATGTCGCGACAGATGACCGAGGCCGGCGTCATCTTCGGCACCGCCGCGTACATGTCACCCGAGCAGGCGCGTGGAGCGACGGTAGACAAGCGCGCGGATATCTGGGCCTTCGGAGTGGTGCTGTTCGAGATGCTGACCGGGAAGAAGCTCTTCACCGGCGAGACGGTGAGCGACACGCTCGCCGCGGTGCTGCGTCAGGAGATCGAGTGGAAGACGCTTCCCGCTTCGACGCTGCCTGGCCTCAGCCGCCTGCTGGAACGGTGTCTCGACCGCGACTCGAAGAAGCGTCTGCGCGACATCGGCGAGGCGCGGATTGCCCTCGAGCAGACGCTCGGCACGCCCGATACTGTCCGCGCCTCTTCGGGAGTGCGGGCGTTGCCGTGGGTCATCGCGCTGAGTGCGACTATCGTCGCCGCAGCGTCTCTCGCGCTCTGGGCGCCGTGGCGCCCCGCGCCCATGCCGACGCCACCGCTGCGATGAGCGCCGAGCTGGGTGCGGAGGCATCGCTTTCGACCGCCTTCGGGCCCGCCGCCATCCGCGCAAGATTAAACTCAACTAAACTAAACAAGACCCGGGTAATTATCTCGCCGCGCACACGCTCGGCGATGCGCTTTTCGAGCTCGGCGCGATAAGGAAGCGGTCGCCGCTTACGAGCTCGCTCTCGCGAACGGTCGCGAAGCGGGTTACTACCGTTATTACCGGATCGGTCTCGCGCAGGAAAGGTTGAAGAACTACCGCGCGCTGCCGCCTCGTTCAGCACTACTCCCGTCCGCACCCAGACGCGCAGACGGACCTCACACCCAGTGGCCGGGCCGATGGATACCGATGGGTCAACCAGTCGAGAAGGGCCGGGAATAATTTGCGCATAGGTTACGGAATGAGTAACCTAACTACAAAATGCAGACAGTTACCGAAAAGGTCTTCAAGCTCGCACCGCCGGGGGGGCTCTTCGACGATTCAGTGGTTCGAAACCTCGTTGGCGACGTCACCCACGGCGCACGCAAGCTCCTCATTCACCGCGCGGTGGAACACGGCGAGGTATTGAGCTTGAAGCCGGGTCTCTATTGCCTTGCGCCCGCGTACCGAAGGTCACACCCTCATCCTTTCGTCGTCGCCGCTCTGCTCCATTCCCCGTCCCACGTCAGCCTGGAGTCCGCGCTTTCCCATCACGCTCTCATTCCAGAAGCGGTCTTCCAGGTGTCGAGTGTGACCGTTCACCGTAGCCGGTCTTTTCAGACCCCGCTCGGCGCTTTCGCGTTTTACCGCGTTCCTTCGAATCATCCCAGGGCCGGTGTGAGAGCCGAAAACTTGGACACCGACGCCTGGGCTTTCGTGGCCTCGCCGCTTCGAGCCGTGGCCGACCTCGTGTATCTTCGAAAAGAAGTCTCCTGGAGCCGCGACGGTCTTGGTTTTCTAACCGATTCCATGCGAATCGAGGAGGGTGATCTGCGCGCACTGCCGCTCGACGACTTCGACGAGATTCACGAATCGATTCGGAATCGACGAACCCGTCGTTATCTGATGGGTTTGGTAACGGAGCTTCGGCGTTGATCCAAGATGTGCTGGCGAATCGACTGAAGGAATACTCCCCGGCGAACGCGCTGGAGCAGGAAAACGCGCTTCAAGAACTCATGCAGCACTACGTGCTGGCCAGCTTGTGGCGCGCCAAGTTCTTCGCCCAGGCAGCGTTCCACGGCGGAACTTGCCTGCGAATCCTCTACGGCATGAATCGCTTCTCTGAGGATCTGGACTTTGTGCTCAAGGAGCCCGCGACGACGTTCCAGTGGCGACCCTACCTCGAAAGAATTCGGGAGGACTGCCTGGCGGAGGGCATTCGTTTCGAAGTCCAGGGTCGCGAGAAGCTGGAGACTGCCGTGAAGAAGGTCTTTCTCAAGACCGACTCGATCGGGCAGATCCTGAATCTGCGCTTGCCCTACGCCCGGCGTTCGTCCCGGAGGATTCGGATCAAGCTGGAAGTGGACACCAACCCGCCGGCGGGCGCGTCGTTCGAGTCGAGATTCATTACGTTTCCGGTGACCGCCGCCATGACTTCAATGGACCTTGGATCCGGCTTCGGCTCCAAATCCCACGCGCTGCTGTGCCGGGAGTACACGAAGGGCAGAGACTGGTACGACTTCCTCTGGTACGCTTCCAGAAATGTCGCCCCGAACCTCGACCTTCTGGCGAATGCCCTGGATCAACAGGGCCCGTGGGCCGGCCTGGGGCCCAAAGTGACCGTGGGCTGGTTTCTCGGTGCCCTGAGAAAGCGCATCGAAGCGATTGACTGGATTGCAGCCAGGACAGATGTCGAGCGGTTCGTGATCTCGCGCGAGCAGCCAAGCCTCGAATTGTGGTCGCGAGAACTGTTCTTGCAGCAGCTCGAACGCCTAGCGGCGTCATGGCCTGGAAGCGGTTGACTTCTCAACGGCCGGCCTAGCTCTCCAATCTCAGGAAGCAGACCGCATTCTCGTACAAGATGTCGCGCTTCTGCTGGGCTGTCAGGATGAGGGTCCTCCGCTCCTCGCAAGCCAGAAAGGGCGCGGGCCTTCTTTCCGAGTGACGTCCCTCCTCCGCCCGCTTCCAGCGAGCGCTTGGGCGGCCGCACCCGCGCCGCCGCAGTCGTGTCGAGCGAAGCGGCAAAAGCGTGCTGACGGCCGGTTCGGGAAAGCGGAGCGTTCGGAAAGCGAATTGAAGAGAAGCGGGCTTCCGGAACAAGTTGCTCGGATGGAATCCGTTGGTGTTTTCCGTCTAGCCCACTGAATGGCGGCGCGGCCCATGGTACCATCCGCGTCGAGCAACGGTCTCCTCCGTTTGCCCAAGCCGCGATGACCCTCGCCCCCGGCACAAGACTCGGTCCCTGCGAGATCGCTTCGCCCCCTCGGGGCCGGGGGGATGGACCCCCCACTCCTGGTCAAAAGGAAGTCTTTTTTCTTACGTCGTCGCCGCGCACTCGCCGCGAGGGGTCATACAGGGTGTGATCCCGACGCGTGGGCGACGGCAATGGCGAGAACGCGGTTTCCATAACACGTCCCGAGGCTCTGGCGTAGCTGTGGCCCTTGGCCCGAAGGCGGTCGTAGTGGTCTTTTGAAGTGCGGGTCTTTGAGGAGATGCTCCTGCGGACGGAGGCGGCTCTCTACTGCATCCACAACGCTTGACGCTCGAGTGACGCCTGCGATTCCGCCCTGGCGCGTCTGCGGGGGCGGACGAGGTCAGGCGATGAGCAGTGACTCGGCGGCTCCCGGGGGAGTGTTATACTATTGGTATGAAAACCGCCATCTCGGTACCCGACGGTATCTTCAAGAAAGCAGAGCGCTTGGCGCGTCGGCTTCGGAAGTCTCGAAGCCAGCTCTACAGCGAGGCCGTCGCTGAGTACGTACTGCGCCACGATCCAGATGCGATCACCGAGCAAATGAACCGCGTCTGCGAGATTGTAGACACGCGGCCCGATACGCTCGTGACAGACGCTGCCCGACGAATTCTCGAACGGACCGAATGGTGATCCGGCAGGGCGACGTCTGGTGGGCGGAATTGTCGGCCCCCAGCGGTTCTGGCCCCGGATTTCGGCGGCCCGTGATTGTCGTCCAGGGCGATCCCTTGAATCGCAGCGGAATCGCGACCGTCATCTGCGTTCCTCTGACAAGCAACTTGGCCTGGTCCGAGGCTCCGGGGAACGTGCTCATCGAGAGGCAGGTGGCGGGTCTTCCTTGGGACTCGGTTGCGAACGCATCTCAGATCATTGCCGTGGACAAGGTTCTGCTGACCGAGCACGTGGCTCGGCTGCCGGCTCCTTTACTCGAGCGGGTCCTGGAGGGGTTCGATATCGTGCTCGACCGCTAATATCTTGACGAGCGGCGCGCTCCAGAGGCTCACTCCCAGATGGTGCGTGCCACGCCCGACTCCTCGATAGCCTGGTCGCGGGTCAAGAGCGGAAGCCCGAGGCTGAGGGCCGCTGCACAGATGAGGGCGCCAAACGGGTCTCTCAGAATCGGAGCCTCGTCCGCGATCATCGCCTGCTCGAGGCCTTCGCCCTCGACGTCCGCCCGCTTTCGGCGCGCGCTTGGGCGGCCGCACCGCGCGCGGCCGTCGTGTCGAGCGAAGCCGCAAAGAGCGTGCGGTTGGCCTGGTCGGCTCGAGCGAGGTCGAGATCCGACTCGGAAAAGCGGACCGTTCCGACGACGGAGCGCGATGGTCCGGATACCCCGGAGCGGAGTCGGGCGTCGTCGAGGATCTGGTCGAGCGTCTCGCTCAGGCTGCGGGTGCGAGCGCGAATCGCCCGATCGCGAAGCCACAGGAGGTTGTTGGGAGAGAGGGTTACCGAAATCGCCCGCTTGTTCATACGATGAATGAGGGGCCTCATCAAACGAGGTGAAGAGCTCGCTCGTTTCCTCATTGGTTTCCGGAACCAGTTACTCGGTGGAATCCATCGGGGTTTTCCGTTTAACCCCCTGAAGAGCGGCCGCCGTGGTACCATCCGCGTCGAGCTACGGTCTCCTCCATTGCCCAAAGCCGCGATGACGCTCTCTCCCGGCACGCGCCTCGGTCCCTACGAGATCACCTCGCCCCTCGGGGCCGGGGGGATGGGCGAGGTGTTCCGCGCTCGCGACACGAAGCTCAACCGCGACGTCGCCATCAAGGTCCTCCCCGCGGCCTTCGCGCAGGATGCCGAGCGCGTCGCGCGGTTCCGACGCGAGGCCCAGGTTCTTGCGTCGCTGAACCATCCCAACATCGCCGCGATCCACGGGCTCGAGGAGAGCGAGGGCGTCGTGGCGCTGGCGCTGGAGCTGGTCGAAGGCGAAGAACTCGCCGAGAGGCTGAGGCGCAGCGCGATCCCCGTCGACGAAGCGATTGCCATCGCGAAGCAGATTGCCGAAGGCCTCGAGGCCGC
>CAZKNR010000547.1:0-24718 GCA_964553925.1 uncultured Acidobacteriota bacterium
TTGTCGTCACCTCCCGCTCTGAACTTGAACGTCCTCGCGCCCGAGCCGCGCATCCGCATCGGGTTATCGACCTCGGCACCGCTGGTTCGCTTGACGTCGTCTCGTCCGTTTCGCGTGGGCGAGGGGTCGATCTGGCTCGAGACCCAGGACGCGATCGTCCAGCCGGAGCGCGAGCTCGCGGGGGCGGGCGAAGGATGGATCTATCGAGTGGAGCTCGGGTCGTTCCCAACGGAGGCCGCGGCCTCCGATTTCCGGACCCGCGCGGCGGAAGAGCTCGAGCGGGAGCTCTCAACGGCTCGCGCGCCTTCGACCGGGCGTTACGTCGTGCGCCTGGGAAGCTTTGTCGCCGAATCGGACGCCGCGGTCGAGTCTCGCGATCTCGAACGACTCGGATTCGATTCGGCTGCCGTCGTTCGTGAGCCAACGACGACACCCCGGGCCGTGGGGTTTCTACTGATCGGTGCCGGGTCAGAACCCGTTCGCGTCGATTCCCGGAATCTCGCGGCGGCACCCTCGGCAGGAGCTTTTCTCGAGGTTGACGGGAGGCCCTATCGGGGAACTCTCGAGATCGCGCTGAACGCCTCGAACGCTCTCACGGTCGTAAACGTCGTGAACCTCGAGGACTATCTGAGGGGAGTAGTGCCGGCGGAGCTCTCGCCAGAGGCGTTCCCCGAGAAGGAAGCGCTCAAGGCGCAAGCGATCGCGGCCAGAACCTACGCGGTGAAAAGGCGCGGGCAATACGAAGCCGAGGGGTACGACCTCTGCGCGACTTCGGCCTGCCAGGTCTACGGCGGGGTCGCCGCCGAGCGCCCACTGTCGAATGACGCCGTCGCCGAGACGACGGGCGAGATCCTGACCTTCGACGGCAAGCCGGTCGAGGCGCTCTACACCTCGACTTGCGGAGGCAGGACGGAGAACGCGGAGAACGTCTTCTCTCAGAAGGAGCCCTACCTCGTGAGCCGCGCCTGCCTTCTCGAGTCCCGGGCTCCGGTCGCTCGGTCCTTGAACGAGGGCCCGCTCACGCTCGAAGGGGCTACCCTCCATCGACTCGGAGTGCTCGAGAACGGGACGAAAGAAAGCGGGTCCGCGAGCTATTCCGAAGCTCTCCGCTGGCTCTCTTCGACTCTCCGTGTTCTCGGGCAATCGCCCTGCTGGGATCCGTCCCCTCAGGATTCGACAAGAATTCTCGACCTTCCCGCGCTCGCCGAGCTCCTGGGGGAAGCCCTCTGCTGGGAGCGACGGCTTCCATTCCTCGTCTCTCCCTTCGATGCCGAGCGCATCGTCGGCGGAGAGCTCCCGGTGGCCGATCGGGTTCGGCTGGCCTACGCGATCCGGAGCGGGCTCATCGTTCCCGACAGGGCGGGGGTCCGGATCGGCGAGCCCGTCGCGCGGAGAGACGTCATCCAGAGTCTCTACGCTTTACTGGACGAAAGGGGAGAGCCCGTTTTGCGCGAGGGGCGGATCCGCGGCATCGCCGCGGACACCATCACCATCGTCGAGAACGAGAACGAGCGGGAGACCTCGATGACCTTGGCCCCGGTGCGCTATCTCTACCGCGAGCTCGCGGGGGCATCTCATTACGCGGGGAGGCTCACCCTTCTGCCCAACGACCGCGTCCGCTACCGGACAGGCGATGGCGGCATCGACGTCCTCGTGCTCCTCGAAGACGGCGGAAGCTTCGACCGGAGCTCACGCTTCTCCCACTGGGTGGTTCGGAAATCCGCGGACGAGCTGTCGCGGGAAGTCAACGCGAGCCTTCAGGTTTCCGTGGGTTCGGTCCTGGAGCTTCGTCCCAAGCGCTACGGCGCCTCGGGCCGCCTCGCGGAGCTCGAGGTCGTGGGGAGCAGAGGGAGCGCGACCCTCAAAGGCCTCGCCATCCGACGGGCGCTCGGGATTCGCGAGAACCTCTTCTTTTTCGACGTGCAGCGCGCCCCGGATGGAACCGTTCGAGGCTGGGTGTTTACCGGCCGCGGCTGGGGACACGGAGTCGGCCTGTGCCAGGTCGGAGCGTACGGAATGGCCGCTTCCGGCTTTTCGTACCGCGACATCCTGAGCCACTACTACCCCGGCACCCGTATTGACAAGCATCGCGGTCAACCGTAGCATGTCCGTGACCAACCCCAGTCCATTCGAGAGCGCATTCAAGAGCCATTCAAGAGTTATGACTGCTTCGAATCGTTCGACTGCAGAGAGCGCTTCCGAGCGCGGGGGACTGAGAGGGCGATTCTCGGACGTAGGCCTTCCTTCCGTCCTTTCGCTTCTACAGGAGTCGGGCCGGACCGGCGTCTTGTCCCTGGTGAACGCGGGCGTGCGCAAGTCGATCTATTTTCTCGATGGAAAGCTGGTCTTCGCCGGCTCGAGCTTGACCCAGGATCGTCTGGGCGAGGTTCTCCTGCGCGGAGGCAGGATTTCCGCCGACGAGTACTTGAAGCTGTCGCAGCGCATCCGTGGCGGCCAGAGGCTCGGGAAGGCCTTGGTGGAAAGCGGGGTTCTCTCGCCCAAAGATCTGTGGTGGGCGATCGAGCAGCAAGTGAAGGAGATCGTGTGGAGCATCTTCAACTGGCAGGACGGCTACTTCCAGTTCGAGGACGACGAGCTTCCGCGACGAGAGAAGATCACCTTCGAGCTCGACGTGGAGAAGCTGGTGGTGGAGGGGATCCGGCGCTCGGAGGGAACGGGAGCGATACGCGAGCACTTCATATCCACCGACTGTGTGGTGGAGCGGACGCCGAAAGCGCCTCCCGTCGATCTCGAGCCCCACGAGAAGCACGTCCTTGGAATCGCCGACGGGAAGCGGACCGTTTCCGAGATCTGCCAGGAGAGCGAGATCGGGGAAATGGAGACCCGGAAGGTCCTGCACACGTTCCTCGCGGTCGCCGTCCTTCGTTCCCGAGGGCCGAGGCAGGCCCCGCTAGCGCAGAAGCTCGAGGACCGCGAGGACTACCGGTCGGTGGTGGAGCTCTACAACGAGATGTACCGGCGCCTCTTCCGGCACATGTCGGGCGAGGTCGGACCGATCGCCGAGATCATCCTGGAGAAGTACCTGAAAGAGCTCAAGGAGCGTCCCGCGTCGCTCTTCGACCGGGTCCGGCTCCGCCAGGACGGCTCTCTCGACCCCGGTCAAATCGAGGCCAACCTTCAGCGGATCGCCGAGGACAAGAGGCGCGATCAGCTCGTCTCCGCCCTCAACGAGCTCCTGTACTCGGAGCTGCTCGCGGTGAAGCGCACGCTCGGCGCGTCCCACGAGACTCATCTCATCCAGTTGTTCCGGGAGATGCAGACGCGGGATCTCAGTTGACCGAGCGGTTCGGTTTCACCACGCCGGAAATCTACGGCGCGGTGATCCTGGGATTTCTCATCGTCTGCTTCCTGCTCTTTGGCTGGCTCTCCCGTTGAGAGTGAATGCGACCAGACTTACCAAGAGGGACCGTGCTCATCGCCATCGTCGGGCCGACGGGCGCTGGCAAGAGCGATCTCGCGCTCGATCTCGCCGAGAGCCTGGGAGGCGAGGTGCTGAGCTTCGACGCGCTCCAGGTGTATCGCGGGCTCGACATCGGGACGGCAAAGGTTCCGCCTTCGGAGCGCCGGGGAATCCCCCATCATCTGCTCGACGAGGTCGAGCCGGACGAGGAGTTCTCGGCCGCGGAGTTCGTTCGCCGCGCCGTCGTCGCGATCGAGGGAATCGTAGCGCGGGGGAGGGTTCCCATTCTCGTGGGTGGAACCGGGCTCTATCTGCGAGCGCTTCGAAGGGGTCTCTTCGACGGGCCGGGTCGCTCGCCGGCAATCCGCGAGCGTCTTTCCGCCATCGCGGACCGGCGTGGCGCGAGAGCGCTCCACCGGATTTTGCGCCGGTGGGATCCGGAACTGGCCGAGAGGATCCACGAAAACGACCGGATCCGGCTGGTCCGAGGCATCGAGGTGTATCTGGCGTCGGGGCGAAAGATGAGCGAGCTCATGAGCACCCGGCGGAGACCGCTCGACGGCTTCCAGGATATACTCATCGGGCTTCGGCCGGACCTCGTGGTACTGAGGGCGCGGGTCGAGGCCAGGGTTCGAGCGATGTTCTCGCGCGGCCTTGTGGAGGAGGTCCGGAGACTGCTTCTTACGCACGGCGCGTCGATTCCGGCCTTCAAGGCCATCGGTTACCGCGAAGTGATGCGACACCTCGATTCGGAGATCGACGCCGAGGAAGCGAGACGGCTCACAGTTCTGGCAACGACAAAGTACGCGAAACGACAGATGACGTGGTTCCGACGCGAGCCGGAAGTCCAGTGGTTCGAGGGCTGCGGCGACGATGCGGGCATGTGCGCGCGGATCCTCGATTGCATTCGACAGGCGATCCCGGAAACGGGGAATCAGAAGAACTTGGAGCGGACCCATGCTGAAACAACCCCCTAACGTGCAGGACAGTTTCCTGAACCACGCGAGGCGCGAGCGCGTGAACGTCACGGTGTATCTCGTCAATGGCGCCAAGCTTACAGGTCGCATCAAAAACTTCGACAGGTTTGCCATCATTCTGGAAACCAACGACATCGACCAGATGCTGTTCAAGCACGCGATCTCCACCATCAGCGGGAACCGCCAGTTCGGGAACTACATGAATCTCGACGAGGCGGCTGACGCGGGTGAAAAAAAGGAATAAGTTTCGAGCTCGCGCGCGGACCCAGGGCTCAGTCGCCGTGCTATAATCCTCCCGCCAATAAGGCCAATAAGGCCAATTAGGGACGAGAGAAAGTGTTCATCGATTTGGATCGCTTGCCCCCCGAGGGGCAGGCGGTAGACCGCACGCTCGCGCTCGAGGGTCCGTATCTCGAGCGCGAGGAGTTCCGGCCTCTCTCGCCGGTAGCACTGTCGGGAACGCTTCAGGAGATCGAGAGCGGCGACGAGGGCGATCGAACCAAGCAAAACCGGCAAGGCCAGCACGGAGTCTTCCGGCTCCGGGGCCGTATGTCCTGCCGGATCGAGCTGACCTGTGTGCGCTGTCTCGATCCGTTCCCCATGGACCTTGCGGAAGAGCTCGACCTCTTGTATCTTCCTCAGTCGTCGAACGTGGCTTCGGCCGCTGAGGAGCGTTTCTCGGAAAAGGATGTAGCTGATGGAATTACCGAGCTCTCCGGCCGGGGACTCGAAAGCGAGGAGCTCGCAGTAAGCTTCTATCGGGACGAGCGCATCGACCTGTCCCAGATGGTCGTGGAGCAGATCGTGCTCGCGCTGCCGATGAAGCTCTTGTGCGAGCCGGACTGCCTTGGACTCTGCGCCCTGTGCGGCGCGAATCGGAATTTGCAGAGCTGCGACTGCGCGCCGGAGGATACCGATCCGAGGTGGGCGCCGCTCAAGATGCTTCAAAAATCGAGGAGATCCTAGATGCCCAATCCCAAGAGGCGGCACTCGAAGAGCCGGAGAGGCAAACGCCGGGCGCACGACGCCCTCGTCCAGAAGTCGCTCTCGCAGTGTCCGAACTGCCACCAGCCGAAACATCCGCACCATGTGTGTCCCAGCTGTGGGTACTACAAAGGTACTCAGGTCATGGAAGTCAAGGAAATCTGAGCTTCCTCTAGCTCCTGAAATCGAGATCGCGCTCGGGCCGCGAACCGTCCGAAAACGATCGGAAACTCATGTGTTGATGACGAACGCCGAGGGTAAAGTCGCGTTTCTGTTTCCCGGCCAGGGATCCCAGCACGCGGGGATGGGCCGGGAGGCAGCCGAGCGCTATCCCGAGGCCCGGAGTGTCTTCGAGAGGGCCGACGAGGCCCTTGGATTCGCGATCTCGACACTTTGCTTCGAGGGGCCCGAGGAGGATCTGCGGCTCACCGAGAACACTCAGCCCGCGATCCTGACAACCTCGTGCGCTCTTTCTGAGGTGCTCCGCTCGATGGGCGCGCGGCCGGACTTCGTCGCCGGCCACAGCTTGGGCGAGTATTCCGCGTTGGTTTTCGCCTCGGCCCTCGGGCTCGAGGATGCCGTCGCTCTGGTGAGGAAGCGCGGAGGCTACATGCAGGCCGCTGTCCCAGTGGGTGTCGGAGCGATGGCGGCGATCCTCGGTCTTCCGGCGCTTGCGGTTGAAGCGGTTTGCCGCGACGCCGCGGGAGAGGGCATCGTCGAGCCTGCGAACTTCAATGGCGCCGGCCAGGTGGTCATCGCCGGCCACCGTGAAGCGGTCGAGCGCGCCTGTGTTCTTGCCCGGGAGCGAGGTGCGAAGAGGGCCATCCCGCTCGCCGTGAGCGCGCCTTTCCACTGCCGGCTCATGGAGCCCGCGGCCAGATCTCTCGCCCCGGATCTGGAATCCGTCGCCTTCCGGGACCTCGACGTGCCCCTTTTCACCAACGTCGATGCCCGGCCGATAACGACCGGCGCTGAAGCCAGGGAGGCCCTGATCCGACAGGTGGCGTCCCCGGTTCGATGGGAGGAGACCCTCGAGGCGATGGCCGCCCGGGGAGTAAGGCGGTTCGTCGAAGTTGGACCGGGCAAGGTTCTCTCGAGCCTGGTCCGCAAAATCGTGCGGGACGCAACGGTTGCCTCGGTAGGCACTCCCTTCGACCTGGAGCGCTTCTTCACGGAGGGGGCCCCGGTTGTCTGAATGGGAGGGGAAGGTCGCCCTCGTGACCGGGGGGACGCGTGGGATCGGCCGCGCCATCGCCGCGGCGTTCTCGCGCCTGGGAGTGGACGTCGCCATCGCCGGCCGCGACGCCGCCCGGGTCGCCGAAGCGGCGCGGGAACTGTCGCGGGAAGCTTCCTCTGCGGTCAAAGGGCTTCTGATGGACGTCGCGGATCGCGACGCCGTCGACTCCGCGGTGAAAGCCTTCGTTCAGGAGCGAGGCCGGATCGACATCCTCGTCAATAACGCCGGGATCACCCGCGACAATCTCCTCATGCGAATGAAGCCCGACCAGTGGGAATCGGTCATCGCCACGAACGTCAACGGGCTCTACTATTGCAGCCAGGCGGTATTGCGACCTATGATTCGCCAGCGTGGCGGCAGGATCATCAACATGAGCTCGGTCGTTGGGTTGACGGGCAACCCGGGGCAGGTGAATTACGCCGCCTCCAAGGCCGCGATCCTCGGCTTCACCAAGGCCCTGGCGAGGGAAGTCGCCTCGCGGCAGATCACCGTCAACGCGATCGCACCCGGCTACATCGAGACCGACATGACCAGCGGAATCTCCGAGGACGCGAGGAAAGCTTTGTTCGATTCGATTCCGATGCAGCGCATCGGACGGCCCGAAGACGTGGCGGCGGCGGCGCTGTTCCTCGCCTCGGAGGGGGCGGGCTACGTCACCGGTCAAGTCCTTTCAGTTAACGGCGGTTTGTACATGTAGGGAGGATTCATGAGCAACATTTCCGAGAAAGTAAAGGGCATCATCGTCGAGCAGCTCGGCGTCGACCAGGACCAGGTCACCGAAGACGCGTCTTTCGTGGACGATCTCGGCGCCGACTCCCTCGACCAGGTCGAGCTGGTGATGGCCCTGGAAGAGGAGTTCGGGATCGAGATCCCGGACGAGGACGCGGAGAAGATCACCCGGGTGAAAGAAGCGGTGTCCTACATCCAGGAGCACGCGAAGTAGCTTGGAGCAACGCCGATTTCAAAAGTGCTGAATCATCCGAAACGGAGAGTGGTGGTTACCGGAGTGGGGCTGGTCTCCGCTCTCGGTATCGGCACCGAAGAGACCTGGGAGGGTCTCCTCGCGGGCCGCTCCGGCATCGGTCCCATTACCCGCTTCGATGCTTCGGGCTTCAGCGTCCGCATTGCCGGCGAAGTCAAAGGGTTCGACCCGCTGCGGTTCGTCGACAAGAAAGACGTCAAGAAGATGGACGTCTTCATTCAGTACGCCATCGCCGCCTCCGCCTTCGCGGTCGCGGATTCCGGGCTCGAAGTGACGAAGGACAACGCGGAACGGGTCGGTGTTTTCATCGGCTCGGGGATCGGCGGGTTCGCGACCATCGAGCGGGAGCATAAAGTGCTCCTCGAGAGCGGGCCAAGGCGTATATCACCGTTCTTCATTCCGGCGATCATCATCAACCTCGCCGCGGGACAAGTGTCGATTCGCTTCGGGGCCAAGGGCCCCAACTCGGCGACGGCCACCGCCTGCTCGGCGAGCGCTCACGCCATCGGCGACGCGATGAAGATCATCGAGCGCGGGGACGCCGACGCGATGATCGCCGGCGGAGCCGAGGCGGCGATCACCCCCATGGCGGTCGGCGGTTTCGCCGCGATGCGGGCGCTCTCGACTCGCAATGAGGAGCCGAAGCGGGCGTCGCGGCCGTTCGACAAGGATCGAGACGGCTTCGTCGTGGGCGATGGGTCGGGGGTGCTGGTGCTGGAAGCCCTCGAGACCGCTCGGGCCCGCGGCGCGCGCATCTACGCCGAGCTCCTGGGCTACGGCATGACCTCCGACGCCTACCACATGACGACGCCCTCGGAGAACGCCGACGGAGCTTCCCGGGTGATGTCGATCGCGATCGCCGACGCCGGCATCCGGCCCGAGGACGTCGACTACATCAACGCCCACGGGACCTCGACGGAATACAACGATCGCACCGAGACCCTGGCGATCAAGAGAGTCTTCGGCGATCACGCGCGCAAAGTCGCGGTGAGCTCGACGAAATCCATGACCGGTCATCTCCTGGGCGGGGCCGGGGGTCTCGAAGCGGGGATCACCGTCCTCGCGCTCCGAGACCAGAAACTCCCTCCCACCGTGAACTACGAGACTCCGGATCCGGAGTGCGACCTCGACTACGTCCCGAACAGAGCCCGAAGCGGCCGAGTGGAGCACGCTCTCTCCAACTCGTTCGGCTTCGGCGGGACCAACGCGGCCCTTCTTTTCCGCCGCTACCGGAGGGAGAGCTAGGCGCGCTATGCCAACCGGAGTTATTGTCAGCGACGACTTCCGGAAGCACGATCCGGGCAAGGGGCATCCGGAGTCGGCCGAGCGCATGGGCGCGGTGGCGCGCGCCATCGGAGCCCCCGGCCTCACCTCGAAGCTCGAGATCGTCAGCCCGAAGCCGGCGGAAAAAGAGCACATCCTTCTCGTTCATTGGGAGAGGCTCTACGACGAGGTCGTCGCTACCCGCGGGAAGGAGCGGACGTATCTCGATTCGGACACCGTCGCCTCTCCCGCGACCGCCGATGTGGCCCATCTCGCGGTAGGCGCCGTCCTCACGGGGATCGATCGGGTGATGTCAGAGGGAGAACACAAGCTCGACAACGTCTTCGCCTTCCCCCGCCCCCCGGGCCACCATGCGAAGCCCGACAAAGCGATGGGCTTCTGCTTCTTCAACAACGTCGCCATCGGGGCGATGTACGCGCTCAAGCGCTACCAGCTTCGCCGCATCCTGGTGATCGACTTCGACGTTCACCACGGAAACGGGACGCAGAAGGCCTTCTACACCTCGCCCGAGGTCCTCTACCTCTCGACCCACCAGTCTCCGCACTATCCGGGGACAGGGAACATCCACGAGACGGGAAAAGACGAGGGGGAGGGATACACTTTGAACGTCCCCATGCCGGCGGGAATGGGAGACCGCGAGTACCTCCGGGTCTTTCGCGAGGTCCTCGTGCCCGTGGGGCTCGAGTACAAGCCGGAGCTGGTCCTGGTCTCCGCGGGGTTCGACGCCCACCGCGAAGACCCCCTCGGAGGAATGGAGCTCTCGAGCGCAGGTTACGCCGCGATCACCGCGGAAATTCTGCGCCTGGCCCGCGAAGCTTGCGGCGGAAAGGCGGTCTTCGTCCTCGAGGGTGGATACAATCTCGCGGCCCTTCAGGAGTCGATCGCCTCGGTGCTCGGCATCATGAGCGGCGGTAGCGCCGAGGAGCCGGCCGATCCCGGAGCCGCCGCGGAGGACCTGGTGAAGGAGCTCCGAGCGGTACACGGGGAGTACTGGACCAGCATTCGGAGACCCTGATCCCTCGATGGCGAAGAAACGGGTTCCGGCGAAAAAGGCGAAGAAGGCCCCCGAGAAGAAAGCGGCCAAGAAAACCGCGTCGAAGGCTCCTGCGGGGCGAAAGGCGCCGCTCGCCATTTCGACGCAGCACGTCGACTATCTCACCTATAAGTCGTCGCAGCTCCAGAAATTCTACGGTGAGACCCTGGAGCTTCCGATCGAGTTTCGGGACATGGACGGGCTCGAGTATCTCGTGGTCCGGACGTCTCCGAGCTCGACCCTCGGATTCATGCCCCCGCATCCCGACTTGAGGGGCGGCGACGCGGCGCCTCGGGAGCCCGGGCTCTATTTCATGGTCGAGGACGCCGACCGGGCCTACGAAGTTCTCCTCGCTAAGGGGGTGCGCTTCGCGCGGCCCCCTCAGACCATGCCGTGGGGGCATCGAGTGCTCACCACCACCGACCCCGAGGGCCGGACGGTCATGCTCGCCGCCGAGGTTGAGCCCGAGGACTGAAACAACGAAATCCCAAGGCAAAGGGGGATAAGGGGATGGAAGGGGATAGGGAGATAGGATAAGAAAAATAACGTTTGTTGATTTATCCTCCTATCTCCTCTTATCTCCTCATCCCCCTTTCTTACTTTCGATGTCACAACTTGTCGATTACATTCGCCATTTGGTCGACATTCCATCCGTCACCGGGGCGGAGCACGAGGTGGCTTCGTTTCTCGAGAAAGATCTTCGGGAGCGGGGATTCTCCGTCACCCTTCAGGATGTCGTCGACGGGCGCAAGAACGTTTACGCCGTGAGCTCCGGCATTTTGCCGCGGGTCGTGTTCTGCACTCACATCGACACCGTGCCTCCTTTCTACCCGAGCTCGGAGGACGACGAGTACGTCTATGGCCGGGGCTCGTGCGACGCGAAGGGAGTTCTCGCGGCGATGGTGTTCGCCGTCGCCTCGCTTCGGGAACAGGGCATCGAGGACGTGGGCCTCTTGTTCGTGGTGGGAGAGGAAGTGGATAGCGTCGGGGCTCTCGCCGCGAACCGGCTCGAGTCCCGAGCTCGCTACGTCGTCGTGGGCGAGCCGACTGAAAACCGCATGGCGAACGGGCACAAGGGAGGCTTCAAGTTTCGGTTGACGGCGACGGGCAGGGCGGCGCACTCCGCCTACCCGCACCTCGGGGAGTCCGCGATCGAGTACCTTCTCGACGCGCTCGCCGAGATCCGTGCCGCCGACTGGGGTCGGAGCGACGTTTTCGGGCCCGCCACGGTGAATATCGGAACCCTCGGAGGAGGGCTCGCGGCAAACGTGCTCGCACCCGCCGCCGAAGCCGCGGTCTTCATCCGCGTCGTCGGCCGGGCGGTCGAAGTGCGGGAGAAGCTCGAGGCGATCCTCGCGCGCCATCCGGCGACGGGTTACGATCTCATCTCTCAGTCGGACGCCGTCTTTTGTGAGACCCGGCCGGGATACGAGGTAGCACCCGTCGCGTTCGGGACGGACATCAAGTCGTTGAAGGCGTTCGGAAAGCCTCTGCTGATCGGACCGGGCTCGATCCACGACGCCCACACGTCGCGGGAGAAGATCGGGAAAAAAGAGGTGCTCGACGCCGTGGGCTACTATCAGCGTCTCGCGCGCGAGCTTCTTGCGGAAGAATAGACCAGCATCAGTAATAGTCCGAGCAGCTCATGTAGTAGTGGCAGCGGGGGCAGAGGAGCTTGCACCGGCTTTCCTGGAGCCTCGCTCCGCAGTTCGGGCAGGTTCTGATGACGGCTTCAGGGTCGGGCCAGGGTTTTGCGGGCGTTTCCCGCGGGGCCGCTTCTCGAGCCTCGCCGGGCGCGGTTGTCATCCCCGGCGCCGCTTTCCCGCGACCACTGCTTTGAAGCGCGGCTCGGAGCGCAGCGGATCGAACTCCTGCGCCTTCTGAGCTTCGGTTCTTCGCGGGGGATGGATGTCGATGGCTTTCTGCAGGGCGTCGAGTGCCGCCTCGCGATCTCCGAGCTGAACGTACGCGATCGCCAGGTGATAGAACGCTTCGTCGCAGTCGGGGTGGTTCTTGAGGGCGTACCTCAGATCGCGCACCGCCTCCTCGTTTCGCCTGAGCTGGAGAAGGACGATGCCGCGATGCAGAAGCGCTCCGTGGTCGTCGGGGGTGAGCTCGAGCGCGCGGGTGAAGTCCTCGACCGCTTCCGAGGATCGGCCCGAATCGAACTCCGCCATGCCCCGGAGGACCCGGGCTTCCACCGACCGCTCGTCTCTCGAGACCGCGTCCCGAGCGACGCCGAGCGCGTCTTCGACCCGGCCGAGCTCGAGAAACGCGTTTCCTTTCGCGATGCGCGCGTCGAGTTTCTCGGGGTCGGCTCCGATGGCACGCTCGTAGTCGCGGAGCGCATCGTCCCACTGACCGAGATCGGCATAGGCGATGCCGCGATTGTAGAGCACGTCCCCGTTGTCCGGGTCGTAGCGCAACACCGCCTCGAATGCCTCGATCGCCTCACGCGGCCTCGCGAGCTCGCGGAGCAGGACCGCGCGGTTGTGCTGAGAAGCGAGGTGGTTCGACTGGATCGCGAGGGCGCGGTCGTAGTCCGCGAGAGCCTCGTCGAGCCGCTCCAGCATGTCGTAGGCGACCGCGCGGTTGTAGTACGCGAGGTAGGAGTTGGAATCGAGCGAAAGGGCGCGGTTCAGGTAGCGGAGGGCCTTCTCCAGGTCGTCCTGGTCGATGGCCTTGACGCCCAAGTCGACGTAGCGTTCGCCGAGAGGGGTTGCACTCATCTTTCGCAAGCCAAGGATAGCCTCGCCGTGGGAGCGACGCAAACGGGTTAGGATGGACGCCGTGGCGGGACCGGCGGGAAAGCTCCTTCCCTGGTATCGGCGCGCACAGAGGCGCCTTCCCTGGAGGGCCGTGCCGGGGATGTCTCTGACCCCGGACCCCTATCGGGTCTGGGTTTCGGAGCTGATGCTGCAGCAGACGCGGGTCGAGACCGTCGTTCCCTATTTCCTTCGCTTTACCGAGCGCCTTCCCGATCTCGCGAGCCTCGCCGCCGCCTCGGAGGCCGAGGTCCTCGCTCTTTGGTCGGGTCTGGGCTACTACTCGCGAGCACGAGCCCTTCACCGCGCGGCGAGGATCGTGGTCCGGGAGCAGAACGGCCGCTTCCCCGAGGACGTCGAGGGCTGGATGGCGCTTCCGGGAGTGGGGCGCTACACCGCAGGGGCCATCGTCTCGATCGCCTTCGGAAAGCCCGCCCCAATCCTGGACGGCAACGTGGCCCGGGTGCTGACGAGGCTCTACGGTCTTCGCGGCGACCCCCGCGCGGCCGCCTTGAACCGGGATCTCTGGAAGCTCGCGGAGCGGATCCTTCCGCGCCGGTCGATATCGGATTTCAACCAGGCGCTCATGGAGCTCGGGGCGCTGGTCTGTACTCCCCGGGCTCCCCGGTGCCTTCTCTGCCCGCTCCGGGACGACTGCGTTGCCAATCGAGAAGGACTCCAGCACCACCTTCCCGAGCTCCCGGCCCGGGCGAAAACGACCCTGGTGGTGATGGCGGCGGCGATCGTCGAGAAGAGAAAGAAAATCCTCTTCTACCGCCGCACCCGGACGAAGCTTCTGAAAGACCTATGGGAGCTTCCGTTGGGAGAATGCCAGAAGGGTGAAGGCCCACGCGAGGCCGTGGCCAGGGAAGCGCTCGGGACATACGGGCTCACTCTCGAGGTCGGTGAGGAGGTCGCGCGAGTAAAGCACAGCATCATGAACCGCCGGATCACCCTTCACGCCTTCGAGGCAGCGCTCGAGACAAGTCCAGCAGGCCCCACGGCAGCTCCGGAGAGCGAGTACCGGTGGGTAGGCCGCGACGGAATCTCCAAGCTGGCCATGTCCTCGATGGTCCGCAAAGTCCTCGAGAGGATCCCCCTTTCTTGATCTCCTCTTTCTGTTGCTACGCTATATTGGCCTGTGTGGGCCGCTTTCGTTCTCACCCTGGCTCTCCAGGAGTCCGCGTCGGCCTTCTACACGCGCGGGATCGAGCTTTATAACCAGGGGGAGATCGAGGCCGCGGTCGAGGCTCTGTCGAAGGCGGCAGCCCTCGCATCGAACGTGCCCGACTACCGCTATCACCTGGGCCTTGCCTATTTGAAGCTCGGTCGGGCGCGGGAAGCTTCCCGCGAGCTCGAAGCGGCCCTCGGGATGATGGGCGTCTCCCGCGAGACCCGAACCCAGGAGCCGAAGGTCCTGGTTCAGCTAGCGATCGCGTACTTGCGCCTTTCGAACGTCCCGACGGCCCGCAAACGAATCGAGCACGCCTTGAAGCGCGGCGAGGACACCGCGGATGCTCACTACGTGCTGGGTCTCGTCGAGTCGGCGGAAGGAAACGAAGCCGGAGCGACCGAACAGTTCCGCGTGGCCATCGAAAGGGACCGCGATCACCCGGACGCGAATCTGGCGCTCGCGAAGCGGCTCGAGGCTGAAGGCCTGACGGAAGAGGCGAGGGAGAGCTTGCGCCACGCCTTTCACGCGCGCCCTTCGAGCTTCGAGATCGCGATGGCCCTTGGCGATCTCGCGTTCCGGGCGAACGATCTGCTGGAGGCGGAGGAGGCTTTTGCGGCCGCCCACGCGCTTTCGCCCACGGACGACCGCGCCGCCTACAACCTGGGCACGGTGCTCCTCGCGCGCGGACAGTACGCGGATGCGATCGACCTCCTGCGGCCGCTCTCTGAACGAGAGGATCCAGAGGACGCCGCGGTCTTCAACCTGGCGGAGGCTTATCGCGCGACCGGCGCCCTCGAGCCGGCAAGAGGCTTGCTGCGGTCTCTCGTCGAAAGAAACCCTTCGTTCAAAGGCGCGAGTTTCGCTTTGGGTGTGACCCTCGACGCTCTCGGCGATCTGAAAGGCGCGGAAGCCGCCTATCGCTCGGCCCTCGACCAGAGGAGGGACGATCTCGCGTGCCTCCTGAACCTGGCTTCCGTCCTCGAGCGGCTGAACCGCATCGACGAAGCCCGAGCGGTGCTCGAAGAGGCCAAAGCCCTTCCCATGGAAGAGGAGAAGGCCCGCGCGATCCGAGAGGCCATTCGGGCTCTCGCCTCCGGGCGTTAGAAGAAGAAATACAAGGGGGATGGGGAGATAAGAGGAGAGATAAATCAAAATTATTTCTTGTCTTATCCCCCTATTTCCTCCTATCCGCCTTATCCCCCTTGTACTGGATTCCCTTGGCGTACTTGAAGGATCGAAGTACTAAAAAAGAAAAGCGCCGGGAGCTTGGCCGTTATGCCGCCGCCTCGACCAACGCTCCCGACGCGACTTCGCCCAGGAACCGGGCCTGTCTCGATTGCGTTCTTCTCAGGTGCTTCGTGCCCCGATCCCCGGACGACCCGTCGTAACGCAAGGCCGGTGCCAAGCCGGGATAAGGCCCGCAAGTCGATGATAGTCAGGAAGTTGATTCGTGAAGCGCTCCTCGAGTGCGGAGGCTTGTTGTATCCCTGAGATGACGGGATCGACCCCCCGGGGCTACATTGCGTTAGAATTCCCTTTTTCGCAGGAGAAGCATGTCCCGACCCTACGAGTTCGAAGCGATCGAGCGGAAGTGGCAGAGCCGGTGGCTCGATAGCCGTGCGTTCGAAGTAACCGAGAGCGATCCGCGTCCGAAGTACTACTGCCTCGAGATGCTCCCTTACCCCTCGGGAAAGATCCACATGGGGCACGTCCGGAACTACTCGATCGGCGATGCCGTCGCGCGTTTCAAGCGGATGAGGGGTTTCAATGTCCTCCATCCGATAGGGTGGGACGCTCTCGGCCTTCCCGCGGAAAACGCCGCGCTGAAGCACGGCGCCCACCCCGAGGACTGGACGCGGTCGAACATCGCCCACATGAAGAGCCAGCTTCAGCGGCTCGGCTTCTCCTACGCCTGGGAGCGGGAGATCGCGACGTGCGATCCCGAGTACTACCGCTGGAACCAGTGGTTCTTCATCCAGATGTGGAAGAAGGGTCTGGCCTATCGCAAGAAGGCCGCCGTCAACTGGTGCCCCGTCGACATGACCGTCCTCGCCAACGAGCAGGTGATCGACGGCAAATGCTGGCGGTGCGAGACCGAGGTGATACAGAAAGATCTCGAGCAGTGGTTTCTGCGCATCACGAGCTACGCCGACGAGCTCTTGTACGAGCTCGACAAGCTCCCCGGATGGCCGGGGACAGTGCTCACTCTCCAGCGAAACTGGATCGGGCGATCGGAAGGCGCCGAGGTCGAATTCCGGCTCGCGGAAGGCGAGGGGAGCATTCGGGTCTTCACCACCCGCATCGACACCATTTACGGCGCCACGTTCGTGGTGCTTGCCCCGGAGCACCCGATCGCCGCCCGTTTCGGCGAAACGAGCCCCGAGCTTCGCGCCTACGTCGAAGGGGCGAAGGCGGAGGAGCGGCAGAAGCGGCTTGCCGCGGAGGCGGGCAAGACCGGAGTCGCGACCGGGCGATTCGCCGTGAACCCCTTCACCGGGGAGCCAGTCCCCATCTGGGTCGCGAGCTACGTGCTGATGGACTATGGGACGGGGGCGGTCATGGCGGTTCCAGCGCACGACGAGCGAGATTTTGCCTTCGCCCGTGCTCACGGCCTGAAGGTCCGGGTGGTGATCCAGCCGCCGGGGGCACCGCTCGAGCCGGAAGAAGAAATGGAGCGCGCGTACCCGGACTACGGCACGGTGGTGGACTCCGGACCCTTCACCGGGCTTCCCTCGAAAGAGGCGCTCCGGGCGATGACCGACCACGCGGAGGAGAAGGGGTTCGGGAAAGGCGCGATCACGTACAAGCTGCGGGACTGGGGCATCAGCCGCCAGCGGTATTGGGGTACGCCCATACCCATGGTCCACTGCGACAAGTGCGGCGTGGTTCCCGTGCGCGAGGAAGATCTTCCGGTGGTCCTCCCTCGCGACGTGACCATCACCGGGAAAGGCGAGTCGGTCCTCCGCGAGAACGAGGCGTTCATCCAAACGACCTGTCCCGCGTGCTCCGGAGCGGCGCGGCGCGAGACGGATACCATGGACACCTTCGTCGACTCCTCCTGGTATTTTTATCGCTACACGGATCCCCGGTGCAGCGAGATGCCGTTTCGGCCGGAGGTCGCGAAGGAGTGGTTTCCCATCGACATTTACATCGGCGGTGTCGAGCACGCGATCCTGCACCTCATCTATTCGCGTTTCTGGACCAAGGTGATGCGCGACCTGGGGCTGGTCGAGGCCGGCGAGCCCGTCAGAAACCAGCTCTCCCAAGGGATGGTGATCAAGGACGGCTCCGCGATGTCGAAGAGCAAGGGAAACACCGTCGAGCCCGAGGAGGTCGCGGGAAAGTACGGCGTCGATACGCTGCGGCTCTACGTGCTCTTCGAGGCGCCGCCGGAGAAGGAGATCGACTGGACGGACGCGCGGCTCGAGGGACCTTCGCGGTTCGTGCAGCGGGTGTGGAGGTTCGTCCAGAACGACCTCGACGCCATCTCCTCGGCGTCTCCGATCGAAGGGCAGGAAGAGTGGAACGAGGCGGAGACGGCGCTGCGGCGCAAGACGCACCAGACGATTCTCAAGGTCACGCGCGATATCGAGGACCGCTTTCACCTCAATACCGCGATCGCCGCGATCATGGAGCTGACGAACGAGCTGTATAAGTCGATCGAGCCGCGGCCTGCCCGCTCCGAGAGCTGGAAGGCCATCCGCGAAGCCACGGAGGCGCTGCTCCTGCTCCTGAGCCCATTTGCGCCGCACCTCACCGAGGAGCTCTGGGAGTCGCTCGGCCACGACAAGACGCTCGGGTCGCGGACCTGGCCCTCCCACGATCCGGCGATCGCCGCCGAGGATCGTCTGACGCTGGTCGTTCAGGTGAACGGAAAGCTCCGCGGCCGGCTCTCGATCGGCGCCGACGAGGATGACGAGACGATCAAGCGGCGAGCGCTCGAGGACGAGACCGTGAAGCGCTTCCTCGAGGGCAAGGAGATCGTCCGGGTCGTGGTGGTTCCGAAAAGGCTCGTGAACGTGGTGGTGTCCGGATGAGGCGCTTCGCGGCGCCGGTGCCTGCCATTCTTGTCGCATTTCTCGCTCTCCCCGGCTGCGGCTACAGCCTTGCGGGCAAGGGGAACTTTCTTCCCGAGTACATCGCCACCATCGCCATCCCCACGTTCGCGAACCGGAGCGATCGGGTGTCGGTGGAGGAAGTGTTCACCCGAAAGGTGGTGGAAGAGTTCACCGCCCGAGGCCGGTACAAGATCCAGGCCGCGGAAGCGGGGGCGGATGCGGTGCTCTCTGGCGCTGTGCTCTCGTTCGTCTCCACCCCGACGGTTCTCGAGGGAGGCTCGTCAAGCGACCCCCAATCGAGTCAGGCCGCGACCTACACCGTCATCGTCCGCGCCCAGGTGCAGTTCAAAGACATGGTCAAGGACAACGTCATCTGGTCGAACGCCAACTTCCAGTTCCGCGACGACTACGAAATCGGAGAGAACCCGGAGGAGTTCTTCGACCAGGAGGGGCTGACCCTTCAGCGGCTGGCGGAGGAGTTCGCGAAGTCGCTGGTGAGCAGCATCCTCGAGGCGTTTTGAAGCTCGCCTACTCCGATCTCGAGAGCCGTCTCGGCGAGAAAGTCGAGCCCGTGTATCTGCTCCTGGGCGACCAGGACCTCCTGCGGGAGCTCGCGGCGAAGAAGCTCCAGAACGCTGTCGTCGGCGAGATGCCGAGTCCCTTCAATTTCGACCGCTTCGACGGCGAGAGCGGGGACGCCTCACGGATCGTGATGTCCGCGAACATGATGCCTCTTCTCGGCGGCCGGCGGCTCATTCTGGTGAAGCGGGCGAGCCGGCTGGTCGAGAGCGATTCGTCGCTCCAGGGCTATGTCGAGGATCCGAATCCCAGCACGGTCCTCGTCCTCGATCTGGACAAGAAGCCGGACGGCCGGCGCAAGGGCTGGAAGGATTTGGAGAAGAAGGCGGTCGTCGTTGCCTGCGACGCCCCGGACCCGTGGGAGCTCCAGGAGTGGGTTTCCGAGGAGGGGCGAGCCCGAGGCTTGAAGCTCGGCCGCGATGAGATTCGCTATCTCGTGACGGAGGTCGGATCGGACCTCCGCCGGCTTTCGAACGAGCTCGAAAAGCTGTCGCTCTACGCGTCAGGCGACCGGCTGGACCTCGAGACCATCGCGGAAGTCCTCGGCCGGGGCCGGGCGCAGAGCGTCTTCAAGTTCATCGAAGCCGTAGCCTCGGGCGACGCGGGGAGCGCGCTCCGGCAGCTCGGGCGGCTCCTGGAGGAAGGTGAAGCGCCCCTCCGCATCCTGGCCCTTCTCGACCGCCTCGTGGGGCAGCTCCGGATTGCCAAGAGTGCTCAGGCGTCTGGACGAAAAGACTCGAGTCTCGCGGGGCTTCTGGGCGCTCCGCCAGCGGCGGCCAAGGCTCTCGGTGAGCGCGCGCGCCGCCTGAGCGGCGAGTTCCTGAGGCGCGCGGTCGAAGCGCTGGCGGATACCGATCGGCTCTTGAAATCCAGCCGGCTTCCCCATCGGGTGGTGATGGAGGGACTGGTGCTGGAGCTGGCGCGAGGGTCGAAGCGCTAGTCCTGATTAAGCGGGCGCCACGCGCCGGGCGAGCCGCGATTTGTATCGGTTGCCGGCGTTCTCGTGGAGGATGCCCTTCTTGACCATCACGTCGACCAAAGACGCCGTCTCCGGAAGAAGCTTCTTCGCTTCGGCGAGGTTCTTGGTCTCGAGGGCCTGCCGAAGTTTCTTGATCTGGCTTCGAAGGCGGGACCGGTTCGATCGATTGCGGATACGGCGCTCGACGTTCTGCCGCACCCGCTTGATAGCGGAAGCACTATGGGCCAAAGAAATCCTCCCTGGGACGATTCGAAGCTCACCCGCGAAACCGCTATCATAGCACAGGTCCGCGCGAGCACCATCCATGAAGACCCGGCCCTCGGCCCATATGACCGTCCTGCCCCGAAGGAAGCCCTACTCCACCGGCAACCCGGAGCTCGACGAGCGCATCGCGGAGCTCGTCCGAAGCTCCTGTCCCGAGGGCGAGCGCGCTTACGTCCAGGAGATCGCGACGACGGCGCTCAAGCTCGGGCTCGACGGCGCCAGCCGGGTCGATCTCAAGATCGCGAGCGCCGCTCTCAAGGAGATGCGCCACGCGTTCCGAATCTTCACTCCATTTCGTCAGGTGCAGAAAGTGACGGTCTTCGGGTCGGCCAGAACCGCCGTCGACCATTCCGACCACGACAGAGCTGTGGAGTTCGGAAGGCGCATGGCGGAGGCCGGATGGATGGTCATCACCGGCGCCGGGAGTGGAATCATGGGCGCGGCCCACATCGGGGCGGGCCGCGACCAGAGCATCGGCGTCAACATCAAGCTTCCGTTCGAGCAGGAGGCGAACGAGATCATCCGCGGGGACGGCAAGCTGATGACGTTCCGGTACTTCTTCACCCGGAAGCTCTTCCTGCTGAAGGAGTCGCACGCGATCGTCCTCTTTCCCGGCGGCTTCGGGACCCTCGACGAGGGCTTCGAGGTGCTTACGCTCTTGCAGACGGGAAAACAGACCCCGCTTCCGGTGGTGATGGTGGAGAACCCTGAGACCGGCTATTTTCAGGGGCTTTCCCGCTTCATCCAGGAACGCCTCCTCGCTTCACAATTGATCTCCGAGCAGGACCTGTCCCTGTTCCGCGTCGTCGACACGGCGAAAGAGGCGAGCGAAGAAGTCCTCCGCTTCTACCGCGTCTACCACTCTTCCCGGTACGTCGGCCCGAAGCTTCTCATCCGGCTCGAGCGGAATCTCGACGATTCCGAGCTCGCGGATCTCAACCTCCGGTTTCGTGAGGTCCTGCGCTCGGGCGCCATCGAAAGAGCTCAATCCCTTCCGGAGGAACAGGGGACGCCGCTCGCGCGCCTCGCCGGCATCGAGCTCGACTTCAACCGCCAGGACTTCGGCCGTCTGCGCCAGCTCATCGACTCGATCAACGCGTTCGGCTCGAGCTGAGCACGACACCGTCGCCGACGAAAAGAGCGCCCGTCGGCCGGAAGCGGAAGGCGAGGCGGCCCGGTGTCCTGCCCGGCGCTTCCTCGACCTCGAAACGCTCCTCCACAATTTCGCCGACTTCGATTCGACCGTCGACCTCGAAGGGCTGAAGCCGCCGCGCTTCCACCCGCGAGCAGAGAACCCGGGTGCCGCAGCGCTCGCGAAGGGCGGGAGCTCCCGCCGACGCTTCCGGGTCGGCGGAAGTGAGAAGGATGGCGCGGAGCGATCTCAGACCGACGCGGGCCTTCTGGAATGCCTGCATGACCGAGGCTCCCGACGGCTCGGGACCGGTGTCGACGAGGACCGCCCCGGGTCCGGTTTTGACGATGTAGGCGGCATGCCAGCGCGGCCCCCGCCGCACTGACCAGATGCCGGGCGCCACTTCTTTGATCTCGAGTTCGGCCATCGATCGGGTCGTCGATCAATGGGGTCAGCGGCGCATGAGCCGGACGTCGCCGCTGAACGTGCTCGCTTCGATGAACGCGCTTCCGTCGCCGACGACCGCGCTGAGTCGTCCGCCTTTCTTCGCCCGCGAGGTGGTCTTGAGTGTGAAGTCGGACTCGACCTCTCCGCTGAAGGTCGATGCCTCGAGCTCGAACCCCACCCCTTCGCCGATGGTCAGGAGCACGCTCCCCGAGTGGCTCTGGAAATCGTAGCGACCAGAGGCCCTGATGGATCCCGTGTACTCGAGATCGCCGCTCACGCTTTCGAGCGATGCCCTTTGGGAAGAGACCCCCTGGAGTCGCACGTCACCGCTCACCGACGAGACAGTGAGCTCGTCGGCCTCGATGTCTATGACCAGGACCTCGCCGCTCACGCTCTCGATCTCGGCGTGTCTGCCGGAGCGGCTGCTCCGGACTTCTACGTTCCCCGAGACCGACTTGGCCTGCACGAGCTCGGTCACGTCCGTGATCCGCACGTCGCCGCTCACCGACTGCGCGTTGGCGGCCCCCGCGACCCCGGTGAGGACTACGTTTCCCGACACCGATTGAATATCGACCTCGGTTCCTTTCGGCACCTTCACGTGGTACCTCACGGAGACGTGGTCCCCATGGTGGCGGCCTCTCCCGGTGTGCTCCGTCGAGACCCTCACGCGGTTGCCGAGCTGGGACACTTCGATATCGACGGTCTTGAGGTCGCCGGCATCGCCCTCGTCCTCAACGCTTTTGACGGCCTCGATCACGATCGAGGAGCCCGGCCCGCCCTCGACCTGAATGTCGCCCGCGATGTTGCCGATCGAGAGCGCGGCGTCGGGCCCGGCGTCGAGAGTCCGGCTGAAGCGTTCTTCCCGCTGCGCCCGGGCGTTCGAAGCGACTAGAAGCGCGGCCAAGGTCGTCGTGAGAATCGTGTTTTTCATATTCGCTCGCGTCAAATTGGATTGGAGGGGACGTTTGAAATGGGGGAAATGGGGGAAATGGGGGCACCGGGGGTTTTCCTCATCTCGTCGATGAGGTCGAGGGCGTTTTCGCCCTGTCCTTTGCGGACCTCGTTGATGAGGAGGATCGTATTCTGGAGAAGCGTGACCTTGCTCCGCAGGGCCTTCAGCAGGCTCTCCTGGGCCGCGGTGCTCTGGGGCTCGGTCGCGATCGCTGTCCGGCTCTCACCGATGGCGTTCTCGATGAGGTCGAGGTTCTGGTTCAGGACGGACGTAAGCTCCTGGGGAAGGACTCCATCGTTCTGGGCGATGATTTGCTCGAGGCCGACGATGGCCTTGTCATAGTGGGACTCCGCCGCCCTCAGCTCCTCGGTAACCATGTCGGCGAGAGCCGCCGGGTCGGTCGGAGCCGGCGTCTCGCCGCTCCGCACGACGAGCCACAAAGAAACGCCAAGGAGAAGTGCTGCGGCGGCGGCGAGAGCCGGAAATAAGGCGGAGCGAGAGCCGCTTTTCGAAAAGGATTTCCGCTCGATGAGCGATGCCGCGATCGACTCCCAGATCTTTTCCGGCGGTGCGACCGGGGGAAGCTCGCTCGCCGCTCGGACGATAGCGGAGAGATCGGAGAGTGTGCGGCGGCACTCTTCGCATCGGCCCAGGTGAGACTCGATCTGACGATGGTCCCGAGGATGAAGCTCGTGGTCCAGGTATTCGTTCAGCCGCTCGATTTCCGGGTGTTCTTCAGTCATCGCGCCAGGACTTCCTTGAGACGGGTTCGCGCCCGGTGAACGAGCGACTTCGACGTGCCTACGGCGATCCCGAGCATCTCGCCGACTTCCTTGTGATCGAAACCCGCGACGTGGTGGAGCAGGAACGCCGCGCGGCTCGAGGGAGGGAGCTCTCCGATGGCTCGTTCGAGCTCGAGCCCTCGAAGCCCGGGGTTCGAAGCGCGCCCGGGAAGCTCGGGAGTCAGAGGTTCGTTCCGGCTCTGCTCTTTCGCTCCGCGGCTGCGCAGGTGGTCGAGGCAGCGGTTTACGGAGAGCCGGTAGAGCCAGGTGCCGAACGCCGAGCGGCCCTCGAAGCCCGGGAGCCGATCGTACGCTTGGAGGAAAATCTCCTGCAGCATGTCTTCCGCATCCGCCCGGTTCTGAAGCATCCGCAGCGCGAGCCCGAAGACGTTCGGGCTATGCCGCCGGTAGAGAGCTTCGAATGCTTCCATCTCGCCTCGTCGGGCTCGCTCGACCAGCTCGTCGTCTTCGCGCCGCTTGGCGTCGCGATCGAGGGACTTCGGCAGGGGAAAAGGACTCACCCCTCGTTCCCACTTGGCCGGTTTTGCTTCGATCACAGCGTCGGGCGAACCCATGAGCCTCCGCCGGATAGGACGGGGTCCACGGGAGAAAGGTTTACGCTCAGGCGATGCAGGTCTATGGATGCGAGAAGCGCCCAAACCAGCACCGAGCTCATCGCGCCATTGTAAAGCAATTGTGGTAGTCTGCTAGAATTCGAGAGGAGAGAAGATTAATGGATTACTGCCGCGGCCGAGGGCGCGTTTTGTCGCTCGCCGGCGTTCTTTTTTTGGGTGTCTCCTGTGACAAGGCTCCGGCGTCTCAAGCCGCTCGGGCGGAAAACGAAAGCGCCGCTAACTCCAACGTCGTAGCCCGCGTGGGCGACCGGGAGATCACTCTCGGCGAGGTGGACGAGAGGGCGCAGAAGGCCAACATGGCCGTTTTTCAGCAGCTCTACGATGCTCGCCGCCAGGCGGTCGAGGAGCTCCTTGCGGAGGCTCTCCTCGATGGGGAAGCCGCGAGGCTCGGCATCACCCGCGAAGATCTCGAGACCCAAGAGATCCGATCCAAGATTCCCGAAGTGACCGCCAAGGACGTCGAGGATTTCTTCAGCCAGAATCGCGCGCGGATACCCCCCGAACAGACTGTCGAACAGCTCTCCGGTCAGATCCGGCAATACTTGACGGCGCGAAACGAGGTCACGACCCGCGAAAGTTATCTGTCCGGGCTTCGAGAGAAGACCAAGGTCGACGTCACCCTCGAGCCGCCCCGGGTTTCGATTGCCGTCGCCGGCGATGAACGGGTGAGAGGATCGGAGGGGGCGGCCGTCACGATCGTCGAGTACTCGGATTTCCAATGACCGTTCTGCGCCAGGGTCGGTCCGACCCTCCAACAGATTCAAGAGACGTACGGCGACAAAGTCCGGTTGGTTTTTCGTGACTACGCTCTTCCGATGCACAATCGCGCTGGGCCCGCAGCGGAAGCGGCGCAGTGTGCACGTGATCAGGGCAAGTTTTGGGAGTTTCACGACAAGATCATGCAGAAGCAGCAGGCGCTCTCCGACGATGACTTCAAGAAGTACGCTACCGAATTGAGCCTGAACGTTGATGACTTCAACGCTTGTTTCAGTTCCGGCAAGTTCCGCTCCGACGTTCAGAAGGATGCGGCCGA
>CAZKNR010000548.1:0-8709 GCA_964553925.1 uncultured Acidobacteriota bacterium
TCGGTCACCGCGGCCTCGATGACGGCCGCCAGGTCTTCCCGCATGAGCGCTTCGAGACGCTCGAGCTTGTCGCGGAGCTCCGCACTCGCTGTGAAGGTCACCTTGTACCTCGCGGGCGCAAGTGGCTGAACGACTGGCGGAGCAGGCGGAGGCGGCGAAGATGGCGCCAGCAGGGACGGCGTTTCATTGTTAACTGCGCCCAGACGCAGTTCGGGGGCCGGAGCGGTCACGGCGCGCACAGGGACCTTTCGCACCGACGGTGGCACATCGGGCTTGGGAACGAGCTCCGCGACCAGCTCCTCGATCTCGCGTTTGGACTTATGCACCGCGCGAGCGAGAACCGCATCGCAGTTGGCGTCAGTAAGGTAAGGCGCGAGCTTCCCGATCCCGCTCAGGTGAATCCGCCCGTCGCTCAGCATCGCGAGCAGTAACGGGTACCTCCGCGACGCCCGAGCCGCGGCGATGCGCAGATAGGCCTCGGCCTCCGAGAGGTGCAGCACCTCCGTGCAGTAGGTGAACATACTCGACGCGGCCTCGCGCGCGTAGAGCCTGCGCGCATCCACCTCGCCGATGTGGCCGACGAGATCGGCCTCCACCCGCCGCGACTGCTTCAGGAGCTCCGCGAGCCCGAGGAGAAGATCGTCATCAGAAATCGAATGAAGTCCGTTTGTGCTCAACATACTTTCTATATAGCACGCACTTTTTTCGCTTCGTAGCAGCGCTTGTGTTGGGCGAACACGCTGTGGGATGACGTCAAAGCCTCCCCACACACTCTCATGACCGCATAGCGCATCTCAGCGCATCAGGGACGTATCGTGGATGTCGACTGGAAGATCGTTCCGATCGGTTCCAAAAACCTGTCAAGAGAAAAATGGGGTCCGGACCGTTCGTCTGGCCTCATTTTTTCGCCGGACAAGGCGGCTAGACACGAC
Organism: uncultured Acidobacteriota bacterium; assembly: GCA_964553925.1. Classification (GTDB taxonomy): domain Bacteria; phylum Acidobacteriota; class Vicinamibacteria; order Marinacidobacterales; family SMYC01; genus DAISKN01. The sequence goes on from CAZKNR010000548.1 coordinate 933, forward strand.
GACGTGGCCAACGCGGCGGCTGGCGCTCCGCTACTGGCGAGGACGACGGAGACGAGTGCCAGCCCAACCGGCGGCGTCCCGCGGGTATCTCAAAACTGGTGGAGAAGAAGATGGACGACTTCTCGTGCATCGACCGCTCCACGCTCTGACTGGTGACGTGAGGGAGAGCCCGTCGCAGACGAGTCGTCGGCCGAGTTCTTGCGCGCTACGCCCCGGGTTCAGGGCCTTTCTCCGCGATGGTAGTGAAACGAGGTGCCAAGTGGGCACCGACGGCAGCGAAAACGGCGATCATCCATCCTTGCGCGAGTATCGCCTCAATCGAGACCACAGCCTTTGCCGGCAACGAGGTCGCCTGGGCACTCGTCGGTCCGCCGGTCGCGGCCGCTACGGAGAAGTGCACGAAGTCAAAGAACTGTGGGGCGGCGGGGAAACCTAGGAAGGCCCCGCTCGGGTCCATTCGCCAGAGAGACCCGATAAGGCCGGTGAAGAGCAGGACGAGAGCGATGTACCCGCTCACGAAGCCAGCGAACGGCACCGCCATCTCGTTGAGATACGGGCGCAGTTCGTCGAAGACGAATACGATCGGACGAAGCATCCGACCAATGCGGAAGCCGATCGGCACTCCGACAGCGGCACCGAAGAATCCGACCACTAGACAGAACGCTGCATAGACGAGTGTTGGCAGTTGTCTAAAAAGGGGGAACGGTGCGACTGCGCATACGATACCCCACACCAGGCCGAGAGCCGTGGCATATTTGCCGCCTCTCTCACCGAATGCAATTCCTCCGAGCAAGCCGCCGGCGATCCCTGCGAACGGGCTTACAATCAGCGTCGGCACGATGCCCCACTCGTGGAAGCCGCCGTCGCTAATCGCATTGGTGAGCCCTCGCGCTAAGAGCCAAGTCAAGGCCCAAGCTGTACCACAGAGCCACCCACCTATGAGGGCCGACGCGTGCATTTTTGCGGAACTCGTCTTTGCTGCTAGACCAAAGATCATGACCCAGGCCACAGCTCCGCCGATCGCCCACGACATGCTCGTCAGGCCCTCCATCGCATACCCGATGGGTCCGACCACGGCGGCGACAAACGCGAGCACAAACACCATCCCGAGAATCTCGAGTCCGCTTATCCGCATTACGAGCCCTCCAGTCCCGTGCGGGATCATAGAAGGCAAAGGTCAGCCGTTCCACTACGTCACCGCGGAGGAACGAGAGAAAATGATCGAAGCCGAAAAAGCAGTCGAAGTTTCGTCGCTTCCTCCTTGGGGTTCGGGGACATTCGTCCCTCAACCCTCTCTCCCGATCCCTTCCCTCCCCTGAATGCCTCTCCGAACAACCTCGATCCCTTCGCCCGTCGCTCCCCGCAGAGCGGTAGCTACCCGGAGCCGCTCTCCCGGCGCAAGGGGTGATTACCCGGAGGGGTACCACTGCTGCCCCTCTCGAGATCTCGCGTCCTGGAGGCGCTGGCGAGTACGCGCGGTTGAGGCGGAAGAAAATCCGAGAGTGGGCTTGCTTCCGTGGCGCTAGGTCAGAAGGTAACGGCTCGGCGCTTGGGGCGAAGTTGCATAATGCGATACGGTAAGCCAACGTTAGGTGGTTAGAGAAGTAACCATGGCAACAGTCGAAACCAGGGCGGACTCGAGCCAGAGGACTGCTCGGATCGTGACACGCTTCGACGAGCGGAAGACGACGGCCGCCGCCGCGTATCTTCTCGACAAGGCCAGCGGGAAGATGTCCTACATCAAGCTCATCAAGCTCCTGTATCTCGCCGATCGGGAAAGCTGGCGCCGGTACGACCGCCCGATCACAGGAGATCGGTACGTCTCGATGAAGTTCGGCCCGGTGCTCAGCACCACCTACGATCTGATCCGCCGAGAGGACCCGGAGGGCGGGAGCCCGTGGAGCAAGACCATCGTCACCTCGGACCACGAAGCGAAGCTCGAGGGAAGCGCGGACCTCGGGCCTCTTTCGGACGTCGAGATCGAAATCCTGGACGAGGTATACCAGTTCACCGAGAAGATGGACCGCTGGCGACTCTGCGATCTGACGCATTCCTTCTCGGAGTGGAAGGACCCCGAGGGCTCCTCGACTTCCATCCCTCCCGAAGAAATCCTGAAGGCTCTTGGAAAGAGCGTCGAGAAGATCGATGCCGCTCGGCAGGAATCCGCCGAACGCCGACACTTCGAGCAGCTCTTCGGAAAGTGAGCTTCAAGCTCGGGAGCTTGTTCTTTAACGCTGAGGCTCTCATATCCACGGCACCCTTGAAACGTCCTTTCGGATCCCGCGAAGGGACGCAAGGGCGGTCGTGCTCGTGAACCTCTCGACGAAGCCCGCCCCTGACAACCGCAGACCATGGTTGAACCCACGGAGCATCGTGGGGTTTCGCAGCGTTCCTCCGTCCGCTTCGAGAAGGCGAGGAAGACGACTCTCGAAGCACTCGAGAAGGGCCTGGCGGGGGGAAACGTGCTCACGCTCTCCGCGGAGATTTCGGGAGCGCTTCTCGCGCGAATACAGCATGCGTTTCTTGCCTCGCGCCGGTCTCGCGCGACCTGAAGAAGATTCTAACGGACCGGGGATTCGGCGCGGGGCTCTGGATCTCCGGAGGGAATATAAATCCGGGGGCAAACTGCTGATTTGATTGGCGTCCCCAAAACGGCTCACCCCCTTTTCCAACCGGAAGCTGTTTCACGGGGAGGTGGCGGCGTGAAGGCCGGGGGCCCTAATCGCTACGCGTTCGGGAGTTCGACCAGACCGTCTTCGCCCAACGTGACACGCAGCACGGCGAAATGCTGAACGCGATCGTATTTCTACTGGCCTCGTGGATCGGCGAAAGGCTCCTCGGACTAAAGCCGGTGGGCGGTCGAGTGCTGCGCCGCGCCATGTGAATACGAATCGGCGGCCGTCAGCAGAAACTCGGCGAAGTCCGTGCCCTGCGCCTTGGCGCCGAGTTGCCGAAGCATCATCGCGATTTGACCTCGGTGGTAGGTGGAGTGGTTCGCCAGGTGTTGCATCAAGTGCGCCAGGCTGACCGAAGTATTACCAACCGGAAGCGTCCGATCGAGCAGTTCGTCCGTCACCTCATTCACAAATTCGACCTGTTCCTTTTCTACCTCGGCCCACTTCGCTTGCGCTGTGGCGAGGGTGGGAAAGCTTTTGGATTGAAAGAGGGTTGCGGACCGAGTGAATAAGCCTGTCAGGATTCGATCGCTTTGAGGCGACTCCTTCCAGTACGTAAGCCAAGCCCACTTGCTCGCGACCATGTGGAGGAGCACGTCTCGCACGGAAGGAAAGCTGCCGCCCAGATCGCGCGTAAACTGCTCGGGAGTGAGCGCCCCGACCAACTCTAGAATCCTGTTGTTCGCCCATCGATCGAGAGCGCCTCATCGATGCGGCTCATGCACTCGTCGCGCCACGAGCGCTCCCAACGACGAGGGTATTCCTCGAGCTTGGGGAGGGCCGCTTTCGCTGCGTTCATCCGGCGCCGCATCGCGGGCACCAACCGAACCGCGACGGCGAGCACCCACCAGGGTGGCGGTGCCGCAGGGTTGTGTTTGCCGCCCAACTCTGCCTCTTGCGTGTAGACCTCGCCGCCGAAGGCGCGCTGGCGAATCGTCTGAAGCGGCAGGCCGAACTCGGCAAACGTGTGCGCGAAGGCTGACTCGTACACCGGCAGAAGGACGGTCGCGCCCATCGGGGTCATCGGGCCGGCGAAGTGGCTCGTGTCCTTCATCCAGCGGCCCGGCGGTATGTCGAGCTCGGGGGCAACCGGCAGCCCGGTGATGGGGCGCGCCTGCAGCAGGTAGAGCTCGCCATCGGCGATCGCCCACTCCATGTCCTGCGGAGCGCCGCGTTCACGCGCGATGACCCGCGCTAACTCGGCCAGGCGTCGCGCGACGGATTCGTCGATGGTGCCCGAGTCCACGATGCTTTCGACGTCGTCGCCGCGACAAACCCAACGGTCCCCGTCGACCTCGCCGGCCATGAGACGGTCGCCCAGGCCACGCACGGCTTCGATCACGACCTCGTCATCGCCGGTGACGGGGTTCTTGGAGAACATCACGCCCGCCGCATGCGCCGCGACGAGGCGCTGCACCAGAACGCCGAGGGGCGCTTGGTCGCAATCCGCGTGCGCGCGGTAAGCCGTAGCTTGCTCGTTCGTGCCCGACTCGCGCACGCGCTCCGCTGCTGCCACCACGTCGTCGAGCGTGTCGACCCCGAGCACCGTCTGGTACTGGCCCGCGAACGACGCCTCCGCCAGATCTTCGGCGACTCCCGACGAGCGCACCGCGTAAGGGCCAGGGCCGAGGCGCTCGAGGGCTTGGCGAAGCGCCTCCGCCGAGCAACTTCCGCCGACTGGAATCACGAAGCCGTCGGGGATGTTGTGTCCGGACTGTCGCAGTGCGGCGAGTGTCGCCGCCTTGTGGCCGCAGCTCCGCGCATCGACCGCGGCGTCGAGGGGAAGTGGCTGCCGATCGCGAGGCTTGCCCTCAGTTGTCATCGCTTGACTCACGTTCTACCTCCGGTTGTGGGTAGTCGCCGTTCGCCACGGCGGCCAAAAGGGTCTTCGTGGCCCACTGAGCAGCGCGCGCCGCTTCCTCGTTGGAAAGACCCTGGTGCTCGGTCAGCAAATGCCACGCTGTGGAAGAAACGAACATGCGTACGGACGCGGTCACCAGCCGCGCTGTGCCAGCAGGCAACGGCCCCGCCTCGTCCTCGATGAACCGCTCGAACAGCTCCGTTCGGGCGCTGGTCACCTTCGCGGGCGCGCGGCTCGCGATCATGAGCATGACGTATGCCCGGACGTGGGACGCGCGCTTGGCGGCGACCCGGTAGAGCTCGGCCACGGCCGGCACGAGCTTCGCGAGATTCAGCGTCGCATCCGGTAGCTCGGCGATCGTCGCGAGCTCTTCTTCGACGTGCACGGCGAAGCCGTCTTTGAGCGCCTCGCGGGTGGGAAAATGATTGTAGACCGTACGATGGGTCACGCCCGCGCGATCGGCGACTTCCTGGACGGAGAAACCCGTCGCGCCGGAGTCGGCGATCACGTCAGCAAGCGCGTCGAGGATGGCCCGCCGCGTGTGCTCCTGATGCTGTTTGCGCATATTCATAATCTATGAAGTAAGTTTATAGAATATGAAATATGAACTAAGATATGTCAAGCGAAGACATGGGCCTTCCCCGACGACAGGGCCCGCTCTTGCGGAAGTTCCTGGACTTGCTCGAGGCCTAGACGAGCGTCGCCCGCTGAGGAAGGCCGGCATCGCAAGTGCCGGGGAGACCAGCTACCGAGAGGAGAACCCGAAGCTATTTGAGAGCTCTCAGCTCAACCCCATTCGATGAACTCAGCTTCGTGATCCGCAGATAGAAAGCTCCGCTCTTGGCGCGATAGCCGGCGACCGACACAACGTTGCCGGGCTCGAGCGACGTCGCAGTCCATCCTTTCAGATGAGTCGGACTGGTCATCTCCGCTTGCCACTGTTGAACTTGTCCCTTGTCGTCAATCACCTCGAAATCCACCACGGAATGTGGATTGACGAAATGAAACTCCGTGACCGTTCCCTTGAGAGTGACCTCCTTCGTCTGGTCGAAAGCTGCCACCCCGTGGTGCGCGATGGCCAAAGCCCCCGCTGCCAGAAAAAACACGAGCCCAATAGTGAATGTCCTCATCGTGCGCTGCTCCCCTCCTCGATCCACCGGTCCAGTTCTCGAACGAATGTGCGGCCCTCGAATGTATACGTGGGAACGGTCACCACCAGGTAGCCGGTGCCAACCAGCGGTTTGCCGTCCTTGCCTTTCTCAGTCCTCGCGGTGGCAATGATCCACACGTCGTAGTTATTGCCAGGATTCGCGGCAGCGGGCGTGAAGAAACCGGTAGGGCTTACCGTTCCCACCCGATCCTGTTTGTTCGGGTCGACTTCGTAAAACACTTCCATCGACCAAGCCACTTGCACCGGGCCCAGTTCGAGATCGTCGGCCGTGTGCTGCCTGTCGTCCGGGCCACGTTGGTAGCCGATGGCCTCGAACTGCTGGAAGCCTCGGGAATATTTCTGGCTGCCGAACGTCGCGAGCGACGACTCAGGCGTCACCTTCACATAGTCGACCCGATCATAAATCGCAATCGCGCTTTCGAGCGTAGTGGAGCGAAAGGTTACGTTGCGTTTACCAAACAGTGCATCGGCAGCGACGTCCACTTCGGCAACGATCTCGCCTTCTGTGGAAGAAATAACGCGGCGCACCGTCACGCCCAAGCCCACGGTTATGTCGGCGGGCGTCACCTGCGCCGGGAAACGGTCACCGATGAGCCGAATTCGGTTGGCGTTCGAACCTGCCGTGAACGAGGGCGGATCTACGAGTAGCAGCGTCGGATCGGAAGACGCACGTTGCATCGTCACGTCGAAGCCTAATTCCTGGTATTGTCCCCAGAACCAGCGTCCTTCGACCCTTGATCCGTCCGGCGCTACCCACATGGCTTCCCGTGCTTCGGTCGAAAGATCGTCAGGAGCGGTTGCGACACTGATGCCTTGAGATCGCCCGCGCCACGCAGTCCCCGCGTACACCACATTGCGCCCGGTGCGAACGATGACAGCTCCATCATCGACGGAGTGCAGACGCATACTCGTCAGAAACTCATCGCCGCCGCTGGCTTCGACGTCCATCTCTCCGTGGAGTTTGCCGCGACCCTGGACATGAGCCGTCATCAGCCAGCGTCCGGTGAGTTCCGGCGCATCAGCACGCGCGCTCCACGAGGCCCATTCGCGAGTGTAGAAAGGAGCGACCTTTGCCAGATAGGCGATGGCTTCCTGGTCCGGCTTGAACCGATATCGTCCGGCATGCGTTTCGGCAAACTGCTTCCAACCGTCCGCTGTGCGCCGCCATGAAAGCGGGCGGGCGACCTCGTGGCACTTCCCACAGGCTTCAAACAAATTGCCATTCCGTAGCCCGGCTTCGTCGTGAACCCGGCGCTCCGCATAGTACATCACCGGCTTCGATTCCTCGGGTGCCAGCCCATGCCGCGTGCTGAGATACCTGACGATGGCCCGAGCCTCTGGTGGCGTCAAGGAGAGGTCGTTCTCCCGGATCATGCGCTTGAGTGCCTCTTGCCAACCTTCAGGCGTGGCGCGCTCCCAGGAAATACGGTGAAGATTTCCCTGCTCGTCGGCGGCGTGGCACGTTCCACATTTCGCCAGCACCAAGGGGTCGGTGACGGGGATGCCTACCTCCGTCTGGCCCTGCGCGAGCAATGGCACCGCCGAAATCAGCAGGACTCTCGCGGTCTGTACCAGACTAAGCGTTCTGATGGATCCACCGCTCTTATGCATGTACGCCTCTGTCCATCCGAGTCTAGACTTTGGCCGGCCGATTGCAAAAAGAGCTCTCATCGCAACGCGATCACGCGGACCGCGGCAAGATGACATCGCGACGTCGAGTCCACCTTCGGCGCGAGGGGCGTCGGATGATCGTCTCTCCGCCTGCTGGCCCATCCCATCTCAAGAAAGGTCCTCGCATCGTGGCCGACGAGCTCGCGGTTCTAGCGTCTGAGAAGACGCTCGTCAAGCAAGGCGCGCTCAGGCGAAGAGGTCCTCCTTGGACCGCTTGCAGCCTGGCGATCTCGGGGCAGCGATCGAGTTGGCGACGTGGTCCGGCTTAAGCCGGACACCACGTCTTCCTCGACCGACATGCCGGTCACGAATTGACCAAGTCACCAATTCACCAAATTGCGGCGCAAGGGAGTATTGGCGTCCCCAACGGGACTCGAACCCGTGTTACCGCCGTGAAAG
>CAZKNR010000549.1:0-10382 GCA_964553925.1 uncultured Acidobacteriota bacterium
CGAGTCCGCGCCGCCGGCCTCGGCGCGGCACCGGTCTCCGGGAAGATGGGTAGCCGAGCCCACCTGGCCTCGAGCCCGGCGAGAGTTCCGCCGGTTCGGGCTCGCTTCGCGAAGACTCCTCGACGACGACTCTGGAGTGAGCGAGCGGGTCTCGATTCGCTCTCCTTTGAGTACCGGCGCGCAGGCGGGAAGCTGGTGCCCATTCGGATCCCAAGGAATGCCCAGGGACCAGAGCGAAGACGACGAGCGCTCGGCCGTCTTCGACTCCTCTCCGCTCGCGGACACGGTAGAGATTCTCGGCGCGCCCATGGTGCGGCTGAAGCTCGCTTGCGATCGTCCCGTGGCCACGCTCGTGGCGCGCCTCGAGGACGTTTTTCCCGACGGCGTCTCGGCGCGCGTGACGTACGGGGTCTTGAACCTGACTCACCGCTCGAGCCACGCGCGGCCCGAGCCCATGCCGCTCGGCGCCGTCGTCGACGTCGAGCTGCCGCTCAACCATGTCGCGCATTCTTTCTCGACCGGGAATCGGATTCGTCTTGCGCTTTCCACGTCGTACTGGCCCATCGTTTGGCCTGCGCCCGCGGAGGCCACGCTCGAGCTCCACACGGAGGGCTCGAGCTTCGAGCTCCCCATACGGGCGCCCCGGCCGGAAGACGCGCAGCTCCGCCCTTTCGAGCTGCCGGAGCAAGCACCGTACCCCGAGACGACGGAGGTGACCCAAGGAAAATCGACTCGTCATATCCACAACGACCCGGCGACGGGAGAGACGGTCCGCGCCTTCGAGGCCGACGTCACCGAGAACGGCGAGCCCGCCCTCACCCGCGTCGAGGCCACCGGTATGGAGTACGGCGATGCCCTCATGGTCAGCTTTTCCATCAAAGACGGCGACCCCCTCTCGGCGCGGTCAGAGATTCGTCATCACGCTCGATTCCGGCGGCCGGGTTGGAGCATCGGAACGCGGGTCGCCGCCCGCATGACGGCCGACGAAAGCGCGTTTCGTATCGAGACCGACGTCGAAGGCTTCGAGGGAGACGAACGAGTGTTCGAGAAACGGTTTCGGTCGGAGGTCCCGAGGGATCTCATCTAGCCCCTTTTATTGGACTGTCTTCAGGGCCTTTCATGCATACCGAATGGTGAGATGGGTGGCTGTTGAGGAACTTTGAGTCCGGGCCCTCTCGGAGGGGGCGAGGGATGAGCGTGAACGAGCGCGCGAGGAGCCTTGAGCTCCTCGTAGCTGGCCTCGACGAGCTGAAATAGAGGACTCGCGCGAGTTTTTTCGGGGACGGTAGAGGGACGGATAGCCACCTTGCCTCTTAGCGATGGCGGGAGCAACCGCAAGAGTGCCCACGGCTCTTGCAGACGAAATCCACAGAGGAGATCCTCCCCGGGAGGGGGGCGCGGCTCGAAGTCTTCTCTCGTTCGTAGTTCTCCGCCCAGAGGTGCGTCTGGTCGCTCACCTGGATGAGCTGGGCGAAAATGCGAACCCGATCTCCGTCGCGCCGCACCGTTCCTTCCAGAATGAAATCGACGTTGAGCTCCGCCCCGACCGCGTCGATAGGCTTCGCGGTGTCCTTGCATTGCATCGCCGACGTCCGGGCGATCACCCCCCGTCGAGGCTGGAGCTTCCCGAGCTGGGAGATCATCTCCTCGGTTATTCCCTCGCTGAAGTAGTCCTGCTCGGGGTCGCCCCCTCGGGCATTTCGAGAATGCGACCGCTCCTTTCGGAGTGCTGAAGCTCAAAACCGGTATTGCAATCCGAGCCTCAACGTAAAGGGATTCCCGGGAGTGAAATGATTGTCGCTGACTTCGGTCGCCTCGAAGGGAAGCCGCGAGGCGAAGTACGTCTGAGCTTCCTTGATCTCGGCGTCGAACAGGTTCTCGACTGAGACCACCGCCTGCCAGCTCTTCGAAAGGCCGTATCGCAGGTAGAGGTCGGCCGCCGTGTAGCCAGAGGCCTCGACCGAGCCGTCCTCGACCAGGGGGTGGTTTCCGACATGACGCAGGCGCAAGTTGCCCGAGAGCCCGAAGGAGGATTCGAAGGTAACTCCCCCACTCGCCACCAGCCGGGGCGCGCGGGCGATGACCTCCTCGCTTCCGCGGTAGTGACCGTGCGAGTAGAAAGCTGCCCCGTCCACCGAGAGCCCTTCGCGAACCTTGAAGCGCGCTTCCACCTCCGGCCCCCGCCGGCGCGTGGGTCCCGAAATCTCCGTCCTCCCCTCGTCGCCGACAAAGACCAGCTCTCCCTCGAGGTCGAGAACCCAGTACGCCAGGGAAATCGAAAGCCGGTCGGCAAAGACCTGGCCGTAGCCCACCTCGTACCCGTCGGCCGCGGCCAGCGCAACGCCGGAAGGATCAGAGACCACGGACCGAGCGTCGTTGCTGTGGAATCCTCTTCCGTAGTTCAGGAATACCTGAGGGCCGGGCTCACCGCGAGGGGAGAAGACGACGCTCGCTTTCGGGCCGGTGAAGCTCCGCGACTCTGCGAGATCGTTCACTTGAAAGCGGAAGCGATCGTGCCGCAGGCCGAGTACCGCTTTGAACCGGGGGTGCGGCCGAAGCTCGCCCTGGACGTAGAGCCCCAGGTCGCGCTCGTCGACGTCGGACTCGGTGACTGTCTCGAACGCAAGGCGCTTTTGCTGATAGAAGAGGCCGACGTCCGCCAGGTCCTGGCGGTAGTCGACTCCGGCGGTGAACGGCACCCGAAATCCGCCGAGAGCGAGCTCGTCGACGACGCGGAGACGTCCACCGAGGACGGTGCGGTCGTCACGTTGCTCGATGCCGTCCCCTCGAACCGGATCTCGTGCAAAGAGCGTGAAGTTTGAGAAGAGGTCGAGGTCGTAGGCCACCGCGTAGAACTGCGTCGTCAGGGCCCGGCCCTCCCAGAGATTCTGGTGGGAGAGGCTAAAGTTGTAGCGTGAGGAGCTTCCTCCCTCGGAGGGATCGATCGATCCGAACCGATCGAGCCGTGCCGCTTCCACCTCGCGCGAGGGAATCTGGCCGCTCGCGTTCCAGCGGGACTCGCTCGCCGTGAACAGGAGCGAGAGCTTCTGGCGCGAGGTCAGATCGAACGTCCACCGGGTGGCCAGGTTGAAGCGATGAAAATCCTGCCGATTGAGGAACGGGCCTTCGGTGAATCTCTCCTCGACCGCGAAGAACCCGCGAGTCCGGGTAAGGTGTCGCGAGACCCCGAGCAGGACACGGCCGGTGCCGAAGGAGCCGCCGTCGACCTTGATGAAGGACCGCTCGAGCTCCTCTCGGAGCTCGAGCACCGCCGCTCCCGCCGTGGCCAGGTTGCCGAACTCAGCGAAATAGGGTCCGCGGTGGACGTTGATGCGCTCGATGGTTTCCGGGATGACGAACCCCAGGTCGGCGTAGCCCTGCCCGTGGGCGTGGCTCACCAGGTTCACCGGGATTCCGGCGAAGGACAGCGCGATGTCCGTCCCGTGGTCGGCGTCGAACCCGCGAATGAGGTACTGGTCCGCCTTGCCTCCGCCCGCATGCTGCGCCACCGCCAGACCCGGCACCGCCCGGAGCACGTCGCCCGGCTGCTCCAGCGCCCGCTCGGTGAGCTCATCGTTCTCGAAGACGCTCGATGAGGCCGCGGTGCGAGGGAGGGCGCCGAAGACCGATACCTCGACGGCGACTCGCGCCAGCGCCTCGTCCAGGTTGATGAGCGCTTCTCGCGCCCGATCCCCTTCCGCCACGAGAACGACCGCCGCCTTTCCGCTCGGCCGGCGCGCCACCAGGACCACTTCGCCTTCCGGAAGCTTGGAGAAGGCGAAGCCGCCCTCGGGATCGGTAGCTCCGCGCGCGACCTCCCCGCGACCTCCGGCGATCGACGCCTCGACTTCGATGCCCCCAAGCGGCCTTCCCCGACCGTCCACGACTCGCCCGCGAAGGGTGTCGTCGGCAGCCGTCGGGGGGGAAGCCAAAGCGAGCGCCAACACCGAAGCGAGCCCGGGAAAGAAGTTCATCGGCTCACTGCGCGACCGCCGGTAACTCCCACGTCAGCGACGCCCAGAAGCTTTCCCACTCGGCGTCGACGCCTTTCGGCGCCTCGATCATATGAACGGATGCGACGAGCCAAATACCCGCCTCATCGAGCGAGAGCTTCACCCGACCGTCGGCGCCGGTACGAGCAACTCTCGTCTCGTCCGCCGCGTCCCGCCTCGCGGCCGTCACCAGCGCGCCTTTGAGCGGCTCCCCGTCGAACAGGACACGGAACGACCGTTCGCTCCCGTCCTTCTTTTCGTACGGGTCCGACTCGGCGACGATCTCGAGCGTGAAGCCGATCGGCCGATCGCGCGCTTCACCGCTCGCTTCGCCCACGCGGACCAGCGACTTCGAGCAGCGCGAGTACGCCTCGCGCGCCTTCTCGTCACTCAGGCCTCGCTCCTTGCGCAGCGCCACGACCTTCTCCAGGCCCTTTTCCCTCAAATACTCCTCGAATTTCGCACCTTCCATCTCGGTGAACGCGTGGTTGCTGCGGTAGCCCAGAACGTACCATCCCGGCTCCGTGAATCGCGCCAGGCCAGCGGGATCCGCCCCTTCCCGCCCCACGATCGGCTTCTCTCCTCCCGGGCCTAGCGAGACGAACTTCACGATCCGCTCCGGACGGCGCGCCACCGGCAGGCCCTTGAAGTGATCCCCGACCCGCAGTCCTACGTTCACGCGCTCGCCGACCCGCGGCCAAAAGGTCGAGGGCTCGATCCAGAAATCGTGCGCGCTCGCATTGGCGGCGGCGCCCGCGAGCACCAGCCACGCGATCAAGACGGTTCCATTCCATCGATTCATGTCGATCTCCTTTCCAGCCGCGTCCCGCCCGCCGCGACCGGCGGGCGGGACTTGGCCGCATACGAGGTGAGCGTCGGCTTACGGGGCGGCCACAGGGTCCTTGCTGTTGTTGCTGCCGGACTGCGGCGTCGAGATATAAGGGAACACTTGATGATACGGAAGGTCGTTCCCGGTCACGTTGTCGCCCACCATGGTGATCGCCGAGTAGGCTGGACCGCTCGCGATCGCGGTGAGCGCGATGTCCGCGACGTCGTCGCCGAAGCGCCGGCCGTTCGGCCACCCACTCGAGACGCCGTTCGTCATGTCCCCGCCGATGAAGCCCAGCCGGTTGAAGGTTGCTTGGCCCGAAAGGCTCACGGGGTCCGTCGTGGTTACGACCTTCAGGACTTCCGGAATGAAGATCGCCGCCAGATCCGTGCGGCCGGTGTCGACGAACGTCGTCCCGTACACGAAGTTGATCAGCGTGGCGAGCTCGGGGTTGAGGGCGTATTTCGCGAAAGGCGCGTCATTCGTCGCCGGGGTGCGGTTGAAGCGGTCCTTGTCCACGTGCGCCACCAGGCCCTCGTTGAAAAAAGGGTTTCCCAGCCGCGAAACCTGGACCCAGCCGCCCCCATGAACCCGCGAGCCATCCTCCTTGAGGACGGTGACGCGCGGCCGGCTGACCGAGGCATAGGCCCCTACCCCGGTCTGCTGCCCGAAGAACACGGTGTTGTACGGGCGGGGGATTCCCCTGGCTTCGAGCTCACTCACGGGGATTTGCATCACGATCGTCAGCACGTTGAAGCCTTTGAAGCCATCGACGCCGTTTCCGTCCTGGCCGAGACCGTCGGCCAGGCTTCCGTTGTTGTCCAGGATGCGCACGTCCAGCAGGTTGAAGATGCCCGGAATGTCGCAGAAGAAGCTGTCGTCGCGATGGCCGGCCCAAACGACCTCGCCCGATTCCAAGGGGTAAATCGTCGAGCGCGTGTACACGTCCAAGTCGTCCAGCGTCAAGGCGCCCGACACCGCCTTGCCATCCGCATCGTTGTAGAGCGGCGTGACGTTCTGGCCCACGTTCGGCGGCGGGGTGAGCAGGTCGCGTCCGATCACCGGGCTCCGGCGACCGCTCACTTTTACGACGCGGTAGCGCTGGGTGAAGTTCTGCCGCGCGTCGTCGACCGTCTGGATCGGGCCGGCCTCGGTGCCCAACCCGTAGGACAGGATGGTGTTCGGGTTCTTGTAACCGGAATTCACGGCGGAGAAGAAAAAGTCGTAACGCAGTTCGGTCTCTCCACTGATGGGGTCGGTGATGTGAATGCTGTAGCGCGCGTCGTCGGCAAAGCGGTCGTACATGGCCCCGTCTCCCGGCTCGGAGAACGGCCGGACGCTCATGCTCACGTTCAACACTTTGACCGACGGATCGTCATACCGGGAGCCGATGAACGCATATACGTCCGTCAGGTTCGCCTGCGGGTCTTGCTTTATCAGCGGCGCGTCGCTGTGGTTCGACGCCATCTGCTCCGGCGCCACCGAAAGCGTTGCGGCCGCGGCCAGGGCCATCAGAAGGCCTTTCCATTTCAGTCGTCTTATCCGCATGGTTCTGTTTCTCCTACTCTTTGTGGGTTATGAATGCGCCGGCTCAACTGCTACCCGCGCGTTCATAGGATCACTACGCGGGCCGCGCCCGTTTGGATGGAAGAAATCTCTCGAAACCTGGCGCTCAGGAGCCGAGGAGGTCCCATCGGACCCGTGGGCTGAGGCGTGTCGTGAGCCGGCTGGCTCTCCGACCGCCTCGGCCGGGCGCCGATGATCGGAGCGGCGGTCCTCTTCCTCTGCGTTGCCGGAATCCTCGCGTCCGTTGCCGCCCCGGGTGCTTGGTCTCACTCCTTCGCTCTCTTTCTCCCCGGGCTCGGTTGGAGCTTCGGCTTCGTCGCCGCGAGCGCGCTCCTGACCGAGAGCACGAAGCGAAAGGACCGGGTCAGGCTCCAGGGCTCGCGGACGCCTGGGTCTGGGGAAGCGCCGCGATCGCCGGTGTGGTTTCTGGCCTTCTTCTGGCCGAAGTCGGCTACGCGGCTTTGAGCGTGACCGGCGCGGTCCTCGCGCTCTCCCCGCTCCCCTTCATGAGGCGCGCATCCCTTCGAACGTGAACGGCACGAGCGCCTGGGACGAGGTTTACCGGATCGTCCGCCGGATACCGCGCGGACGGGTGATGAGCTATGGCCAGATCGCGGACCTCTTGAGCCGACCGCTCTCGGCTCGCGCCGTCGGCTGGGCCATGAACCAATGTCCCGGCGACGTCCCCTGGCAGCGGGTGGTCAATGCCGCGGGAGGGATCTCGACGGAGCACCTCCATGAGACGCCCCATCTCCAGAGACGCCTTCTCGAGTCCGAAGGGATCCGCTTCGGAAGGAGCGGCACGCTCTCGATGGAGCGTTACCGCTTCACCCCCTCGAGGCGTGCCCGGCGGAAGAAGAAAAAGTAGCAGCTGGCGAGTGACCGCGGTGAACTCGCGGATCCGCTCGAGGACCGACGCCGCTTTTCCCATAGCCTCGAGCCGCGCCCAACCTCATGTCAAAGACTCGAGAGCGCCGTATAGGCGCTCGTCGTCGAGAGCGTTCTAGGCGGGGGAAGGTCGAGAGGGATGGACAATGTGAACTCCGAGCCTTTCCCCACCTCGCTCTTTACCCGGAGAGAGCCCCCGTGGTTCGCGGCGATGCGATACGCGATGGAGAGCCCCAGGCCTGTGCCCACGCCCACACCCTTGGTGGTGTAGCCGGGATCGAAGATGCGCGAGAGCGCGTCCTCGCGAATGCCGTGGCCGTCGTCGCGCACCCGCACCACCACCGAGTCGCCCTCGCGAAAGCACTCGACGTCGATGCGGCCCTCACCCTCGATGGCCTGGATGGCGTTGACGAGGAGGTTCATGAACACCTGATTCAACTGACCGGGATAGCAGCCGACGAGAGGGACGTCTTCATACGAGCGAACGATCCGGATCCTCCCACGGGTCTGATGCTCCACCAAGGCAAGGGTCTCATCGAGGCCCTCCCTCAGGTCCGCCTGCTTCCAGTCCGATTCGTCCAGACGCGCGAACTTGCGGAGGTTCGAGACGATCTCCATGATCCGCCGGGAGGCGGTGTCGTTCACGACGTTCATATCGCGAAGCTTTTCGAGAGTCGCCGCGTGCTCCGAAAGGCCGGCCGCTCCGTTGTCGAGCACGTCGAGCTCGTCCAACAGGCGCTCGAGGGCCTTCCTCTGGCTCTGGTTGTTGCTGTGGATCGCCCCCATGGGCGTATTGAGCTCGTGAGCGACGCCCGCGACCAGCTGACCGAGGGCCGCCATCTTCTCGGACTGGATGAGCTGGATCTGCGTTTCTTGGAGCTCACGGGTCCGGTTCTCGAGGTTCTGAAAATCCACGAACCTCTGGTAGGCGACGGAAATCGCGTCGGCGAACTCGGTGAGTGTCGCCACGTCGTCGGGCGTCGGCGCCTGGGCTCGCGTGCCCGCGATGAAAAGGGCGCCGTGGGAGAAGGGCACGTTCAGGAGGTACTCCAGATCGCTCGTGAAGCAGTCCTCGCAAGCATGTTCGAGGGCCAGGTCGCGGAACGAGGTCGCTTCACCCGAGAGGTCGATGACTCCCACGGCTCTCCCGGTCCAGAATTCGAGCATCTCCGCCGTCTCGGGATGGTCGGCGATCGTGAGCTCCATGCTCGAAAGACGCTCGTGCCGGGCGCTGATCATCCGGAGTCTCCCGTTCTTCTCGTCCACGATCGCAACCCCGCAGACGGAGAAGGCGAGGCCGAGCTTGCGGAGCTCGTCGCGGAGGGCCTCGATAGCGCTCGCGAGGTCCTCCGGTTGCTTCATTAGGAAGACCTGCCGCACCACCCGGGCCACCGCCCGGCCGCGCCGGAGCTCGCGATTCTGCTCTTCGAGCGTGAGGCGCTCCATGGCCCCGAAGAGATCCTCGGGTGTCATCCGCAGGTGTCCGAGCTCGGACTTGTAGACCCAGCGGACGATTCCCTGCTTGTCGACGAGGAGCGCCGCGGGAGCGGCGACGTCGCGCCCTACGTAGCCTCCGCGATGAAGCAAGTGGAGACGAACGAGGAGCTCGCCCTTCATGTCGGAAAGGAACGTGAAGTCAGCCGCGAGCCCCTTCCGGAATCGCGCCGAGAGCTCGGGGGGGTCGACGCTCACCGCGATTATGCGAACGCCCAGCTCTTCTACCCGCCGCTGGAATTTTTGGAGCTGCCCGAGCTCGCTGGAGCAGAACAGTCAGAAGTGACCCCGATAGAAGATATAGAGGGCCGCGGAGCTTCCCAGAAGGGCTCGCGAATGGAAGCTCCCGCCCTCGGAATCGGGAAGCACGAAGTCAGGGAAGCGCTCCCCGGCTTTCACGTTCACCTCGCCCGAAGGAAAACGAGCGCCGACGCCGAGGTATCGAACGACGAGGGCGAGCGCTCCGAGCTCGACGGCGAGGAGGACCAGGCTGACCGCCCCGGGATTCGTTATCGCGGCCAGGAGGCCGAAGACGACGGCCGCCCCTACGAGGAGGAACTGCTCGTACGGATAGCGGCTATAGATACCGCGGCGAAGGCGAACGGCAAACGCAGCGGCGCTCAGCACCAGAAACAAAACTCCAGGGGCCGCCAGCACGCATCGATACTACCGCGCCGGGAAGAACCGATCGAGCACGCGGGCGGGCGGGGGGGAGGTCACGAGCGACACCGCGACGAGACTGACGACCGCCCCCGCGAACAGAAACGCCACTGGGAGGAGGCCCGTCTCGCCGACGGTGTACTCTCCTCGGGATCCGAGCGAATCGAGGAAAAAGCCGAGCCAGAGAAGGGCGACGGGCGCGATCGACAGGACGAGCCCCGCTCCCGTGCTGCGCCGCCAGTAAAGGGATGCGACGACGATTGGAAAGAGCGCGGCGAACCCGCTGAGTGACCAGACCCCGCGGTCGAAAATGGTGCGCGATGTCGCGAGCGAGACGAGGAGCGCCGCCGCGAGAAGCGCCGCGACGAAGAGGCGCCCGCTCAGGACCTGCCCCCGCTCGGAGAGGCCGTCTTTGAACCCGTAGTGGCGGACGATGTCCTGGGTGAAAAGCGTCCCCGCGGCGAAAGCCTGGTTGTCGAGCGAGCCCATGATCACCGCGAAGACCCCGGCCGCGAGCAGGCCCGCGAGAACCCCCCCCGAATGGCGGAGGATCAGGTGCACCAGGATCGGCCCCTCGAGAGGAGGCGGTAAGTCGATGTTCCCCAGGACTCCCAGCACGACGCTCGGGACCCAGACCTCGACGGCCGCACGGACATTTTCGTCGCCAACGACGGACGACCTCACTATCTTTTCCGCAACCGAGGCGACGGTACGTTCTCCGAAGAGGGTCTGATGCGCGGGGCTTCCTACAGCGGCGACGGCCGGGAGCAAGCGGGAATGGGGGTCGACGCCGCGGATATCGACTTCGACTCCGACCCCGACCTCATCGTGACGAACTTCTCGCACGATCACACGACCCTCTACGAGAACCTCGGCGCGGGCTTCTTCATCGATGCCTCCTACAAGCGCGGCATCGGGAAAGACACCTACTTCCCTCTGTCCTGGGGCGTCCG
>CAZKNR010000550.1:0-2305 GCA_964553925.1 uncultured Acidobacteriota bacterium
GAGCTGGGCGAGCCGGCTGATCCGAAGGCCCGGTTTCGCCCGGATCTCTCCCGAGTCCGGCTTCAGTTCTCCTTCGAGGATTCGAAGGAGCGTCGATTTCCCGGCGCCGTTGCGGCCGATGAGCGAGACCCGCTCGCCGGGCTCGAGCGTCAGCTCGGCGCGTCGAAGAATGGGTTGATCGCCGATGTCGAACGAGAGGCCGGTGAAGGAGAGGATCGGCATGGAGAACGATTATAGACATTTGATACGCTCCGCCCATGGTGATGATCTCGATCGCGGCCGGCCCGTTCTCGTTTGCCGCGAAGCTCGAGCTGGAGCTCGCGCCTTCGACGTGCGAGGCGTTTCGCCGGCTCCTTCCGTTCGAGAATCAAGTCATCCACTCGCGCTGGAGCGGGGAAGCCGTCTGGATTCCCCTTGGGGACTTCGACACCGGACTCGGGGTCGAGAACGCGACGAGCCATCCCTCGAGGGGCGACATCCTGCTCTATCCCGGCGGCTTCAGCGAGACCGAGATCCTGTTCGCCTATGGAAGCTGCCGGTTCGCGAGCAAGATGGGACAGCTCGCGGGAAACCACTTCCTGACCGTGGTCGAGGGCCGGGAAAACCTGATGGAGCTGGGAAAGCTGGTCCTCTGGCAGGGCGCGCAGCGGATCGTCTTCGAAACGCGCTAGCCCTTCTTTCGGGATTCGCCGGAGCTCGTTCTCACCCGATCGCTGTACCAGTAGTCCTCCACGAACCGGTGCAGCGCGGCTCTGTTGAACAGGAGGTAGAAGAGCGATCGCCCCAGGTTCGTCAAGTAGTGCCAGTCCCCGTACTCGTCGAATTTGCGCGTGGAGGTCACCGCCTTGGCTCCGCGGGGCCTCGCGAGCCGCTGGCCCTTCGATCTTCCCAGCTTCCGGAGCTTCCACAGAAAGTCGACGTCCTCGGCGACGCGAATGTCCTCACGGTACCCTCCGACCGCGTCGAAGTCCGCCCGCCGGCAGAAGACGACGCCCGTATCCATCCGCATCACCCACACCAGGGGAACAAGGGCGATATACGCGGCGGCGATTCCCGGTGAGAGTCGCTCCATCGAGACGCCGGTAGCGCCCCCGATGACGCGCCCGTCCTCGAGACAACGCCCGTCCTCGAGACAACAATCAATGACGTCGAACGTCGCCGGGTGGATGCGCGAATCGGCATCGACGAACGCGAGGACTTCCCCCGTCGCCGCGCGGGCGCCGCCGTTGCGCACCGCCCCGATGACGCGCTTTTCCACGGTGACGACGCGACAACCCCGGCTCCGCGCGATCTCGGCGGTTTCGTCCGTGGATACGTTATCGGCCACGATCACTTCGATCGCCCCCGGGCCCCGGCAGTAACGGGCGGCAGCCACGTCGACTGAATCCAGAAGAGGCGGAAGCCAAAGCGACTCGTTGCGGGCGGGAATGATCAGGGAGATTCGAGGGTTCATGAGTTTCGAGCGTTCGACGACTCAAGGATACCGAAGTAAAGTCCTGAATGACACGGAGGGTACATGACTCTTGGAAAGTGGATTCACAGAGCGTTCATTCTCGCGACGAGCCTGGTGCCTCTGGCAGGGGTCATGTGGTTCGGCTGGTCGGCGAGCACTCTGCTGCTGGTGTTCTGGAGTGAGACGCTTCTCGCCGGCACCGCGAACGTGGTGCGTATCGGGCTCCACCGGCGGCTTACCCGGGCGCGCGGTCACTGGCACCGGCAGATCGACGATTCATCGAAGCGAAAGTCCAAGTCGGAGACCACGTTCCTCGCGGAGTACGCGACGATACTCTACGTGTTCACCTTCGCCCACGGTTTGTTTCTCGGAATATTCCTTATGATCCTCAACCAGAACTGGCGGGGAGAAGGGCCATCGCCCTGGCAGATCGACGTCGCGTCCTTCCGGAGCGGTATGCTCGCCGTGGCCGGCATCACCGCCTTCGAGCTCCTCTACGACCTGATGAGCCTCGGCCAAAAGCCGTTCTCCTGGCTGAAGGCGAGAATGCAGGTCGCTCTCGGGCGTGTCGTGATCCTGCATCTCGTCGTCATCTTCGGGGCGTTTCTCATGATGCGCTACGAGACCCCGATGAGCTTCCTCGCGATTCTGGTGGGGCTGAAAACTCTGATGGACCTCGGGGCATCCGCCGGTCCCGTCGAGACTCCGACCAAGGCTCCTCGCTGGCTCGTGGCGCTCGCGAAGAAACAGGGACTCGACATGGAGCGCGAGTGGACGAACATCATCGCCGAACAGAAGCGCGAGGCCGAAGAAGACGAGCTCGCGCTTCCCGCCGGCTGACGTTCACTCGAG
>CAZKNR010000551.1:0-2088 GCA_964553925.1 uncultured Acidobacteriota bacterium
TTCCACGCTCCAGGCGGCGCCTGCCGCGCGAGGGTTTACGAGATTCTTGCCCTGGGTTCTCGCCTCGATCGCGGCCTCGACGGTGGTCGCGGCGCTCGTTCTTTCGAGCGGAAGCGACGTCCCGCGGCGCGCGGTCCGACGATTCATCGTTCAGCCGCCGGCCGGTGCCTATTTTGGCGGCGAAGCTAAACTGTCGCCGGACGGTTCGCATCTTCTGTTTCAAGGTGCGCACGGGCTGTATCTCCAGCCTTTGGATCAGTTCGCACCCCGGCTGCTCGAGGGAACGAACGGCGCCTACCGGACGGTCTTTTCACCTGATGGCGACTGGTTTGGCTTCGTTGCCGAAGGAAAGCTCAAGAAGGTGTCCGCAGCGGGCGGGGCGCCCGTCACTCTATGCGACGCCGGCGGTCTCGGTTTGAGCTGGGGAGAAGACGGGAATATCGTTTTCGGCACCATCAACTCCGGTCTGCGTCAAGTCTCCGCGGAGGGAGGAGAGCCGAAAATCATCGTGGCTCCCGAGACCGAACGGGGTGATCTCGATTTTCATTTTCCCCAGATCTTGCCTGGAGCCGAAAGCATTCTGTTTACCCGGCACGCCAAGAACGGCACCTTCGGCATCGAGGTCTATTCGATGAAGACGCGCCAGAGGAAACCTCTAATCGAGAGCGCGTTTTACGGTCGTTTCACTCCCACGGGGCATCTCGTCTATGCAAAAGGTCATACGCTGTATGCCGCCCCATTTCACCTCGGTAGCATGGAGATCTCGGGCTCGTCGGTTTCAGTCGTCGAGAACGTGCGCACCGTTCCCAACGATGGCTGGGCTAATTTCAGCATGGGGGACGATGGAACGCTGGTCTACGTGCCCGAACCCTCCCGGAAAGGGCGGTCTCTCTTTTGGGTGGATCGGAACGGACGAGAGGAGCGGCTCCCCCTGAGCCCGCGCGCCTTCACCGATCTTCGGCTCTCCCCCGACGGGAGGCAGTTGGCCATGGCCGTCGAGGATTCCGACCGCCAGGACATCTGGGTCTACGACCTCGAGCGCGACACGGAGCACCGCGTGACGTTCGAAGGCTTCAACGAGTCTCCCGTTTGGACGCCCGACGGGAGCCGATTGACGTTCACTTCCGACGTGGGTGGAATCCGGAACCTTTTCTGGAAACCCTCGGACGGCACCGGCGTCGCCGAGAGGCTGACCCAGAGCGACATTCGCCAATGGCCTTTCGAGTGGTCCCGCGACGGGAAGATTCTGCTGTTCACTGAGGCCGATCCCACGGACTTATCATCCATCAGCCTGCTCCGTCCGGGCGGAGAGGCCCGCACCGAGCCCTTCGCCCGCCGGCCGGGCATACAAGACAAACCCCGTCTTTCTCCCGACGGCCGCTGGGTCGCCTACAACACGGATGAAGGGGTCTTCATCCAGGCCTTCCCCGGTCCCGGAGGACCCCGGCAAATCTCGACGGAGGAGGGCGGGTACGAGGCAGTCTGGGCGCGCGACGGACGCGAAATCTTCTACAGGGTTGGAAACAATATCGTGGCAGTCTCCGTCGAAACCTCACCGTCGGTGAGGACCGGAAGACCGGAGGTGCTCTTCGAGGACCGGTACGCCGGTTCCTATTTTGGCTCGAGCTATGACGTCGCGCCCGACGGTCGATTCCTCATGATCGAGCCGAGCGAGGACGAGAACACCCCACGCCCCATCTACGTCGTTCAAGGTTGGTCGGAGGAGCTGAAGCGCCGCGTCCCTACCACTGGTAGCGCACGGTGAACTGGGCGAGCCGCGGGAATCCATTCACGCCGAGAATTCTTCCGAAGTTCGGGTTCCCGAGAACCGTGACCGGGCCCGCGAAGTCGGGTCGGTCGAACGCATTGATGATCTCGACCCTCATCGTAATCCGCCCGCCGCCGACTCTCTCCGATTTCTGAAAGGCGAAATCCCAGTTGTGCCGAATCGGGGTGCGGACGCGGGTGTCGGTCCTCGGGGAGTCTCCGAAGGTGAATGCTGGTGCGAGGCTCCATGCATTCCGGTTTAGATAGCTGTCGAGGTCCTCCACGGTGCTTCCCGAATGGCCGGGGTCGACTCCGGGAACG
>CAZKNR010000552.1:0-2625 GCA_964553925.1 uncultured Acidobacteriota bacterium
GCGAAGTACACCCGGGCGGCGGTGAGGATGGTTCCGTTGATGGCGCCGGTGATAGAGAGCAGGATGGTGAGCGAAACGAAAGAGCCCCCTAGAGCGCCCAGAGTGCGCTCGGCGACGGTCGCGGCCACGCGAGGAACCTCCGCAATCTCTGCGAGCGGAAGGATCTTCAAGTACGCGAGGTTCGCGCTCAGGTAGATCGCCATGATGGTGGCGACCCCGAGCCCCAGGGCGAGGGGAATGTTCCTCTGCGGATTCTTGACCTCGCCCGCAACGAAGCTGATGCAATACCAGCCCTCGTAGGCCCAGAGGCAAGCGATCATCGCGATACCGAACTGGCGAAACGCGAACGGGGCGGTCGCCGCGGCCGCGGGCGCTGCTTCGCGCGTCGCGACGAGGACGCTCGCCACGAGAATCGCGATGCCGGTGAGCTTCAGCACGGTGAAGGTCTTCTGCACCGCGGCACCCTGACGAACGCCGCGGTAGTTGACGAACGTGAGCGCGAGAATCAGAACGACGGATACGAGCCTAGCGGCCGCGGGATGAAGCGGGACGAAGTAGGAGAGGTAGATCGAAAACCCCGCCGCGAGGGTCGCGATCGATCCCGACTGGATCACGAGAAAGAAAGCCCAGCCGCAGAGAAACGCGGGAAGCGGTCCGTAGGCCTCGCGAAGGTAGACGTACTGGCCGCCGGTCGAGGGCATCATCGCCCCGAGCTCCGCGTACGCCAGAGCTCCAAAGAAGCTCAGAAGCCCGGTGAACACCCAGACTCCGAGAAACGCGGGAACGGTTTGCAGGTTCTGCGCGACCGAGTTCGGGACGATGAAGACGGCGGAGCCGATCACCGTTCCCACGACGATGGCGGCGGAATCGATGACGGAGAGCTTTCGCGGGAGCTCGGCGTTGCCGGTCACTGGCCGGCGAGTCTAGCATGTAGCAGAGCTGGCGGCTCCACGTCAGCATCAAAGGAGAGTAAAATCCGTCCTCATGGAGCGGCCTCGCGGTACAAGCCGCCAGAGGTGTTCGCTTATGAGAAATAGCGCCGCGCCAGCGATCTTCTTGTGGCTCGCTCAGACCGACCCCCTGGTACTCCGGGCTCGATGGGTGATCGACGTCGAGAGCGGACGCGCGATCGAGAACGGCTCGGTCGCCGTCGACGGGGACCGGATCCAAGCGCAAGCGCGGGCCGGCGCCCGGGTCATCGATCTCGGAGATTTGGCCTTCCCGAAGCTGGACGGATCGGGAAGATCCGCGTCCACCCTCAGAATCCCGACCTGGTCTACGCCGCGGTTCTGCTCGTAGTCGCTCTCGAGGCAGTGGCGCGAACTTTGACGATCTGCTTTGGCGAGGAGTCCATGGCGGAGGGGGAGGGTATATAACCGTGACCGTCACCATTCGTCCAGGCGGAAAGGCGTGTCCATGAGGGCTTCCCGACTCGAGAAGAGAAAAAACAATCCTATCATGGGCCTGGTCCACGTAGCCGGCTGTGCCGGATCCCGTAGCCGAAGTAGACGGCGAAGCCGAGAAGAAGCCATACGACGAGACGAATCCAGGTGTCGAGAGGTAGGCTCGCCATGAGGAGAAGGAAGATGAGGATCCCGAGGACGGGGACGTAGGGAACGAGCGGGGTGCGAAACGGCCGCTCGAGATCGGGCCGCCGCTTTCTCAAGATCAAGACGGCGGCGCAGACGATGACGAACGCGAGAAGGGTCCCGATGCTCACCAGCTGCCCGAGGACGGCGATGGGAATGGCGCCCGCGATTCCCGCGACGAAAACGCCGGTTATCATCGAGGAGATCCAGGGCGTCCGGAAACGCGGGTGGATGGCGCCCGCCCAGGGAGGGAGCAGGCCGTCCCGCGACATGGAGAAGAAGACTCGGGATTGCCCCAGAAGCGTCACCAGCATCACGGTGCTGGTGCCGGCGATGGCGCCCACTTTCACCAGGAGGCTTCCCCAGGCGACACCGGTGGCATCGATACCGACGGCGACCGGGGCGGCGACGTCGAGCCGCGAGTAGTGCACGACTCCGGTGAGGATCACCGCGACCGCGATGTAGAGGACGGTGCAAATCCCGAGAGAGGCGAGGAGGCCGAAGGGCATGTCGCGCTGCGGATTCCGCGCTTCCTGGGCCGCCGTCGCGACCGCGTCGAAGCCGATGTAGGCGAAGAAGATCACCGCGGCGCCCCGGGCGATTCCCGAGAGACCGAAAGCCCCGAAACTTCCCTCGTTCGGCGGAACAAACGGCGTCCAGTTGGTGGCGGCGACCTGGGGATGACAGAGAAGGTACGCGCCCGCCACGGCGATGAATACCAGAACCGTGCCCACTTTGACGAAGACGATCCCGAGGTTGAAGTTGGCGGACTCCTCGATACCCACGATGAGGAGGGTCGTCACCGCGACAACCGCGAGAACCGCGGGGACGTTGAAGATCGCGGTGACCGCGGGAAGAGACGAAGGAGCGATTCCAGCCGAAGCGAGGGTCGGCGCGAGCGCCGCGAGCGGCTCCCATCGGTTCTGGAAGAACACCAGGATCGTGCCGGGAGTGTCGGTGAAGCGCGGGGGAAGGTGGATCCCAAAGTCCTGGAGGAGGCTCACCACGTTCGCGCTCCATCCGGAAGCGACCGTGG
>CAZKNR010000553.1:0-2397 GCA_964553925.1 uncultured Acidobacteriota bacterium
TTCTCGGAGCTCGGACCCTGATCCTCCTCCTGGCCGGGCTTCTGGCTCAGGCGGCCCAGGAGCCTCCGTCGTTCCGCGAGGGAGTAGCGCTCTTTCAGCAGGGACGTCTCGAGGAGGCCGAGAAGGCCTTCCTCACCGCGCTTTCCGAGTCTCCCGCCCACGCGCCGAGCTCGGTCCAGCTCGCGCGGATCTATTCGCGGTGGGGCCGCCCCGAGGAGGCGCGCCGGACGCTTATGCAAGCGCTCGAGCTTCGACCGAACGGCATCGTGCTTCTCAACGAGCTCGGCTCGCTCTGGATGGCGGAGATGAAGGCAGCGGAGGCGCGGCCGATCTTCGAGCGCGCCGTAGCGGTCGAGCCGAAGAATCCTCGCGCGCGCCTCGGGCTCGCGGAAAGCCTCGGAGAGCTCGGAGATCTCGAGGGCGCCCTCGCATCGCTGGACGAAGCGCTTTCGCTCGACGTGCGCCATCCGGGACTCGAGGTCTACCGGGCGACGGTCCTCGCAGAGCTCAGAAGACCCGGCGAAGCCGTCGAGGTTCTGGAGAGGGTCCTCGAATCGAGCCCCGACGCCCCCGAAGCCCAGAGACTCGTCGGCCTCCTCGCCTACTCGCTCAATCGGGATTCTCAGGCGAGAGACGCGCTCACCAAAGCGCTCGCGAGAAACCCCGCGGATGCGGAGGCTCGCCTCACCCTTGGGAAGATCTACGTTCGAAGGGCGGACTACGAAAACGCGCGCCTCGCGTTCGAGCGTGTTCTCGAGGACGACCAAGCGAACGGAGAAGCCCACTTCTACCTCGGAGAGATCGCGCGGGCTTCCCAGCGCTTCGACGAGGCGGTGGGTCATTATCAGGAGGCGAGCTCAGCCGCGGCGCGGAAGGGGCTCGGGGCCGCGCTCCTCAGGTTAGGGCGCTACGAGGAGGCGGAGAGAGCGTTCGCGCAGGCGCTCGCGGAAGAGACCGGGCCCAGAGAGCGAGCGGAAACGCTCTACCTTCTCGGAAGTCTTCGAAACGAGCGCGGCGACGACGAGGGGGCGGTCGCGGCGCTCACGGAGGCATCCCGGATGAATCCTCATCATCCGGCGACCCGCTACCTCCTCGGAACGATTCTCGCCCGTCTCGGACGCGGCGAGGAAGCGCGTAAGGAGCTCGAGACCTTTCGAAACCTCGAGGCTTTCGAGGAAAAAAAGGGGAAGCTCGAGCTCGCGATCCTCGAGCGGCCGTCGGAGGCCGGCTCGTACCGGCCTCTCATCGAGCTCTATCTCGAGCACGGCCGCGGAGCGGAGGCCCTTCCCTTTCTCGACAAAGCGCTCGCTCTCGCGCCCGAAGACGCGGCGCTCCTTCTGCTTTCGGCCCGCGTCCACAAGGGAGCGCCTCGTTGCTGAGCGCTCTCGTCGCCGCCGCAATCGTCCTCGTCGATCGCAGTGAAGCCGCGGGGATTCGGTTTCAGAACCTCTTCGGAGGCGGCGCCAAACGCCTCATCTACGAGACACTGGGAAGCGGAGCCGCGTTCGTCGACTTCGACGAAGACGGCTTCGTCGACGTTTACCTCGTGAATGGCGCTCCGGACCTCGTGGGCCCGGGTCCGGGGAGCCGGCTCTACCGGAACCGCGGCGGCGGCCGCTTCGAGGACGTCACCGAGAAGAGCCGGGCGGGCGACGACGGATTCGGGGTCGCCGTCGCCGTCGCCGACCTCGAGGCCGACGGCGACAGCGATCTCTTCATCGCGACGAACGGTTCCGACAGGCTCCTGGTGAATCAGGGAGACGGCACGTTTCAGAAGCTCCGGATGGACGACGATCTCATGGCGGGAGGCGCCGCGTTCGGCGACTACGACAAGGATGGCCTTCCCGACCTCTACGTCTCGAACTACGTCGAACGGAGCGCCTTCGAGCCAGGCGGTAAAGGCCTCGAGATCTGCAACTGGAAAGGCCTCCGCGTGGGCTGCGGACCCGCGGGGCTTCCTGCCTCACCCGACCGCCTCTACCACAACGAGGACGGCCGGCTTCGCGACGCTTCCGAAGAGACGGGCATCGCCGCGGTCGAGCCTTCGTACGGGCTCGGAGTCGTCTTCTCCGACCTCGACCTCGACGGCCACACCGACATTTTCGTCGCCAACGACGGACGACCTCACTACCTTTTCCGCAACCGAGGCGACGGAACGTTCTCCGACGAGGGTCTGATGCGCGGGGCTTCCTACAGCGGCGACGGCCGGGAGCAAGCGGGAATGGGGGTCGACGCCGCGGATATCGACTTCGACTTCGACCCCGACCTCATCGTGACGAACTTCTCGCACGATCACACGACCCTCTACGAGAACCTCGGCGCGGGCTTCTTCATCGATGCCTCCTACAAGCGCGGCATCGGGAAAGACACCTACTTCCCTCTGTCCTGGGGCGTCCG
>CAZKNR010000554.1:0-16771 GCA_964553925.1 uncultured Acidobacteriota bacterium
GCTCGACCTCGACAAGATGGCGGGGGCGGCGCTCGGCGCCGGCCTGGTATTCCTCTGTAACCCCAACAATCCCACGGGCACGGCGCACGGAAGGACCGCCATCGCGGATTTCGTCCGCTACGTCGCGAAGGAGTCGCCCTACACGTACGTCCTCATCGATGAGGCCTACAACGACTACGTGACCGACCCCAACTACTCGAGCGCCGCCGAGTTGGCTCTCAAGTATCGGAACGTGTTCGTCAGCCGAACCTTCAGCAAGGCCTACGGCATGGCTGGGCTTCGTCAGGGTTACGCGGTCGGCGGCAAGGAACCCATCGCGAAGCTCTCCCCCTACAAGTTGACGTTCGGGACCAACGTCCTCGGCCTCGCGGCAGTGAGCGCGTCACTCGACGATCCGGCCCACCTGGCGCAAGAGGTCGCGCGCAACGCCGAGGTGCGGAAGTATACGCTCGACTTCTTCCGCAACGGCGGCTACTGGGCTACCGACAGCCAGACCAACTTCATCTTCGTGAAGACCAACATGCCCGCGAAGCAGTTCCGCGAGGGCTGCGCCAAGTTCAAGGTTCAGGTGGGCCGCGATTTCCCGCCTTACGAGAAGACGCACGCGCGCATTTCCATCGGGACCATGGACGAGATGAAGCGGGCGACGGAAGTGTTCCGCCAGGTGCTGGGAGCGGCGCCGACCGACGCCAACTCGGGTAAAGAGTAGGCCCGCCGTGAGGAAACCTTTGAACAAAATTGAGATGAAGGAGGCTGCCATGTCGCTATCGCGACGCGATTTCGTGAGGACTCTGGGCGTCGGCGCCGCGGGCGCTTATGCGTCCACATTCGTGAGCGCGCGCCGGCAGGAGGCGATTGCTTTCGCCGCCCAGACCGGTAGGTCCGTCGACCAGGTCATCAACCTTTCCAACAACGAGAACCCCATGGGACCCGGCCAGAGCGTTCTCGACGCCATCGAGCGGGCGCTGGGACCGACGGGCGCCTCGGCCGGGCGCTATCCCTTCCCGCTCGACAAGCCGCTTCACGAAATGATCGCGAAGAAGTGGAACGTGAAGCCCGAGAACGTGATGCTGGGCGCGGGGTCGACGCAGATCCTCGTCAACGCGACCCACATGTATACGTCCAAGGAAAAGGCGGTCGTGGGCTCGCTTCCGACGTACGAGGAATGCTTCGGCTACGCCTCGCTCATTGGAAGCCGGACCAAGGCCGTTCCTCTCACCTCTGACTTCCGAATGGATCTCGACAAGACCATGTACGCGTTGAAGGGCTCGGGGATGCTGTTCTACTGCAACCCGAACAACCCGGTGGCGTCTCTGGTGAACCCATCGGACTCCAAGGAGTTCATCCCTCGAGCGCTCAAGGCAAACAAGGATCTCCGCATCCTCGTCGACGAGGCCTACATCGACTACGTGACCACTCCGGGCCACGAGACGATGATCCCGATGGCGGTCCAGGAACCGCGGCTCATCGTCGCCCGCACGTTCTCGAAGGCGTACGGCATGGCCGGCCTCCGCGTCGGCTACGCCATCGCCCACGAGAGCACCATCAAGGATCTCGACAAGTTCCACATGGGGAACACGATTTCGGGCTTGAGCTACACCGCGGTCCTCGCGGCGCTCGAGCGCGACGCGGCGGATCCGAGCTACATCCCGAACGAGAGCAAACGCAACGAGCAGGCACGGACGTTCACCTTGAAGTGGTTCGCCGACAGGGGCTACAAGGCGACGGACGCGCAGGCGAACTTCACCTTCGTCGACGTGGCGATGCCAGTCGATTACTTCCAGGACGCCTGCGCCAAGGAAGGCGTCAAGGTGGGACGACCCTTCCCACCGCTCTGGACCCACTGCCGCATCTCGATTGGAACCATGGAAGAGATGCAGCGCGCCGTCCAGGTATTCGACAAAGTGCTGTCCGCGGCCAAGGCCCAGGCGGCGTAACTCGATCGAACGCGATTCCAGGCTGCCGCTTCCCCGTCGGGAGCGGCAGCCTTTTGCTTTTCGGAGACCTCGTATGGAACGAAGAGAGTTTCTCGAGACCGTCGCCCTCGCGGCGCCGCTCTTGAGGAGCGGACAGGCCCCCTCGCTCAAGATCGACATCCACAACCACTTCTATCCGGCCTCCTACTTCGACATGATCCGCGAGCTCGGAGCGCCGGACTACCGGTTCGCGACCGACGCGTCCGGAGCCGCCACTATCGAGTTCCGCGGCACGCGATTCTTCGGGGTTCAGCCGCCGATGGCCGATGCCGCCCTCCGCATCGAGGAGATGGACCGGGTCGGAGTCGACGTCCAGGTGCTCTCGCTCTCGGTCCCGAACGTGTACTTCGCCGACGAGGGACGGGAGGCGGAGATCGCCCGGAAAACCAACGACGCCTACGCGGAGCTCGTCGCTCAGAACCCGCGCCGGTTCAAGGCCCTCGCCTCGATTCCCATGGACGTCCCCGACGAAGCTTCGAAAGAGCTCGCGCGGGCTCTCGACGAGCTGAAGCTCCAGGGCGTTCTGCTCCTGAGCCACATCCGGGGAAAGCCGCTCACCGATCCGCGCTTCCGTCCCTTCTTCGAGGAGGCCAACCGCCGAGGTCTCTTCGTCCTCATCCACCCGATGCTTCCCGTCGGGATGGCGGAGCAGCTCAAGGATTACGTTCTCGGCCCGCTCGTGGGGTTCCCCTTCGACACGACCCTCGCCGTCGCGCGGATGTGCTTCGACGGACTCTTCCGCGACTTCCCCCGCATTCGGTTCCTCGTCCCGCACCTCGGGGGCGCCATCCCGTATCTGCTGCCGCGGCTCGATCAGGGATTTCGCGACTTCCCCGCCTGCCGCGAGAAGATCGACCAGCCGCCGAGCTTCTACTTGAAGAAGCTCTACTTCGACACCGTCTCCGCCGGGCCTTCGACGGTCGCTTTCGTCCGCGAGCTCGTGGGCGCGGACCACATCGCGCTTGGCTCCGATTACCCCCACCTTCCGGGCTCGATGTCCGGCGCAGTCGAAGTCGTCGAAAGCGTTCCGGCGTCCGATCGAGCGCAGATCTTCTCCGGCACCGCGCTTGCGATCCTGAATAACGTCTGACTTCTACTCCTGCCTCAAAACCACGATGGGATCGACGCGGGTTGCCCGGCGCGCCGGGGCGTAGCAGGCGACAAGACCCACGAAGCAAATGAAGGCCGCGACCGCGGCGTAGGTAGCGGGGTCGGCGGGCTCGACGCCGAAGAAGAGCCCCGCGGCGAGCCGGTTGACGGCGAGAGCTCCAGCGAGTCCAACGACCAGACCCACCAGGGTCAGGCCCAGGCCCTGGCGGAGGACCATCGAAAGGACGCTCGCGCGCGCAGCCCCGAGCGCCATTCGAATCCCGATCTCGCGGCGCCGCTCCGCCACGACGTAAGCGAGGACTCCGTAGGTTCCGATGGCGGCCATGAGGAGCGCGAGAATCGCGAATCCGAGAAGGAGCTGAGCCAGAAGGCGCGGGCGCCCGATCGCCTGGGAGAAGACCTCGTCCATGGCCCTCAGATCGATGATGGGAAGCGCGGCATCCTTCGCGGCCGAAACCCGCTGAATGCTCGACGCGAGCGCGCTCACGGGCAGGTCGGTTCGAAGAACGACGTTCATGTTCCGGTCGGCGAACCGCAGAGCTTTCCCCACCTGTTCGGTATGAAAGTAGAGCTCGGTTCCCGTTTTCTTGTCGACGCCGCCCTGCTTGACGTCCTTCACCACGCCGACGACGGTGAGCCAGGGAAGCTCGTCGCCGAAGCCCGGCTTGACTCGCCGGCCAAGAGGGCTCGTTCCCGGCCAGAACGTCGCCGCCATCGTCTCGTTGACGAGGACGACAAGGTCGCCGCCCTCATCGGACGCCTGGAACGATCGTCCTTCCACGATCGGGATCCCCATGGTCTCGGTGTAGCCCGTCGACGCGGACTGCCAGTAGTCCACGTTCTCGATAGGCCCTTCCCCCTCGGATTGCTCGTATCCCTCGATGTCGGTGTCGTTCGCGTTCACGTCCCGGAGCGGAGGCAGCCCGTTCGCGACGGCGGCCTCCCGCACTCCGGGAACCGCCCGAAGGTCCTCGAGCAGCCGCGCGTAGAAGCTGGCCACTTGCCCGGGATCGGGGTAGGCCGGCGCCGGAAGGTCGAGCGCGAAAGTCACGAGACCCGCGCGGTCGAACCCGGCATCGACGCGGGTCAGGTTCCAGACCGTCCTCACCATCAGGCCCGCGCCGGTGACCAGCACCACGGCGAGGGCCACCTCGGAGGCGACGAGGAAGCGCCGCAGGAGGCGGCGGCTCGAAGTCGCGCTTCTCTGGCCGGCTTCCCGAAGGGTCGCGGTGAGCGAGCTTGCTCGCAGGTGGATGAGCGGCGCCAGACCGATTGCGATCGCGGTCCCAACGGCCACCATCAGCATGAACGCGAGAGCCGTCCCGTCGACGGTGACCTCCCCGGCGCGCGGAAGCGCGTCGGGAAACGCGGCGACGAGTGCTCGCAACCCCACCCGAGCGAGGACGATGCCGATTGCGCCACCGAGAAGGGATAGAACCAGACCCTCCGCGAGGAACTGCCGGGCGAGACGCAAACCGCCGGCGCCGAGTGCGGAGCGAATCGCGAACTCCTTCTGCCGGGACTCCGCGCGCGCCAGGAGCAAGTTGGCCAGGTTCGCGCAGGCGATCAGAAGAACGAAACCGGTAGCCGCCTGAAGCGCCCAGATCGCGGTCCGGGCGTCGCCGACGACTTCTTCCTGGAGCGAATCGATGCGCAGGCGATGCGAGGTGAGGTTGGGAGCGTGGAAATCCTTTCCCGGCCATTCCACGAGAAGCGTCTCGAGCTCCGCGCGCGCGGCCTCGAGTCCGACGCCGGGCGCGAGCCGGCCGATGAGGTACAGATAGTGATTTCCCCGGTTCTGACGGTTCGCGGGATCGATGGAAACAGGAACGAACGCCTCCACCGGCTCCGTCGCGAGACCAAACCCCTCGGGCATCACTCCGGCGACCGTGATCGTGCGTCCGTCGAGCTCGATCGTTTCTCCCACCAGGGACGGGTCTCCCCCGAAGACCGACCTCCAGAGCTCATAGGTCAGTACGGCTACGGGGGGAGCCCCGGGAAGGGTCTCCTCGGGACGGATCGTTCGTCCCAGGAGCGGCGCCACTCCAAGCGCATCGAAGAATTCGGCGGTGACGCGAGCGGCCCGAACCCGCCTCGGACGATCTCGAGCTCCCAGATTGACTTCGCCCGTCGTGTAAGCGCCGAGAATCTGAAAGGAGCGGCTTCTCTCCTGGAGCTCGAGGAACTCCGGAGGCGAGACCCAGAACTGATCGAATCCCATTTCCGGGAACTGGCTTGTCACCAGAACGAGCCTCTCGGGCTCCGGATAGGCAAGCGGCTTCAAGAGCACACCGCTGACGATCGCGAATATCGCCGTGTTGGCGCCGATCCCGAGCGCGAGAGTCAGAACGGCCACGAGCGAGAAGCCCGGCGCCCGAAGCAAATTCCGAAGGGTGTGCCCAAAATCTTGAATCCATGAGTCCATCGAGTCACCTCGTCCCGTCCCTGATATCGACGGAGGAAACCCGCGAAAGGTTCAACCTCGAGCCCCGGTCCAAAAGGATTCCCTCCCATGAGAAGCGCGGTTCTCCTCGTCGTTGCGCTCGCTCTTCCGTCATGCGTGGCAAGCCCAAGGGCTGCCGCCCGACATCGTTCTACTCGTAGGTGACGGCCGGTTGGTCGAGAGTGAGGGTTTCGAGTCGATTGAGCTCGTCGTAGTCCTAGACCGTTCTCTTGCTGTCGGGGTCGAAGAGGAGGGTACGGTTGCTTGTGGATCCAAGATGACTGAAGACCTCCGCCGAGCCTAAAAAACACCCCGAGGTAAGGGGTTTTCGCGGGGGAGCGATTAAGGAGGGAAGGGCTCGGCGCTAGTCCGGCTTAAAGCGGACGATCGGATAGTCGAGATGGAATGGCTGGTCTTGTGCGGCCAGCCCCTCGAACTTCCGAAGCAGATCGCCAATGCTCATACGGTCATAGTGATCTTGAGGCCAGGTGATAAGTCCCTTGAAACGGCGGCCAGCTTCCAACCACTGATGAGCGATGTCTACGAGTGGCTGGTCGTTCGTCACGAGAGCGCGGCCAAGCTCCGCGGCTTTCTCGAAGTGCTTGGGATCTAGAGTGCCCTTCGGAAAAGTATCGATACCGCGAATGACGTCCCAGCCGGTTCGTCGCAGAGCTTTCACAAGATCTCCGTGGACGTCGTTGTCGGTGTAAAGAGGAAAGTGGCCAGCCACGCTAACGCGACGTCGAGGATCGCCGTTTACTCAGAAACTCGGCCTTGTCCCGCTCGTACCTCTCGTCCCAGGCTTTGTCTTCCGCGATGTACGCATCGATCTCGTCGGGATGATCGTAGTAATAGGCGAGTGCGGCGTGGACCTGAGCCAGATTCAAGTCCGGATACTTCTCCAGCATTTGCTCTGGAGCGTAACCGTGTTTCTCCAGAAAGACGACGTTGACGACGCGCACCCGCGTGTGATCGATGCACGGTCGTCCTCCGCACACCCCGGGGATCTTCGTGATGTGGGAGTACACGTACCCCGCCGGAAGCTCGACTTTGGACTCCGTCTGAGTAGCCATGGCTCCTTTTATTTTACTGCAAACCTCCCTTTCTTCGCATGGTGCCGATTTTGCCGGGGAGAGGCTCCACGTATTCGCAGTCGAATCGATGTGGAAAACTCTCGTCGAGCAACAAGTGATCGTGGGTCATGTGTAATCCGGGTTGAAGAGTCGGTGAAATGTGCTACTCCGATAGGCGGGCGAGCGCGAGGCGAAGGGTCGAAAGCTGGGGGTCGTCTCCCCACATCCCCGTGCGCCGCAGGGAGTACGGATTCGTCGACTCGTCGTTGGCGCCGGAGACGGTCGTGACCGCGAGCGAGAGTCCTTCCTCTTCAACGATCCTCTGGGTCGACCGATCGAAGTCGGAGGCACTCCCATTGGGATAGGCGAACATCGTGATCGGCGAGCCGAGCTCGGCCTCGATCCGCTTCTTCGACTCCCTGACCTGGCGCCTCGCCTCCTCCTCTCCCACGAACGTCAAGATGGGATGGTCGAGCGTGTGCGCGCCGAAGGAGATCCCCTGCGAGGCCATCTCGCGCACGTCCTGCCAGCGCAATTTCTCCCAGCCTCCAGGAACGCCGGGCTCGATGCCGAGCTCCTCGAGCAGGCTTTCGATCCCAAGGTCGCGCTCCTCGGGAGACGAGCGCCTCAGGCGGGTGAGCACCGTCTCCAGGGAGGCTCGCGCTTCTGCTTTCCGAGTTCGATGGAAGGCGTCGAAAACGCGGTCGTGCCAGAGGAGAGCGTTCTCGTCCAGCGCGCCGGTCGTCAAGAAGATCGTCGCCGGTAAACCCATGTCCCGGAGGACGGGAAAGGCGTTCGTGTAGTTGTCACGGTAGCCGTCGTCGAAAGTGACGGCGACGCCGTTTCTGGGGAGGTCCTTTCGCCGGGCCCGTTCCGCGAGCTCGGCGAGCGGCAGCACCGTGAAGTGCCGGCGAAGCGCCTCCATCTGCCGCCGGAACAAGGCTACCGGAGTTGCCGTGAAGAACGGATGGGCGTCGTCGTTCACGCGGTGATAACAGAGGATGAGAAACCGGCGCGGGCGGGTCGACGCGAGTAAAGTGCTGGTCACCCCCGGCGCTCGCGATGCCAGGCTGACGATCTTCCTGGACCAAGTCAATCCCACGCTATCATCGTACCGGAATGTTCGACGGGTCGGCGGATGCGATTTTTGTCTTTGCGGGGCGCGAGTCGAGAAAGCGCTTCGGAGTGCAACTCTTCCGGGAGGGGGTCGCGCCTCGCCTCGTCCTGAGCGTCGGACGCTTCGAATGGAGACGCTTCGTGAGTCTCGGCCTTCCGAGCGACGGGGGGCTCGTCGACATGGTTACGGAGACCGAGCCGAGACTCCGGCATTTCTTCGTGGACGTTCGCTCCGGCAGCGCGCGTTGCGAGCGAGCCCCCAAGGGAATCCTCGGAACCTGGAGCGAGACGCGGGCGCTAGGGCGCTTCGTCGAGCGCGAGGGAATCGGAAGGCTCGTTGTCATTTCCCACCGACAACATCTCAAAAGGTGCCTTCTTGGGTTGAGGCTCACCCTCCCGGACTCCTGTACCGTCATCCCCGTCGCCTCTCCCCCCGACGACAAGGGTGAGGCGGCCCCAGGCGGGGTTTCGGAAGCGCTCAAGTTCCTTTCCTACAGTGCCTTACTGGGCCCGCTCTGGCTCCGCAAGCGCTTCCACTCGTCGAGCTTGCGCCGATGCTCGATTCCTGATATAAAGAACCGGTTTACCCTATCCCAACCGGGGCTTCGAGAAGGAGACTTTCGACCGCCAGAAGCCGCCAGTGCTCCCTCCCCCCCAGGAGCTGCGGCCGACGGACGAGCTCACGATTGAGGCTCGATGGGTCTCGTGTTGCACGCGGGACCCACGGACGACAGTGTTGTAATCTTTTCTTGAAGAAGTATTGGGGAGTAGTTTCATCATCGTGCGCGGAAGCTTTGGTCTCGCTCTAATCATTATTACTATCGGCCTCGCGACTTCGGCGTTCCCCCAAACCCCAAGGCGACCAGCGCCCCCGCAAAAGGGCAACCAAACCGGCGACTACAAGATCGGTCCCGGGGACGTGCTCCGCATCCTGACGTGGAAGGAAGCGGATTTCAGCGGGTCCTTTCCCGTTCGCTTCGACGGGAAGATCACTATCCCCTTCGTCGGCGACATCGACGTGGCCGGCCGCACTCCGACCGAGCTCAAGGGAGAGCTCGAGGAGAACATCGGCCGGTTCGTGGACGTCGCCCGGGTCTCGGTCGCGATCGAGCAGCCGAACAGCGCGCGGTTTTTCGTTCTCGGCAAGGTCTCGAAGCAGGGCGTCTTCCCCTACGACGGGCCTCTTCGCATCGCGCAGGCCCTCGCGCTCGCCGGAGGATTCGAGGAGTTCGCAAAGCTCGAGCAGATCTTCGTCATCCGCGAGGTGAACGGCGAGCTCATCTACTTCCCGTTCAACTACGCGGATTTCGTCAACCGAAGGCAGCTCTCCGGGAACCTGGTTCTCCTTCCCGGCGACACGATCGTCGTCCCGTGATTCCAATGGGGGCCATGGGGGAAAGCATCTTTTTTCGAGCCGCGGAATGCGCCGCCGTCTCCGGGCTGGTCGCGCTCGGAGCCTCGTCCGCCGCTTTCGCCCAGGAACCGCAAGGCGAGTGGACCCTGTCCATTGGGGCGTTGGAGTCGAACGAGTTCTCCCGGGTTTTCAACGGAGTCGCGGAGGAAGACCTGATTCTGGACAACGCCAACCTGGGGCTCGGGTACAGGACTCGTACCGAGCGATCTGAATACGGGCTCTTCGGCCGGGTGGGGGCGAACGCGTATCGCGAAGGGGACAGCCGAAACGATCTCAACTACGGCGCCGGGTTCTCCTGGTCGCACACCCCGTCCGCTCGATTCAACTCCACGCTCACGTTCGGAGCGGACCGGGGGTTTCAGGCCCAAACTCTGTCGAATCTCGGAGTGCTCGCACCGGGAATGGACAGCTCGGCGGCACACGCATCGTGGGGTCTCCAGTACCGTTCCAGCCCCCGAACGGCCGTTTCCACGTCGGTCTCCTACGACTTCGTCCGTTTCGAGAGCGATCAACCTATCCCGGGCTCGCAGATCGTGCTCGGGCAAACGCCGTTTCGCGACGAGTTCCCCCGGCTGTTTCCGGAGCAACAGGACGTCGAGGAGCTGCCCCTTCCCGATGCGGAGGGAGGTGTCATCGACATTCTCGCCACCGAAGGATTCCTCCTGGGAGCGAGCGGGTCTCACTCGGGAACGGCGATCCTGGGCGTCAGCCGTCATCTGAGCGAGTACAGCTCTCTCGGATTCGACCTGGGAGGCGGCTACCGAACGATAGACAGAGGCGACCGAGGGGACGACCGGTTCCTGCAGGAGGGCGCTCAGGGCGCCTTCCGCTTCTGGGCGCAGCGCCGGGTCGGTCCGTCGAGCACGTTCGGCACCTCCTATGATGTCAGCCGCTCGCTCATCCTCGATCCGGCGACCACGATTCAGACCCTCTCCGGAGGCTACGGGTTCGCGCCCGAGGGGAGAAACGTGTCGCTGCGCCTGTCGGGCGGCGCGAGCTACTACCTGGCGGAGAACGGCATCTCCTCGATCACTCCGGTCGTGGACAGCACGTTCGCGGCCGGGATTAGCCGGTCGACCCAGTTCAACGTTATGTATCGCAGGCAGTACTCTCAGTCCCTCGGGTTCGGGAGCACGCTCCTCATCGACTACGCGAGCGCGAGCCTCACCCAGGAGTTCAGCCCGAAGGTCAGCTTGACGATTCTCGGGGGAGGCACGTTCGGGGCCGACCCTTTGATCGAAGGTTCGCGCTACGATGCCGTACAGGCCGGTGGCACATTGTCTTACAAGGTCGTCGAGAGCTTCCTGGTCGGGGCGAGTTTCTTCGCGTTGAGAACGGAGCAGGCCGGCATCGGCGCGCCCTCGGAGACGAAGCGGAACCTCGCCTCCCTATTCGTCACTTACACGGCGACCTGGCGCTGACGAGAAAGATTGTCATGATGAAGCGAGGAGAAGCGATGCCAAAGGATCCGTGGATGGCGAAAAGGACCGCAAGCGGTTCCCAGAGCCCCTTCCCCATGAGCCTTCCCCAAAGCCCCTCCGACTACCTCGAGATCCTTCGGTTCCGCTGGCCCTGGATCGCGGCCGCGATCGTTGTCGCCGCCGTCGCCTCCCAGGTCGCCGTGCGGTTCGTGCCAAAGCAATACGTTTCCCAGACCGTAGTTCTTGTGGAGTCCGAGAAGATCCCGAAGAGCTTCATTCCTCAGCTCACCACCGACGTGCCCCGTGACCGGCTCCGCACCATCCACGAGGAAATCCTGGCGCGGCCGAGAGTAGAGCGGATCCTCGATGAGCTAAAGCCCTATCCCGAGATGATCGACGCTCCGCGGGCGGACGTCGTGGACATGGTCCGGCGACGCGCTTCCATCGGACTTCGAGGCAACGACGCTTTCGTCGTCGCGTACGCGGACACCGACCCCGAGCGGGCGCAGCGAATGGCTACGCGGCTCACCTCGATGTTCATAGAAGAAACTTCGGGGGACCGCGCGCGTCAAGTGCAGGGCGCGAACGAGTTCATCGATTCGCAGCTCATCGAAACCAAGCTCGAGCTCGAGCAAGTCGAGGGCTCGCTGAAGCAAATCAAGCAGCGCTATATGGGAATGCTCCCGAACCAGCTCGAAGCGAACCTCAGCACTCTGCAGCGGATGGAGCTCGAGCGCCAGTCGGTCGCGGAGCAGGTCCGTGGCGCCAAGGAGCGCCGGAGCCTGCTCGAGCGCCAGCTCGCGCTCCAGTCGCAGATGAACGAGCCCGAGGCACAGCTCATCCCCGATCTTCCCGCGGCGGACGGCCCTCTCTCGGGCCCTCCGGGCTCGGCGGCCCTTCCCGCGCTCAAGGCCTACCTCGCTCAGCTTCTGACTCGCTATACCGCGGAGCATCCTGAGGTGGTGGCCACCCAGAAGCGCATCGCGCGCCTCGAGATGGAGATAAGCGCCGCCGCGGCAATCGACGCGCCGCTCGCCGCGCTCGAGCCGCGGGCCCAGGAAGGGCCGTCGGTGGCGACGGCGACGAGCACCGACTTCCTCGTGTCCGACATGACGGCGCAGATCGCGGCCGTGGACCGCGACATCGAGA
Organism: uncultured Acidobacteriota bacterium; assembly: GCA_964553925.1. Classification (GTDB taxonomy): domain Bacteria; phylum Acidobacteriota; class Vicinamibacteria; order Marinacidobacterales; family SMYC01; genus DAISKN01. The sequence goes on from CAZKNR010000554.1 coordinate 11,703, forward strand.
ACCTCGAAGTCCGCTACGACCAGATACGGGGCCAGATCGGCGTCTATCAGTCCCGCGTCGAGAAGATCCCCGAGGTCGAGCAGGAGCTCGTGTCCCTCGAGCGGGACTACAATCTCATCAGCAAGTACTACAGCGAGCTTCTCAGCCGGAAGCTCGAAGCCGAGACCGCAGGCGCGGTCGAGAGGCGCTGGCAGGAAGAGCAATTCAAGATTCTCGACCCCGCGCAGGTTCCCGAGAACGCCGAGTTTCCGGACCCGAAGGTGTTCCTTCTCGTCGGGACCCTCATCGGTCTCGGCGCCGGATTGGCCGCGGCCTTCCTGGTGGAGGTCGCCGATCCCACGGTTAAGAACCTGCGCGAGCTAGAGGCGCTTCTCCCCTATCCGGTGCTTCTCACTCTCCCGCGGATGAAAGAGCCTAGAAGGCGATTTCGGTCCCGAGCCAACTCCCCCGTTCCTCCCTCTTTACCCCCGCAGAAGGACGCGAGCGAGGACGAGCTCTCGGCCGCGAGCTGAGGCCGCAATCTGAGAAGGATGAGAACTTGATGAGCCGCCTTCACGACGCCATCGAGAAAGCCAGGATGGAGGGCACGGTGGCGAAGCCCCGTCCGGCCGAGGGTCCTGTCCCGGTCCCGAACACCGGGGGGGTCACCTTCGTCGAAGGCGCTACGATCGCGCCGCGGATCGAGGGATGCCTCGTCGACCTCATGCGAGAAGACGAGCCCTGGCTGGAGCAGGTCCGCACCCTCGCGACCCGGCTTCGCTCGATGGAAGGCTCGGAACGGGTGAAGCGCATCGGCCTCATGAGCGCCGTCGGCGGCGAGGGGAAAACGACGCTCGCCATCATGCTGAGCCTGATCCTCGCCGAGCAGCCCGAGGAAAGGGTCCTTCTCGTCGATTCCGATCTCCGTCATCGGGACATCGAAACCGCCCTCGGCCTGCGGCCCGCCGCGGGACTCTCTGATTGGCTCCGTCAACCCACTCCCGAGGTGCCGCTGCGGCGCCTGGGCAAGAACGGCCCCCTGTTCCTGAGCGCCGGCCGCCCGTTCTCGCGGCCCTGGGAGCTCGTCTCGTCCCCTCATCTCGGAACGCTCCTCGATGCCGCGGGTTTCAAGTTCCGCTACGTCATCGTCGATCTTCCCGCGGAGGGGCCGGTCGCGGACGCCTCGAAAATTCAGGAGCATCTCGATGGTATCCTCCTTGTGGTGCGAGCCCGGACGGCGCCGCGAGACGCCATTCTCTCCACCCTCGAGCACCTTCAAGAGGAAAAACTTCTCGGAGTCTTGTTCAACGCCGAGAACCAGGCGAGCCGCCGACTCAAACACTACCGGTACTCGCACTACTCGAAATCCTACGCTAAAAAGAAGGACCGCAAATAGAAGCGTGAGGTTTCCTGGTTTCTGCCCGTTCATTAATACCCAATCGGAGGCAATTCCCATGCTGACGACAGAGGTCAAACGCACTTCCTGGCAGCGTCCGATGCTCGTTCTGGCGATCGCTCTCTTCGCGAGCTCGGCTTGCTCCAAAGAGGCGAAGATCGCGAGATACCTCGAGCGCGGCGACGAGTATCTCAAGGAAGGCAAGACCCGTGAAGCCATCATCGAGTTCTTGAACGTCATCCAGCTCGACGAGAGCAACCGCGACGCGACGGCGCGGCTCGCGAAGACCCTCTTCGACACCGGTCAGTTCGGTCCCGCGTTCCAGTACCTGCAGCGCGCGGTCGAGTTCAACCCGGACGACATCGAGGCGCGGGTGCGGCTCGCGACGCTCCACGTCTTCGGCGGCCGGCTGGAGGAAGCGCGTGAGGAGGCGGGATACGCTCTCGACAAGGACCCGAAGAACCTGGACGCGCTCTCGGTCTTCGCCGGCACGGTGACGACCGAGGGCGAAGTAGATGGCGCGATGCGCCGGCTCGAGAGCGCCCGCTCCGATCACGCGGGCACGGCGAAGTTCCACCTGACGATGGGATCGCTACAGCTCCGGAAGCAAGACGTCGCGGGCGCCGAGGCTTCGTTTCAGGAGGCGGCCCGCGTCGAGCCCGAATCCGCCGACGCTCATCTGGCCCTCGGGACTTTCTATCTCGCGAAACAAGAGCCGGCTCACGCCAAAGAGGAGTTCGACCTCGCGGCCGAGAAAGCGCCGGTTCGCTCCGGAACTCAGATACGCGTCGTCGACTTCTATCGCCTTCTCGGGCAGCCGGACGAGGGCGACCGGAGACTCGATGAGATCGTGAAGGAAGCGCCCGATTTCTACCCGGCCTGGCGCCGCATCGCTCAGTACGCGTTTACGGACAAGAACTACGACCGGGCGCAGGAAGCGCTGAACCACGTTCTCGAGGCGAGCGACAAGGATCCGGAAACGATCCGCATGGTCGCCGAGGTTCACCTGGCCAAAGGGGAAACGGAGCAAGCTCAAGCGAGGTTCCGCGAGGCCATCACCATCTTCCAGGACTACGCCCGGAGGCGCCCGGAGCAGCCGTCGATTCATTTCCGGCTCGCGCAGCTCCACATTCGCGTGGGCGAGATCGAGCAGGCGAAGAGCCGCCTCACGACGGTCGTCGAGCTCGCGCCCAACTCTCCTTCCGCGGTTCTCCTCCTCTCCGAGCTCCAGATCAACGGCCGCGAGGCGGCCAAAGCGATCCCACCGCTCGTGGATCTGTCGAACCGGCAGCCGAGCGCTCTCGGATTCGAGCTCCTGGGAAAAGCCTATTTGCAGGAGCAGAAGTTCCCTGACGCCACCGCGGCCTTCACCCGGTTCGCCGAGCTCGCCCCTTCGGAGCCGCGCGCCCATCTCATGCTCGGAACGAGCCTGGCAGGCGAGGGGAAGATGCGCGAAAGCGTTCGGGAGCTCGAGACCGCGCTCGAGATGAATCCCGCCTACGTCGAGCCCCTCGCGCTCCTGGCCTCGATCGACGCCCGGCAGCAGCGGCTGGGAAACGCCCTGAAGCGCGTCCAGGATCAGATCGCGAAAATCGAGCCCACGGGACAGCACCAGTTCCTCCTCGGCCAGCTCTATACCGCGTCGAGCCAGGTCGATTTCGCCGAAGCGTCGTTTCGCAAGGCCGTCGAGCTGGACCCGAATCTGAACGCGGCGTACGCCCAGCTTGCCCAGATTTACGTTCGGACCAGCCGGACGGACGAGGCCCTGGTCGAGATGGAGAAGGGACTCGAGCACAACCCGAAGAACGTTCCGGTGATGATGCTCAAGGGAATGCTCCAGCACCAGAAGGGCTCGATCGAGGACGCGCAGCTCACGTACGAGGGACTCCTCGGAGTCAACCCGAGCTTCGCTCCCGCCGCAAACAACCTCGCCTACATCCTTCAGGAGAAGGGCGACCTGGAACGGGCGCTGCAGCTCGCGGAGGTCGCGCGCAAGGAAGCCCCGGACAATCCCGACATCGCCGACACGCTCGGATGGATCCTCTACCAGCGCGGCACGATGGATCGCGCCCTCGGACTTCTGAAGGAAGCCGCGGCCGGCCGGCCGCAAAACGCCGAGATCCTGTTTCATCTCGGTCTCGCCCATCACAAGCTCGGCGAGTTCGAGGACACCGCGAGAGTGCTGAAACAGGCGATGGCCATGGCACCGAACTCGGCTCTGGCGGGTCAAGCGCAGACGATTCTCGACGAGCTGCGCTGAGCGCTATTCAACAACAAGGGGCGGGAGGTTTCGAGTGGCCGGCTTTTGCGGTTGGCTCGGGGAGTGCGAGCCTTGGGCTGGCCGCGAGAGGCTCGACCGGATGGCCGAAAGGCTGCGCTTCGGCCCTTCGCTCCGCTTCGTCGGCGAGGGCGGCGCTCTCGCCTCCGCGGGAGCGCGCACCGACGAGGACGACCGGTTCCTCGTTGCCTGGGCCGGATCTCTCGACGGCGAGTCGATTGCGCGCCGATTCGGTGACGAGGGTCCGGCCTTCCTGAGCGAGCTTCGTGGCGACGGGCCCCTGGTAATCCTCGACAAGAGAAAGCGGGAAGTCCTCCTCGCCACCGACCGTTTCGGGGTCCACACCGTCTACTTCTCTTCGCGCGGCTCGGGAGTGGTGTTCGCGACGAAGGCAGGAGCTCTCACCGCTCATCCGGACGTTCCGAGAGAAATCGATCCGCAGGCGGTTTTCAATTACGTCTACTTCCACGTGGTTCCGGGGCCGCGGGCGGTGTTCCGAGGAGTCGAGCGCCTCGAACCGGGCGAGTACGCTCTCGTGCGTAGAGGCGAGGTCCGCCGCGGCCGCTACTGGACGCCCCGGTACGAGGACGAGAGCTCTTCCAGAGAAGCCGAGCTCGCCGACGAGTACCGAACCCGGATCCGCGGCGCGGTTCGCTCCTGCCTCTCGTCCGCCCGCGGCAAGGTCGGGGCCTTCCTGAGCGGCGGCACCGACAGCTCTACGATCGTTGGCGTCCTTCGAGAGCTCACGGGCGAGGCGCCCCGCGCGTACTCCATCGGTTTCGCAATCGAGGGATACGACGAAACGAGCTACGCCCGCACTGCGGCGGCGCATTTCGGCGCGGATCACCATCAGTACGTGGTGACGCCGAAGGACGTGGAGGAGGCGCTCCCCCGAATCGCCGAGGCCTACGACGAGCCCTTCGGCAACTCCTCCGCCGTCGCCTCGTACTACTGCGCGAAGCTCGCTCGAGCGGACGGTGTCGGGACCCTCCTTGGAGGGGACGGCGGCGACGAGATCTTCGCCGGAAACGAGCGGTACGCCAAGCAGGCCGTGTTCGACTACTACCTGAAGACGCCTCTGGCCTTGAGGCACGCGGTCATCGAGCCTCTCCTCGGAGTCCTTCCCCATAACGGTTTCGCTCCCCTCCGGAAGGCGCAGAGCTACGTGCGCCAGGCAAACACGCCGCTTCCCGAACGTCTCGAAGAGTACAACTTCGTCAACCGGATGACCCCCGCGGCCGTCTTCACGCCGGAGTTTCTGGGGCGCACTCTACCCGGCGAGCCGCTCGACCTTCTTCGACGGAGCTTCGCCGAAGCGGAGACGCGGTCGAACCTGAACCGGCTCCTCTACCTCGACCTGAAATTCACGCTCGCCGACAACGACCTCCGGAAGGTAAGCGGAACCTGCGAGATGGC
>CAZKNR010000555.1:0-3535 GCA_964553925.1 uncultured Acidobacteriota bacterium
CTCGTCGGCGATGAGCACTTTCGGCCGGGCGGCGAGGGTCATGGCGATCATCACTCGCTGGCACATTCCTCCCGAAAGACTGTGCGGGTAATCCCCGAGCCTTTTTGACGGGGAATCGAGATGAACGCGGGAAAGCCACGCTTCGGCCTCCTCCATCGCCTCCGAAGAAGAGAGCTTCGGGGAACGTCTCTTGACCGCCTCTCTCACCTGCTGTCCCACGGTGAAGAGGGGATGGAGGGCGTTTCGAGGGTTCTGGAAGATCATGGCGAAGTCTCGCCCGCGCCTCTCCTTCATGCCGGAGTCGTGCCAGCGCTCCCAGCCGCGGGTGTCCTTCTCTATGCGCAAAGACGGCTCATCAGCGACCCGCGAGAACCTATCGAGCCCCTCGAGCAGGTTCACCGCTTCGGTGTCCCCCGGCCTTCGATACCAGATCCGTCCGGAAACGATGCCGGGCGCCCCCGAAACCAGGCCCATTACCGAGAGCATGGTGACGCTCTTTCCCGAGCCGGATTCCCCCACGACCACCAGGGTTTCCCCCGGCTTGACCGTGAGGCTCACCCCGTCCACCGCGCGGAGAAACCGCCCGCGCACCGGAAGGTAGAAGTACGTCCTGAGGTCCCTTATATAAAGGATAGACTCGTCGATCTCCCTCCGATTGGCCGATTCCGTCACGAGGCCCTCCTCTCGGCGATGGGCTCCCTGAGAGCGTCCCCCAGGAGGTAGAACCCGAGAACCGTAAGGAGAATAGGAATAGCCGGTGCCGTCGAGACCCAGAGCTCTCCCCGGAAGAAATAGTCCTTCCCCAGGGCCACCATGTTGCCCCAGGACGGGGTCGGCTCCTGAACGCCGAAGCCGAGATACGAGAGGGAGGTCTCGATGAGGATCGCCTCGCCCATGCCGACCGTCGCCTGGACCAGGAGGACTCCACGCCCGTGGAGCCAGAGAATGTGCTTTCCGATCACGCGGGCGGGATGAACTCCGAGAGCGAGCGCCGCCTCGATATAGCTCTTTCTCTTGAGGGTCGCGATCTTGGCCCGGAGAAGCTCGGCGGTCGACGGGATGTTGGTCACGCCGACGACGAGAAGGATCAAGTAGATGTCGGGGCGAAAAAGCGCGATGACCAGGAGGATGAGGACGAGCTTGGGAAGAGACTCCATGAGCTGGAGGAAGAGGCCTACCGGGGTCGCGAACCGCTCCGGCCAGAAACCGGCGAGAACGCCGAAGAGGGTGCCGAAGACGAGACTCACCCCGACAGAAAGAAGGCCAGGGAGAAAAAACGCCTGGGTCCCGACCATGGCGCGAGTGAGGAGGTCGCGGCCCACGAAGTCGGTCCCGAGAAGGTGGCGCGCGCTCGGGAGCTGGTTCATTGCCCCGAGGTCCATGGCGTCTGGATCCGCGGGAAGCCAGCCTGCGAGCGACAGGAGATACGCGAGCGTAACGAAGACAGCCACCAAGACGCCGTAGGCGGCAGCGAGGCTCTTTCCCTTCTTCCGGGAGCGGATCCGCTCCCAGAGGGTCGGGTCGCTTCTAACCTCGACGTAGGTGCTCATAAGGCAAGCTGCGGGTTCACCGCGACCTGGGTCGCCTCTTTGAGCATGTGGCCGGTTCGTACCACGAGCGCGGCCACGAGGGTGATCCCGAGAAGCACGGGATAGTCGCGATCGAGCGCCGCCTGCCACGCGAGGCGGCCCATCCCCGGCCAGTTGAAGACCTGCTCCACGATGACCGCCCCTCCCAGCATGTAGGGGGTCTTGCTCGCGACCAGGGAAGAGAGCGGCATCACGAATCCGTCCTTGTAGAGATGTCGCCAGAGCCTGGCCCCTTTGGCGCGAGCGGTGCGGATGTAGTCCTCGGTTAAGACCGTCTCCAGGTGACCTCGTAGATGTCGGGTCACCTCGGAGACGGTGCCGTTTCCGAGACCGAGGACGAAAACGGGCACGAGGAACATCGCCCATTGCAATGTCCCCGACGTCGAAGTCCCCGACATCACGGGAAAGACGTTGAAGCGCGTGGTGGCGACGTAGATTACGACGTAGCCGAGCCAGTACACCGGGACTCCGGAGAGAGCGTACCCCGCGGCGGTCAGAGCGGAAGCCCAACTGGGGTGGCGCTCCGTTGCCGAGAGATAGGCCGTCACCGAAGAGAAAAGAAGCGTCAGCACCATGGCGCTACCGGTGAGAAAGAGCGTGCGCCAGCCTGTCTCCCAGAGGTCTTGGGCCACGGGACGGCCGGAGCGGAGCGACGTCCCCAAATCCCCCTGAGCCATTCGGGAAAGCCAGGCGCCGTAGCGCACGGGGAAACTCCGGTCGAGACCGAGCTCGTGGCGCACCGCCTCGACTTCCTCCGGGCTCAAGCTCTGCACGTTGACGTACATCGAGACCGGGTCGCCCGGCGCCAGGCTCAGAAGGCCGAACATTCCGAAGGTGACGACGAGCAAAAGCCCGCCGCTCCGGATCGCTTCCTGAAGGACGGTCGTTCCGATTCGCTTGAGCACGCGGGAAAAGCGACGGACCGGTCACGACCGGCCCGTCGCCCCTCTACCCCCAAAAGCGGGTTATTCGGGAGACCCTGCTTGCTCTTTCGTCGGGATGTACCAGCCATCCACGAACGTAAAGAACTTGAAGGGCTGAATGTCGACGTGGCGGACTTTCTTGTGGATGGCGGCGTAGTTGGTGACGGTCCACAAGAAGGTATAGGGCTGGTCCTCCGCCAGGAGAGCGTGAAGCTTCTGGTTGATCGTCCGCTGCTTTTCCCGATCGAGAGTGGTCTTGGCCTCGATGATGAGACCGTCGACTTCGGGGTTGGAGTAGGCGATGAAGTTGTTCCGCCAGGCCCCGGTCTCCTTCGAGTGGAAGAGCGTCGAGATATCGGCCGAGTCGTCGAAAGCCCACTCGGCGATCATCATGTCGAAGTCGTGGTTGACGAAAACATCCTCCTGCCACGCCTGCCACTCCCGGAACTCGAGGTCCACCTTCACCCCCACCTGCTTCAGGTAGTTCTGGAAGGCGAGCACCACCCGTTTGATGGTCTCGTTCTCTTTCTCGATGGGCACCTTCAGCGTGAACTGAAGGGGCGACCCCTCTTCCGTCATGAGGTATCCGTCCGAGCCGCTTCGGCTGTACCCGGCCCGCGCCAGGAGCTCCTTCGCCCGTACTTGATCGAAGGAGAGGGGTTTGACGTCGAGGTTGTACGCCCAGCTTCCCGGGGCAAAGGGTCCGGAGATCACCGTGCCCCGTCCCTCGTAGAAGGAGTCGAGCATCTCCTGGCGGTTCACGGCATAGGCGATGGCCTGTCGCACTTCCTTTTTCCTCAAGTGGGGATTCTGAAGGTTGTGCCCGAAGAACGTATAGGAGAGAGCGTTGTAGGGGTAGAGGTTGAACCGCTTGTCTCCCTCCACCTGGGCGATATCGCGGGCGTTCAACTGCACGATCATGTCGGTGGAGTTGAAAAGAAGCGACTGGGTGAGGATGTTTCGGTCGGCGAACGGCTTCAAAACCACCTCGTCGATGTGGGGCCGGCCGCGGTGATAGCTCTG
>CAZKNR010000556.1:0-2284 GCA_964553925.1 uncultured Acidobacteriota bacterium
GTCCAGGAACCGGAGCGTACCGAAATCGAGCCTGGCTTCGACTTCGGGATAGAAAAGCTTCAGGAAATCCTGCAGGAACTCATGCAGGAAGTCCTTGAAGAGCTGATCGTGTGCCATCCGCATTTTCTTCCTCTGGAAGAAAGAGACGACAAATTGGAGCGGAAACCTCCCGGGGCTGAGCTACGAGTTGGGTTCTTTTTTCAGTTCAGAAAAGAGCCGACAGGACCAGAGGCAATGCTTGGACACGTGCGGTCTCATCCACCTTCGGGTCTGTCTCTTGGCGTGTCTCGCTCCCATACGCGATCCGACACCCCGCGGAGCCCTGGCGCTTCGGCATCGGCTCAACAGTCGTCTGTGCCGGAAATGCGAACAGCGTGCAGGGATACGAACGATTACGCCACCGGGCAGAAGCCAGGCTGAGATGGACTGTTCCATCCGCGGACAAGGTCGTGGAACGCGGCAAGCGCCCCGTCGCCACGCGCGATCGCATTCGTTCACATCATCTGGAAGTCTGTTAACGACGTGGCTTGGAAGCCGCCGGGAGCTAGGTCTCGTTCAGATACGTCGCGACTGGTTCCCGCGCGGTCTCGGGAGTCGTCGCTGGTCCCACCGCTCGACACCAAGTCGAACATCGTCAGTCCGTTGAGGTGGGGATGGCATGTGGAGCGGTGCGTTATTATGAGGCGAGGGCTAACCTCCGCCGGCGCAGTCGAAGTCTTACTTCTCGGTTTCGGCGAGAGCTTTTTCGATCTCCACCTTGAACGCCGCGAACTGCTGGGCGCCGCGGATGAAGCTGATCCCCTTGACCTTGCTTGGATCGGCGGGATCGGTGCGACCGAGGACGAAGCTCGGGGTTCCTGTCACGCCCGCCTTCTGCGCTTCGGCCATGTCTTTCCGCACGGCTTCGCCGTACTTCTCGGAAGACATGCAGGATTCGAAGGCGACAACGTCGAGACCGAGCGCCTCCGCGTGGCCCTTCAAGGGCTCGATCGCGCGCTGGTTGGCGAAGATCCGGTCGTGCATCTCCCAGAACTTCCCCTGATCTTCGGCGCAGTGCGTCGCGACGGACGCCCGGAACGCGTCTTTGTGGATCGGAAGGGGCATGTCCATCTTGACCAGACGGAGCTTCCCGGTCTCTACGAATTCCTTTTCGATCTGCGTGGACGTCTCACGGACGTGCCTGGAGCAGAACGGTCACTGATAGTCGGTGAACTCCACGAGGGTGAGCTTCGCCGTCGCCTCGCCCCGAAACGGATTGCTGCCGACATCCAGAACGAGGTTTCGGACATCGGGTGCGGGGGGTGCGGCGGGCACCGCCGCGCGCGCGGCGGAAGCCTGTAGCAATTTCTTGATGTCTGCGAGCTCCTTCCGGATCTCGTCCTGACCTTTTTTCAGCTCCTCGATCTGCCGGCGGAGATCGGGCTCCTCCTCCTGCTGCGCCATCGCGGCGCTTCCGAAAAAGAGCGTCAAGACGAGGATGCCGGTGCATTTCCTCAAGTTGAATCGGCGCATTACAGGCTTTCCTCCGGTGAGTTCGTGGGGCGTTTCAACATACTCGCCGGAATACGCACGCACCCGAAGGTCAAGCCGCTTCGCGAAAACGTGCTAGGATGCGGTCGCCTCCACCTCCCCGCACGGCCAAGGAGATTCGAGTGAGAGTTTTACTCGCCGGCGTTTTCACCGCATCGATCCTTGGTTCGTTCTCCCTGGCGTGGGCCTCGAACGACGAGGCGAACGCGTCTGCGCTGCGCGCGCTCCTTCTCAATGGAGGACAGCGTCCCGCGTCGAACTACCTCAGTCACCTCCAGCACGTGGAGGACATGCTGGGCCTTCTCGAGCGGCGGGGAGTCGCTCCCGAAAAAACCTTCGTCTTCTCGGCCGACGGGGAAGCGCCGGAGGCCGATCTCGCCCAGCGCGAAACCCTTCCGCCCGACTTCTGGCTCATCGATGGAACCGAGATAGGAAAGAGTCTGAAGCCACGAACCGAGCTCACCAATACGGGCTGGACGGACCGACAAGTGGAGCCCGCCCGCCTTTCGACGCTGAAGCGCTGGTTCGAAACGTCCGGCCGTGAGCTCGCGCCGGGCGAGCCGCTCTTCCTCTTCGTCACCGACCACGGGACCGGCAACACCGACGAGCCGGACAACGGAGCGATCTCGCTCTGGAACGAGAAGCTGACGGTGAACGAGCTTCGAGACCTGATCGCTCTTCTTCCGGAGGGCGTCCGCGTCGTCATGGTGATGAGCCAGTGCTACTCGGGGAGCTTCGCGAACGTGATGTATCC
>CAZKNR010000557.1:0-6846 GCA_964553925.1 uncultured Acidobacteriota bacterium
GAGATCGTGTCTCCAGTGAAATGAACGTCCTTGACTCGCTCGCCGGCTTTAACGTCCGAACCGTGCATACCATTTCTCCAAAAGTGTCGACTCGTTTTCCTTCAACATTCGTTGAATTTTTCGAAGTTCAACTGGACTGAATCCGAGATTGCTCGCCAGAGCTAATGGGCTCAGCCAGAATTTCGCCGATTGATCATCGCGATCGACATGGACATGGGGGTTCATTTGGCTCGTGCGTATGGAAGTAAACGCGATATGGCCCTGATCGCAGAATCGTCGGCACGAACCCAAGTATCTCACCGTTTCGCCCAATGTCGAAGTGTGGGCGTCTACCCAACGGTCTTTCGGCTGAGCGGCGTGGCCAGTCCCGTGGTGGCGGCACTCGGCCACCCGAAGGCCGATAACGAGGCCGACACACCCCTCGAAGGTCGCGAGCTGGAACCGGGTCTCGGGCTTGTCGGAGACCGCGGTCTGGGCGGCTCCGCAGCCCATCGAAAGAAGGGCCAGAATCGCCGCGAGGCTTATGAAGCTCATCGAATGCCTTCCTGTTGCGGAGGCAGTTATAATCACGCTCGTCATGAAATGGTATCGCCTGTTCTGGTTGTCGTCGCTCGTTCCCGCCGTCTCCTGCGCGCCATCCGCCCCGCCTTCCGTAGATGAGATCGCGGACCTCATCCTCACGAACGGCCGCGTCTATACGCTTTCCTGGGACGAGCCCGCTCTCGATGGGACGCCATCACCTTTGGCACCCCGGTCCGCGGAGGGTTGGCGGCCCGATGCTGAAGCGGTCGCGGTGAAGGACGGGAAGATTCTCTACGTCGGTACCGCCGAAGAGGCCGCTCGCTATGCGGGAGAGGCCACGCGGACCCTCGACGTCGCGGGCGCCAGCGTGATTCCGGGTCTCATCGACTCCCACACCCACGTGGCGGGCCTCGGTGAGCTCGAATCGCAGGTGAGCCTCTTCGGCGTCGCGACCGAGGAAGAGGCGGTCCAGCGGGTCGTGGACGCCGCTTCGAGCGTCGCCGAACGGGAATGGATCCTCGCGCGGGGATGGGATGACAGCGACTGGGCGAGCCGCTATCCCACGTGGGACCTTTTGAGCGAGAAGTTTCCGAACAACCCGGTGGTGATGCAAAGCCTCCATGGTTTCGCCGTATGGGGGAATAAGAAAGCCTTCGAGGCGGCCGGGATCGAAAAAAACACGCCTGCACCGAGCGGCGGGCGCATTCTGAAAGACGCGGCAGGAAACCTCACCGGAATTCTTCTCGACCGCGCGGGACGTCTTCTCACCGACGCGATTCCCGAGCCGACGCCGGAGCGGTTCCGAGGCTACGTGAAGGCGGGGCTCGAGAGGATGGCGCGGGACGGGTACGTCGCCGTCCATGAGGCCGGAGTCGATCGGGGTCTCATGACCGCGCTCTCGTCGCTGGAATCCGAAGGAGGCCTTCCCATCCGCGTCTACGCCATGCTCTCCGCTCGCGACGGGGATCTCTGCCGCGAGTGGCTCAAGAAGGGACCCGATCGAGAGAACGACCGGATGCTGATCACCCGATCGGTCAAGGCGTATTACGACGGCGCTCTCGGCTCGCGGGGCGCGCGTCTGCTCGAGGACTACTCCGACATGGCCGGCCACAAGGGGACCTCCGGCGGCGAGTACGGATTCGACATGGAGCTCGTGGCCGAAATGATGCGCTCGGGATTCCAGGTGGGAGTGCACGCGATCGGCGACGCCGGCAATCGCGAGACCTTGGACTTCCTCCAGTCGGTCGTGGACGCAAATCCCGAGACCCGCGATCTCAGACATCGCATCGAGCACGCGCAGGTCGTCCATCCCGATGACGTCTCCCGATTCGCTGCCCTCAACGTGATCGCTTCGATGGAGCCGCCTCACTGCGCCGAGGACCAGAGGTGGGCGGAAGCGCGGCTCGGCCCGAAGCGAGTGAAGGGCGCGTACGCCTGGCGAAGTTTGAGAAAATCGGGAGCGCGGCTCGCCTTCAATTCCGATCTCGCGGGCTCCGACCACGATATCTTCTACGGGCTCCACTCCGCCATCACGCGAAAGGCCAAGGACCAGACTCCTCCGGACGGTTGGCAGCCGGAAGAGCGCATGACGTCCGAGGAGGCCTTGCGCGGCTACACGGTGTGGAACGCCTACGCGGCCCACCAGGAGAACGAGACCGGGACCCTCGCACCCGGGAAGTGGGCGGACATCACCGTCATCGATATCGATCCGTTGGTCGTGGGCGAAACAGCGCCCGGGAAGCTCTTCGAGGGAAAGATCGTGGCAACGATCGTGGGCGGCGAAGTCGTCTACGAACGCAAATAAGGAGTAAGGGATGGCTCGGCTCAGCAGAAGGTCTTTTCTCCAGACGGCGGCAGCCAGCGCGGTCGCGGCCCCTCTGGCACGCACTCAACCAACTCAGGCGTCACCCGACATCGTCGTCGTGGGCGCGGGCGCTTTCGGAGGCTGGACGGCGCTTCATCTTCGCGAGATGGGCCACGCCGTGACTCTGGTAGACGCCTACGGCCCCGGAAACGGTCGAGCGGCCTCAGGCGGCGAGACGCGCCAGATCCGCGTGGGCTATGGCGACCAGGAGATTTACTCCCGGTGGGTCCTGAGAGCGCTCGAGAAGTGGAAGGCGCGCGAGCAGGAGTTCGGTCAGAGTCTCCTCCTTCGGACGGGTCGGCTGCAGCTCGCGTCCGGTTGGACGGAGGAGCTCTCCGCGACGAAGAGCGTTTTCCAGAAGCTCGGGGTTGCCTACGAGATCGTGCCCCACGACGAGCTTTCGAAACGCCATCCCCAGATGCGTCCCGAGGGGGTGGAGTTCGCTCTGTTCGAGCCCGGCGCCGGCGTCTTGCGGGCGCGCACCGCGATGCGGGTCGTGGCCGGAGCGTTCGAGAAGAAGGGAGGCAGGTTCCGGATCGGCCGAGCCGAGCCGCCTTCGGGGTCGGGTTCGACGCTATCGCGAATCTCGCTCGGGAGCGGCGAGAGCCTTTCCGCTGCGACGTACGTCTTCGCTTGCGGCCCGTGGCTTCCCAAAGTCTTTCCCGAGCTTCTCGGGAGGAAGATCTTCACCCCGCGCCGGGACACGTTCTTCTTCGGAACTCCCTCCGGTGACGATCGCTTCAACTATCCCAACCTCCCGAATTTCGACGACATCGGTTATTACGGCTTTCCCAACATCGACAGCCGCGGCTTCAAGCTCTGTCCCATGGGAGAGCGGGTGGCGTTCGACCCCGACCTGGATGAGAGAGTACACAACGCCTATCTGCTGGAGCGGGCGCGCGCCTTTCTCGCCCATCGATTTCCCGATCTCGAGGACCAGCCGCTTCTCGAAAGCCGCGTCTGCCAGACGGAGATGAGCGTCGACGAGAACTTCATCGTTCAGAAACATCCGCAGTGGGACAACGTCTGGATCGCCGGCGGAGGCTCGGGCCACGGCTTCAAGCACGGACCGGTGGTCGGAGACTACGTCGCTCGCCGGGTGGCGGGCAAAGACGAGGAGCCGGAGCTCGAGGCGACGTTCCGGATCAAACCGGAAACGTTCGACGCTTCGGTCTTCTCCGGGGCGAGACGATACTGACAAGGAGGATTCAAAAATGTTGAAAGCGAAAGTCATCGCACTCATGGCGGCGAGCGCCGCTTGTTCGGTCGCGATCACGCTGGCGGTCCAGGCGCAACAGTCCCGCCGAGAGCCCCAGTTCGAGAACGGGCACGTCAAGGTCTGGAAGAGCATCATCGTCCCCGACCAGCCCCTGCGCCTCCACCGACACGAGTTCGGCCGCGCCCTCATCGCCCTCAAGGGAGGAACGCTCAAGGTGGTGGACGAGGCAGGGAACGCCATCGACACCTACGTTTGGGAGGACGGCAAAGCCTACTGGCTCGACGCCGACCCACCGGGAAAGCTTCATGGGGATCTGAACGAGGGGCCGGACACGATGGAGGTCATCGTCGTAGAACTGCAGAAGTAGGAGCGCTACCAAGAAGAAGATGCCGACAATCCATCTAACCCTTTCGAACGAGGTTGTGGAAGCACTGAAGCGGAGAGCCGCGAAGAACCATCGATCGCTTCAACAGGAACTGAAATGGATTCTCTGCTCGATGGCCGACGAAGAGATCCCGAAACCGCCTCTCCCGCCGATTCAGCTAAAGATGTCGCGAGCGCCGGCCGGGGCCAACTGGGGGCGCGAAGAAATCTACGGAGACGATGGCCGCTAGCGCAATCTTGGCAGTCTTCTCTGCCGCCCCTTCGGAAAGAGAGGCTGAGCCATGGAACGACCCGACCTGTATCGTCCGCCGCGAGCGGACCTCTCGCAGCGGCCCCGGGTTCTTCTTAGTCGCGCTTCCGGTTCTGCGACGCGAGGGCATTTTGTTCACCTGGCGGATTTGCTCCATGGTGCTCAGGCTTCACTGTCCGTGGTCTCCCATAGCCTGTGACGGTGGGTGGACCCGCTGAGTGGAAGAGTTTCGGAGTGGAGGGCGGCGAAGTTGTCCGGTAAGAGGCGAGCGGGCGAACGGTGTACGTGAAGCCGTCGGAAACGTTGGGTCGGCACTGGCTCGATCGGGATCCAGGTGCAGTGTCGAACAAGAGGCTGAAAGGCGCGGCGGCGTCGTTGGGGTTGTAGAGGACGTCGCTGCTGAGTTTGAAGTAACCCCGCCAGGCACGAGCCTGGAGCCAATAATTAAGCCGGAGCCCAACGAAAAAGACGCCTTGACCGCCCTTGCTTGACTTGATAATACGTCAAGTTAGGTGGGGCTGCAGCAAGACGACCAAGAGGACCCGTCGGCTCAGGTTTGGCATTACCCGACGACACAGGGTACAAGCGGGTCACTGTCGAAATTCGTCAGCTCTGGAACAGCGGCGCGGTAGAGTTCACCACACACGCGCAAGAAATGATGGAAGAGCGTGTTGTCGATGCGAACGACATTCAGCATGTCGTCACCAAGAGGTAGGTCGCGATGAGAGAACGACCCTGTGATCGCTGCGGTGCTCGCCTGAGTGAACGAAAGACCACTCTGGAGAAACCGTACAAGTACGCCCTGAGCGGGCTGGACAATCTGTACTTGGCTGGGATTACCGTGCGCGAGTGTTCCGGTTGCGGCGCAATCGTGCCGATAATCCCCCGGCTCGGAGAGCTTCATAGAGCCGTCGCGAAGGAGCTTCTAGGGCGGCAGGCACTACTCTTGGGCAACGAACTGCGGTTCCTTCGCAAGAACGCAGGCATTCAAGCGGCGGAATTTGCCTCGATGCTTGGCATTGATCCTGCGCATCTTTCGCGGTTTGAGAACGGACGCAGGCGCCACCTTGGGCCTCCGACCGACAAGCTCGCTCGTGCCATCGTCGGCGTCGCCATCGACCTGCCGGATGAGCTCCGGAGTGTTCTCATGGACGCTGCACGGAAGCTCGCAGCTGACCAGATGAAACGCAAGCGCCCGACGTTCAAGCTCGAGCGTGATCATTGGTGCGCTGCCTAGAATTTCTTGGACACTAGACTGGTCGCCACCCCTCTCGCTCTCGGAGCGCTTCGATGTGCGCGACGTGGTGGCGTCCGTGCCAGGCGTAGAGGGCGATGTTCTGCTCGACGCGCACCCGGCCGATCGCGGAATGATGGAACCCCCGGGCACACTCCTCGGGACTGAGCGAGCCGAGGAACATCACCCACCGCTCGTGAAGCGAGGACAGAAGAGCTAGCGACGTCTCGACGGAGGCGTTCTTCCCGTCCGCGAGCTCCGCCCAGGCCGCCTCATCGTAGCCCTTTATTTTCGGCTCGTCCTCGGTCACCGCGAGCTTGAAGCGCACGTAGCTGTTGAGGTGGCTGTCGGGAAGATGGTGCACGACTTGCCGTACGGTCCATCCGCCTGGCCGGTACGGTGTCTCGAGCTGCTCCCGGTCGAGGCCAGAAACGGCTGCCCGCAAGCGCTCGGGGGCATCCGCGATCTGCTGGATGAAGCCGTCGCGCTCGCTGGCGCTCACCGTTTCAGGGAATTGGAACTCGCCGATGGGGTAACGGAGGTCCCTGTTGGGCATGTTGCGCGGCATCGTACCACGTGCCCCAAGCTCACAAAATCTCACCTCTTGACCCATAGCATCGTCTCCCCCACGAATAGAAGGTCGTTCCTCTCGTATCCATCGCCGGCCTGCAGCGCGGCTGACTCGTCGTCGCCCTTACCCGCCACTGAATCGACAAAGCGAGGGTGGATCGCCGGGGCAGATTTCGTCTTGTATCGACGAGGTGTAAGGCCGCGGCGTTACCCGCTTGGGCGGATTACGACTATCGCCTCGCTCAAGCGCGAAGCGTGGCTACGGCTGTTTTCCATGAAGATCGAGGGCTTCGTCTGGTTGGACCAGATTGAGAACAAGCTTGCTGTAAAGCACGGCGTCTCCATCGAGGAGGTCGAGGAGGTCTTTACGGACAAGCCCCAGTTTCGATTTGTTGAAAAAGGTCACCGAAAAGGTGAGGATGTATACATGGCCTTGGGAACGACTGAGGCGGGCCGCTACCTGGCTGTGCTCTTCATTCTCAAGTCAGCGAACGCCGCTTTGGTTTTGAGCGCCAGGGACATGGCGACCGGAGAAAGGAAGTACTATGACAGGAAGTAGCTCGCGGAGCCTTCCTCGTTGGGGCTCGCTGGATGAGGTCGTCGACTACTTCGACACCCATGATATGGGGGAGTATCTGGACCACCTGCATCAAGTCCAGGTGGAAGTCGACATCAAACGGAAACGACATCTTGTCGCAATCGATGATAACCTCCTTGCTCGCATCGGCGAAGTCGCCAGGCAGAGGAGGGTCTCCTCTGAGGAACTCATCAACACCTGGTTGAGAGAAAGACTTCTGGAGTAG
>CAZKNR010000558.1:0-3061 GCA_964553925.1 uncultured Acidobacteriota bacterium
CGTGTCGCCGGTGCAACTGTTCTTTTCACTACCTTCGGCCTCGGGTATCATTTGCAGGCTGCCGTGAAGAGCCACAATCTCTCCGCGCGGAGGTTCTGGGAAGCCCAACCAGGTCGGATTGTGGACCAGCCAGCTTGGAGTTAGTCTACAAGAAGATATGCGGAGGCAGGAACCATGACGGAGACGACTCGCGTTGAAATCAACCCCAAGGTGATGTTGGGGAAGCCGGTCATACGCGGCACGAGGATCACCGTCGAGCTCATTCTGCGCAAACTCAGCCAAGGTGCAACGGAAGCCGACCTCATGGATGCCTATCCGCGCCTTGCTCAGGAGGACATCAGGGCAGCCATGGCGTACGCTGCGGACACCCTCGCTAACGAAGAGACACTTTCCTTGGAGAGCACCGGCTGACGCAGTGAGCCGATGCGCTTTCTTGCCGACGAAAGCTGCGATTTCGGGGTCGTCCGCGCTCTACGAGGCGCCGGTCACGACGTCATCGCCGTCGCCGAAATCTCGCCTCGCGCCGAGGATCCTGAAGTTGTTGACCTCGCTGTGGCCACAGGCCGGCTGCTCCTGACCGAGGACAAGGGTTTCGGACGCCTCGTTTTCGCCGACCGGCGGGCTTCCGGAGGAGTCATCTTGCTGCGCTTCCCCGCCCGGGCTCGCGGCGAAGGTCCCCTGGCCACCCTTTCGCTCGTCGAAGAGCAGGGGACGAAACTGAGCGGATCCTTCACGGTCGTGCAACCTGGCCGCGCGCGAATTCGCTCTCGCCCTCGTGAGGACTAAGTGTACTTTCCGTTCGACTGCTTCGAAAGGCGTTCGTCAAGTACAATAGACCGGACTTGACGGCAGCAGCCCTTTCACCGCGAAGCGTTCTGGAGGTCCTCACCCGCGACCGCCTGGTCGCCCTGGGCCGAGAGTTCGGAGTCTCCATCGCCCAGCGGGCGAAGAAGGACGACCAGATCCGCTCCCTCGTCGACTCCGGCGAGCTCCAAGTCCCAAGCCTCCTCCGCGTCCTCGGCCGGGACGAGCTCCGTGCCGCCTGCAAAGCCCATGGCCTCGACGACTCCGGCCGGGCCCGCGCCGCCCTCGCCGAGCGCCTCCTCCAGGCCGCCGGCGCCGAGACGACCCAGGCTCCGAAGCCGATCTTCTCGGGCACACCGGCCCAGAAAGAAACCCCTCAAAAACGCGACATCGTCCGCGTCCGCCACCGCCAATACCTGGTCGAAGACGTCGTCCCGCCCCCCAATCCCGGGGAGCACACATTAATAAAGCTCGTCTGTCTCGACGACGACAACCAGGGCCGGAAGCTCCAGGTCCTCTGGGAGCTCGAGCTCGGCGCCCGAATCGAGAGTCCCGAAGCGCATGGGCTCCGGCACGTCGCCAAGATCGACGAGCCCCGCCACTTCGCCGCCTACTTCCATGCCCTGAAGTGGAGCGCGACCACCGCCGCGGACGGGCGACTCTTCCAGGCGCCCTTCCGCGCCGGCATCAAGCTCCTGACCCACCAGTTGACGCCGCTCCGGAAGGCGCTCGAGCTCCCCCGGGCGAACCTCTTCATCGCCGACGACGTGGGGCTCGGAAAGACCATCGAGGCCGGCCTCGTCCTCCAGGAGCTCATCCTCCGCCAGAGAGTGGACTTCGTCCTCATCGTCTGCCCCGCGACCCTCTGCCTTCAGTGGCGCGACGAGATGGAGCGCCGCTTCGGCCTCCACTTCGAGATCTACAACCGCGCCTTCATGGCGCGCCGCCGGCAGGAGCGGGGCTTCGCCGTCAATCCCTGGCAGACGCACGCGCGCTTCGTCATCTCCTACCAGACGCTCCGGAGGCCCGAGTATCGCGACCCGCTCCTTCAGCACCTGGGGACCCGCGCGCGGAAAAGCCTCCTCGTCCTCGACGAGGCGCACACCGCGGCGCCTTCGACGGCGACGAAGTACGCCATCGATTCCCGCGTCACCCGGGTCATCCGGGACGTGGCGCCGCGCTTCGAAAACCGCCTCTTCCTCTCGGCGACGCCCCACAACGGCCACTCGAACAGCTTCTCGGCGCTCCTCGAGCTTCTCGACCCCCAGCGTTTTACGCGGGGCGTCTCCGTCCGCGGCACGAAGGAGCTCGAGCCCGTCATGGTGCGGCGCCTCAAAGAAGACCTGCGGAAGCTCAATATCGAGGGCTTTCCCGAGCGCAAGGTCGTCCAGATCGACCTCCGCCACCACGGCAAAAGCTGGGAGCGTCGCGACTCAGGAGGGGAGTGGCGCTCCCTAGGCCCTGACAAGGAAGCTCCCCTCGAGCTCATTCTCTCGTCGAAGCTCCGCGAGTACCGGGACCTCGTCGAGCCGAAGTCGGGAAAGGCCAAGCTCGTCTTCATCAACCTCCAGAAGCGCCTTCTCAGCAGCTTCGAGGCTTTTTACCGGACCCTCCAGGCTCACGCGCGAAGCGTGGGGAAGGCAACGAACCCTGCAAATACGACCACTTCACAGGCCGTACTTCTCACCGATGACGACGAGTACGGAATCGACGACGACGCCCAGGAGCAGGCCGACGCCGAGGCCATCGAGAACGCCTCGAAAGCGCTCCCGACACCCGAGGCGAAAGCGCGAGAGCTCCTGAACGAGCTCCTGAGCCTCGCCGAACAGTACCGAGGCGCCCCCGACGCCAAGGTCCTCGCCCTTCTCGACTGGATTCGCGAGAACCAGTGCCGCGCGGTCCAATTAGGCGGCGCTCAAGGCAAAGGCAAAGCCCTCAAATGGACCGACCGCCGCGTCATCCTCTTCACCGAGTGGGGCGACACCAAGCGCTACCTCTGGCAGCTCCTCGCGACGGCGGTCCAGGGAACGGAACGCGCCGACGAGCGCATCCTCCAGTTCCACGGCGGGATGTCGCCATAATAAATGTCCAAAGGGAGGAAGTGCAGCGAGGGGGAAACGGCCCTCCGGACGAGTACCCCGTCCGCATCCTCATCGCGACGGACGCCGCCCGCGAGGGCGTGAACCTCCAGGGCCACTGCGCGGACCTCTTCCACTTCGACATCCCCTGGAACCCCGCGCGCATGGAGCAGCGAAAC